>CAYOYU010000276.1:847-5530 GCA_964408265.1 uncultured Syntrophorhabdaceae bacterium
AGGCGCGATGCCCTTGTTGGGCAATGTCATCTGCTGGAGAGCCCAAGTGGTGATGGCGTACTGCACATTCGCCTTGGTGGTGGGAGCGTCGACACCGGTGTGCGTGCCGACGGTTTCGTAGCTCAGATAGTAGATATCGTCAGCAAGGAAAGCCCGCTTCAGGAGTTTCTGATAGATGTCGTCAAGGCTCGTGGTATATTGTGCCCTATCCTGAAGGTTCCCGGCAGGGTCGCTGCCTTCAACAAGAATAGCGTATCCGGCCAATGCTGCAACAGTAAGGCTACGCTCGGGGGAAGTGCTGCCGATGAGGTTGGTCGTGTCGGGAAGCCGGGCCGTCACCGTCCACAGGCCCACATCCGATCCCACAGCGCAAGAGAGGTAGAAGTGGCCCGAATCGTCGCTCGTTGTGGCAGGATAGGTTCTAAAGATGGTACCGTCGGGTTCTGCGAAATCGACGAATACTTGGATACCGGCCAGGGAGGTTGACGTTTGGGTAGAGAGCTTTCCCGAAACCGTCACCGTGCCCAGAGGGCCGACGCTGTTCGCATCCAAAAGCAGATTGATACTGGTACTCGCCTTTGCAATGCCAAAGGAGGCGGAAGCGGTCGCCACGCTATAGGCTGCATCGCTCTTGAAAGTGACAGTCACACTCCAGGGTCCTGCCCGGTCGATGAGCTGGGATGTGGCAGAGAGGGAGAAGGTGCCGTCACTGGCAGTGGTGGCGATCTGTTCAGCGGAGGTCGTATTAGAGGGGGAGGTGAAGATGATGCTCACGCTCTTGCCAGCAAAGGGGGTGTTGGTTGAGTCCTTGAGCAGTCCCGATACGATGACGCCCTGCCCGTAAACCGCGTTCTGGGTCACGGAGGTGAGAGAAAGGGAGGCGGTCTTGAGAGCGGGAGAGGTAACGGTCATCGAGTGAGACCCGCTCTGCCAGGAGGACGAACCAGTACCGGATTTGCCGGTTGCCGTGATATCCGGATTGCCTGCAGTCGTGTCCTTGTACTGGACTTCGGTGTAGCTGTACCCGGTTGAGACGGTAAGCGTAGCAGTGTTGGCAGTGCTGTAGCTCATCCCCTCGTTTATGGTGAATCTTCCTGTTGTGGAAGAAGAGGCGATAGTAACAGCGGTATCTGAGGACACATTTGCAGCTAGTCCGTAGTCGTCGAGGACGTTGACCCGTATTTTCCCGGACAGGGCATTCGCCTCCACCGTCCAGGAGGCCGAGTCGAGCGTAAGGAGACGATAGGCCGGATCATAGACTCTCACCGTGTATTCCTTCGAGGCCGTATGGTTCTGGTTGTCCTGAGCCTGGACGGTGAAGGTATAGGTGTTCCGGGTGGTGGGGATACCGGTGATGGTTCCGTCATTATTGAGGGTAAGCCCATCAGGGAGACCCCCCTGAGTCTTCGTGAAGGTGATGGGACTGATGCCCCCGGAGACTTGGACCGAGGCATTGTAGGATGCACCTTTCGTCGCAGAGGGAAGCGTATCTGTGGCAACGGCCATGGTGGTGTAGACCGTGAGGGTAAGGTCCTTTGTACGGGTGATCCCTCCGCCGATGGCGGTGATCCGGAGGGTGTAGGCACCGGCAGGCGTTGCAGCATCGGCGGAGACGGTGACACTGACGGATGTGCCGGTGGCGATGGGGACGGGGCTGACGGGGTTGAAGACGACCCCTACCCCTGAAGGGGTTGTTCCCACGAAAGAAGAGGTGAGGCTGACGGAGGAGGAGAAGCCGCTTATGGAGCCGAGGGTAAGGTCGTACTGTCTGGAGTCTCCCTTCACGATGTTGATGTTGCCGGCGGTGATCGAGAAATCCTGGATGGTGTAAGTCTGTTCTCCGATGGGACCCGGATTGTCGAGACTGTCTTTCGCGAAGTACTTGAGGGTCGTCGTCTGGGTAATGGGGATGGGAGTACCCGCCTGATAGACGGAAGAACCTGTCGTGGGTACGCTGCCATTCGTCGTGTAGTAGATTGTTGCCGTCTCGGAAGGAGTGAGGGTCACGCCCTGCGCCTGGATGAACGTACCTCCGAGAGGAGCAGCCGTCACGGTGGGGCCTGTGGTGTCGAGGGTGATGGTGTCGCCGTATGCCTGGGACCAGTTGCCCGCCGCATCCTGGAACCTCACATAGACCGTCTTTGTGCCATCGCCGGTGGAGAGGCTGAAAGAGCTCGTAGCCCCGTAGGCTACCGGATCATACCAGGTGGTTCCATCGGTGGAAAACTGCATATAGGTGATCCCGTAGGTATCAAAACCGGAGAGTGTGAGGGTAACCCCAGTGCCTGCTGTGCTTGCTGCACCGGAGTTGATCACGATAGTGCCCCCGGAGGGTGCGGTACTGTCTGCCAGTCCAGTTAAGGGAACAGTGAGCACCGGGGTATCGGGATCGTTGGAGGGAATGCTGATGTTGGCACTCTTGGAGCCGTCCGTGGAAGGAGTGAATACACCCTGGAAGGTACACCATCCGGTAGGGGCGAGGGTTTGACCCGAACAGGTATTGGTAGCGGTAGGTATTGAGAAGTCACCGGCAGGGACGGTAACCGAACCGAGCACAAGACTGGCGTCACCGGTATTGGTAATGGTGAAGGTCTGGTACGCCGGGTTGGCTGAGCGCACATTGCCGAAATTGCGGGACGTCGGGGAGACGGTGATGTTGGGGGTGGTAATGGTCGTGACGGCAATAGCGTGTGAGTCTGTTCCCCAGTTGGCGGTTCCGGTACTTGCAACGCCCGAGGCGGTGACGGTAGGAGTGCCTGCAACCGTATCCTTGAACCAGAAAATGCTGCCGCTCTCACCTGCATATACCCAGAGTAACTGTGAGTTGCTTTGGCTGTACACCTGTCCGTCTGAGGAAAACCTGCCCGTCGAAGAGCTTGAGGATAGGAGTATTCGTGAGTTTACTGCAACAGGCGCGTCCTGACCGTAGTCATCCACCACTTTCACGGAGATCATCCCGGAGGCATTGGGGATGGTGAGTTGCCAAAAGGCGGAATCGAGTATAAGTTTCCGATACGCCGGGTCATAGACTCTTATGGTGTATTCCTTCGAAGCCGTATGGTTCTGGTTGTCCTGAGCCTGAATGGTGAAGGTGTAGGTGTTCCGGGTAGTGGGCTGGCCGGAAATAGAACCGTCAGCGTTAAAGGTGAGTCCGTCAGGGAAGGTTCCCTGAGTCTTCGTGAAGGTGATGGGCGGAATACCACCGGAGGCCTGGATCGATGCGCTATAGGCCTGCCCCTTTATGGCTGAAGAGAGTGCCGGTGTGGCTATAGCAAGCGGAGCAGACACATTGACCAGTATATCGGTGGTCTTTACGATGGAGCCGCCAGTGGCAGTAATTCTGAGCGTGTATGTGCCTGCCGGAGTACTTGCTCCGGCCGCGAAGGAGACATCAACAGATGCGCCTGGAGGTGTGGGTGTGACAGGTGATGGTGTTATGCTGACGGTGCCACCTGCGGGTGGCGTACCCACCCAGGCGTATGTAAGGTCCACAGGTTGGCTGTAGCCGCCGTATGAGGCAACGTGGAGGGTTGTGGAACGCATCTCTCCCTGAATAGCGTTGATTGCGCCGCCGTTGCCGTACAAGGCCTGGATTTCATCTGCGTTGAGAGCGCGATTGAAGATCTTGACTTCATCAATGGAACCATTGAGCGGACTTAGAAGGCTTGAGCCGTGTGAACCTATGGTGAGGTTCTGGTTGTTGCTGCTCAAGCCTGTGGTCTTTGTCCAACTTCCTGCCAATGTCCCGTTTATGTATAATTTTACGTTATTGGAATTTTGGGTCGTGCCATCCCACGTTGCAGCGATGTGATACCATTGATTCAGGGAAATAAGCCCGGGTCCTGAATTATACAACTCAACACTGCCACTATAGAGAGGTATGCTAACAGTGCCATCAGAATTGACTTGCATGCCATATGAGCAACTCCAGAAATAACACTGGGGATCTCCTTTTATCAGGATTGCGCCATCGGTTCCGGAGATGATCTTAGCCCAAGCAGCCATTGTAATGGCGCCGGTTATGTTCAACGTGGAAGAATGAGGTACCTCCACCCAATCATTCACCCCATCAAACTTATATGCCCTATTGGCATTCCCGAATCTGTCGGTTGCCGGCGTCGCACCGTTCACAGTACCGTTGTTCCCGTTCCCGCTCTGATCATTCGCATTGCCGTCAAAGGGATACCAGGCGATGAGACCATTGCTGAGGTTGATGGCGCTTAAGATATCGAATCCCTGGATCGTGTAAACTTCCGTGACAACTAAACTGCTGTTGCCTGCGCCGTCAACGGCGAAGTATTTAAGCGTGGTGGTTGCGCTTATGACTATGGGAGTCGAATAGACGGCTGAAGTCGTTGTCGGTGCTGTGCCATCGGTGGTGTAATAGATGCCCCCGCACCCTGTGCCGCTGCCATCGCCGCATCCCAGCGTCACTGTTTGAGTTGTGCTGTATGTAGCGCCCGGTACCGAGGGCGTGACCACCGGAGCCGTGCCGTCGAGGACGATGGTATCCGAGAAGGCAACAGACCAGTTGCCCGCCGCATCCTTGAACTCCACGTAGACCGTCTTTGTTCCGTCACCTGCAGCAAGGGTCCAGGACTTTGTGGTCCCGTAAGTTTCTGCTGTGGACCAGGATGAATTGTCGTTAGAGAATTGCATCTCGCTGCAACCGGCAGGATCGCT
>CAYOYU010000277.1:0-1967 GCA_964408265.1 uncultured Syntrophorhabdaceae bacterium
CGGCTCCCTGAATCATCTTTTCCCTCGACTTTACATCGGGAGAATGGTCATAGGCGAGCCCAACGAGGTCCTCCAGGGATGCCTGAAAGGGTGCGAGGGGAGGTTCTGCCGGTCTTGCGAGGGGCGACTTCACGTCGCGCCCCACGGTGGTGTTCAACATGCCCTCCACGACCTGAATCTTCTGCTTCTGCATCTCCTCCTTTTCAAGGAGCATGTATTTTTCGGTCTGAGCCATTACCACTTCCTGTTGGGGCCCCATACCGGAAGAGTATCGTGCGAGCGCGGCGTCCTCTATCCTGGAGAAGAGCGCAGCCCTGTCCCGATAGATGTCTATATTCTTGTGGGCAAGGAAGAGATCATAATAGAGTTCTTTCACCCGTGCGGTAATACGGTGGCGCACGGCCACGGACATAGCCTTCTGGCTTTCCGCATCCTTTGAAGCCATTTCCCCTTTCAAGGCGCGTTTTCCAGGATAGTAGAACATCTGGGAAAGCGAGAACATTCCCTGGGCATTCGGTTCTTCACCGACGGTGATTCTCCGAAAACCTTCATTCTGATACCCGAACATGAACATAGGGTCCGGCAGGCTCTTTGCCTGTGGAACCCTGTACTGTGCCGCTGACGTCCGCGCATCGGAGGAGAGTATTTCTGGGTTGTTTACCAGGGCCTCGTCGATAAGCTCCTGCAGGCTCATATCAGCCGCGAAGACAGCTGAGAGGGCATGGCGGTCAGCATTTAGCGTGGACCGCAGAGCGGACAGTGCGAGATTAGCGTTCAGCGGATAACGGATAACGGATAGGGAAGCAATAAGAGTAGGGGGTATCGGGGACAGAAGGAAAAGGAACGCGACAACGATAAGAAGCCTCCGCCTTATATGTCTCACCTGGCCCATACCTCCTGTGTATAGATGCTGTTGGCTATCACTGCCCCGTCTGCTTCTGGCTCTACGCTATCCACTCTGCGCTAAACGCTTACTTCGCGTCGATATTGAACTTTGCGGAGATGGGACTGCCGCCATGTGTAATCTTCACGTCAAAGGCCCAGGAACCCGACATGGAGAGATTGACCTTTGCCCTGTAGGACGTCCCCTTCAAGGATGCGTCGGCTTTATAATTCATTGCCGGCATCCCTGGCATGGCTGCCATAGAGTATCCCACGACGACCTTTGCGTCGGTGACGTCTGCACCGGCGGTATCTTTAATGATGACCTCCACGTTGTTGTCGCCTGTAGATGGAACAGACTTATCGAATTTGAGGCTGACGTTGTAATCTCCGGCCTTCTTCTGTACCTCGAAATCCCTGGCATATGCTGCTGTTATGAGAACGAAGGCTACAAGGATCGCAGTCATTGTTATGAGTTTTTTCATCTCCTGTTCCTCCTGAGAGAATCTGTACGGGTCCTCTCGTTTGGCCCGTTTCTGATGCTCCTAATATAGTGCCGGTAAGGCTTCCGGACAAGGCCTCCATTGCACTCTCATTCGGCCGCTATCCATAGGACAAAGTAAACTGTCCGTCCGATGTCTTCTGGCAATTCTGCTTATCGTTGGCTTGGTTTCAGAGACCCAGGCTGCATACATCAGCAGAGGGCATCGGAGCTGTAGCTTGGAGTCCATGACGGTCATGTACAGGGCTGCATCACACTGTTGCTGCGGGCAGGAGAGAGCCTGCGACTGTACCATCGAACAAGGGAGCTCAAGTGCCCTCCCCCTGTCCCGCGAGGCTAATGTGGCTGCGGGTGAGAGAAGTTCCCCGGATAGGATTATATCCGGTCCACCTGCAGCGCATGTCTTTGATACTGACGATGGGCTGACAGTCTTCGATGCAGGAATCCGGCCTCGTCCACCGAATATATTGGTTTACCTTCAAGTAGTCTCGCTTCTCCGTTAATAAAACCCCTCCTTCTCAGGCTAGCCCGATCGGTTCCGTGAATGTGGAACTTCTTAGCGGACACGTGCGTACCAACACTT
>CAYOYU010000277.1:1977-5530 GCA_964408265.1 uncultured Syntrophorhabdaceae bacterium
AGCCAAGAAAACAGAGGATCGCGCTATTTGCAGTGATGCTCAGCCTTCTCTTCGGGCTTTTGGGATTTAATGTGGCCGCGAAGGAAACGGTGTCTGTTCATCAATTGAAAGACGCAAGCTATCCTGTCAGCCTTTTCAGCGACGGAAAGGCACGGTTTTACCAGTACAAGACGACTGACGGAGTTACGGTGAGATATTTTGTCGTAAAAAGCTCCGACGGTATCCTTCGGGCTGCTCTCGACGCCTGTGACGTGTGCTGGAGAGAGGGCAAAGGGTACGTGCAGGAGGGAGACTTCATGGTCTGCCGGAATTGTGGGAGACGTTTCAAATCAACGAAGGTGAATGAGGTTGTCGGCGGGTGCAATCCGGTCCCTGTCATAAGGACCCTCGAAAACGGCCACGTAATAATCGCGGGGCGGAGTCTGGAAGATGGTAGACGGTACTTCATGCTAAACAAAGGAGGTAGATGATGAGACTCAGAGACATCGCTATAGGAAATCTCCGGAGGAGGAAAGCCAAAGCCCTCTTTATCCTAGCGGGGCTCTTCATCGGGGTTGCCACCGTAGTAGTGATGATGAGCCTCGTGGAAGCCATGAAGACGGACATCAATCACAAACTGGAGATGTATGGTGCGAACATTCTTATCGTGCCCAGGACCGAGAATCTCTCGCTCACATACGGGGGCCTTTCCCTCGGAGGAGTATCCTTCGAGATGAAGGAGATCCGTGAGGAAGAGTTGGAACGAATCAAGTCTATTGAAAACCACAGTAACGTCGCTGCGGTTGGACCAATGGTGCTTGGTCCGGTTACGGTAAACAATCAGCATATACTTATGGCGGGGGTCGACTTTCAGGCTTTTGAGGTGCTCAGACCTTGGTGGACAGTAAGAGGGAAGATTCCTGAAGGAGATGGCATCATCTCAGGGGCGGATGCAGCACGTGTGCTCGGACTTACCATCGGTAGCATGGTGAGGATCGGGGGCATGAACTTGCCTGTGACCGGTGTTTTGGATGGTACGGGGTCGCAGGACGACGGACTTATTTTTGCACCCTTATCTCTAGCACAGAACCTCCTGAACAAGAAGGGGAGAATCTCCATGGCCGGAGTGGGCGCCCTCTGCTCAGGCTGTCCCATACCGGATATGGTAAAGCAGATATCGGAAGTATTGCCGGGAGCCAATGTGATGGCAATTCAGCAGGTTGTGAAGGGGAGAATGGAAACCCTCAACCATTTTCAGAAGTTCTCCTATGGGGTGTCGGCCCTGGTTCTACTCGTTGGAAGCCTTATGGTACTCGTGACGATGATGGGGAGCGTGAGGGAGCGTACCGTTGAGATAGGAATATTCAGGGCTATGGGTTTCCGCAGGAGTCATGTAATCAGGATAATTCTCCTCGAGGCAGGCATTATTTCGGGTGTGGCAGGGATTCTCGGGTACGCTACCGGCCTCTCAGCCACAAAACTGTTGATCCCCCTCTTTGCAGAGGGTCACGGGGCAGTGGTCCCCTTCAATCCTCTCGTTGCAGTGGGAGCTTTTCTTCTGGCGCTGACCCTCGGATTGGCCTCGAGCGCCTATCCGGCACTGACGGCGTCCCGCCTTGATCCCAATGAAGCGTTAAGAGCCTTGTAGGAGGTAAAGATGAAGAAGATTGAAGGGGAAAAGATAGTGAAGGAGTACGGCAAAGGTGAAGCGCATGTGACCGCCGTGAAAGAGGCGACTTTTGTGGTCGAGTCAGGAGAGTTTATTGCGGTAATGGGGGAATCGGGCTCCGGGAAGTCGACGCTTCTTTCCATCGTGGGTGCTCTCAATACACCCAGCTCAGGCAGGCTTGTTATTGAAGGTATTGATGTGTATGCCCTCGGTCAGGACGAAAGGGCCGATTTCAGGCGGGAGACCCTGGGGTTTGTCTTCCAGAATTTCCATCTTATACCCTACCTTACCCTAGCGGAGAATGTGATGCTTCCCATGGCTGTTGCAAGGGAGACGGAGAAGAGGAAGAAAGCACTGGCTATCGACGCTCTGGGGAGAGTCGGGCTTTCCGAGAAAGCACACCGTTTGCCCGGACAAATCTCGGGGGGTGAGCAGGAACGCGTCGCTATCGCTCGGGCCATTGTCAACAGGCCTCCGATACTTCTTGCCGATGAGCCGACAGGAAACCTCGATTCGAGAACAGGCAGGGAAATCATGGACCTCATGGGCTGCCTCAACAATGAGGGTATGACGATTGTCATGGTTACCCACAACCCCGAATACGCCAGCTATACGCAGAGGGTTCTGCGCGTTGAGGATGGAATTCTCTTCGGGGGTTGATTTCTGATTCCTACGTAGGGTTATCTCCGCCTTTTCTGGTTTTGTAAGCTCGGTAGGCCAGGGGGATCAATGAGACGAGAATGATGAGGATAATGCCGATTATGAAGGCGGGTGAAATGTGGCCGCCTATCAGATCGAGGAGTGAACTGGAGAATATTATGAAAGCTATGCAGGCGGGCAGCATGCAGATGAACGTAACGGATGCGTAGGTAAGGAAAGATATCTTCGTGAGACCGAAGGCGTAATTGAGGAGATTAAAAGGAAAAAGAGGGATGAGACGGGTTAATGCCACGATTTTCCAGCCCTGCTTCTCGACTCCCTGATCGAGCTGTTTCCACCGCGGGCTTGCGAGCTTGTCTTCTACCCAGGCCCGGGCCGCGTACCGTGCGATGAGGAAAGCCACACTTGCGCCTGCAGTAGCCCCGGTAATCGTGTAGATGACTCCCCAGAAGGGGCCGAAAAGCAGGCCGCCTGCTATGGTAATGGGAAGCCCCGGGAGTAAGAGTGCCGGGGCTATGGTATAGACGAGCATGTAGACGAGGGGGGCCAGGAGACCCCGTCCTGCAATAAGCTCCCTTAATTTCTCCTGCTCAAGATATTGGCTCAGACCTGTAAACCGGACGGAAAGAATCACGGCTGCCACCAGAGCGATGAGAAGGAGGCGTTTTACCATCTTCTGCGAACCCTCCTGCTTGCCCCTCATAGTTCTTTCCCGCACCGTCCGGGCAGTGACCAGTTTCTTAAAACGTCTCTTGAGTTTCAAGCGGTTCCAGTAGGTTATGACCCCGCGGGAAACCTTTGGGCCGGCTCCCAATGGGGCGTCGGGTTCCAGCAGCAGGTCGAGGATGTGGCTCGCGGGTGTGACACTACCGAGCAGAGCGGTACACCCGGCGCAATAGGTGACGGTGTGGAGCCCCCGGGCCTCGGCCTTTCTGGTGGCACCCCACCTGCCCGCAAGATCCGGTGCCAAGCGGCCGGCCATTCCACCTTCGCCGCAGCAGAGGGTCTGCTCTCCATGGTGCGCCATTTCCTCCACGGTGAAACCATGTCTCTTGAGAAGGCCTCTGACGCTCTGATGCAGGGCTGTATCAAAGCGAAGGGCACAGGGGTCGTGGACAGTGACTCTATCCTTGACTTCCCCGGCAGGAGGCAGGGGATGTTCTGCGAGAACCTCATAGAGGCTCTCCACCACAAGGGGTTCACCGTGCTCGGCAAAGACGCGCTGGCAATTTGGACATGCCACGA
>CAYOYU010000278.1:0-4872 GCA_964408265.1 uncultured Syntrophorhabdaceae bacterium
CCCGCTCGGAACCGCCCTTGACCTTGCAGTACATCACGTTCTCTCCGCTGACAAGGAGCGATCCGCACGCGAGGGTTTCTTGCGTCTCATCGTTCAGGTGCAGGATGTAATCCTCTGGCAGCCCGTCAGGACCTTCCTGTATGGTGACGGATCGGATCGTGTAGGCAGCGTCTTCGACTACTACCTCTGCCGACTCCGGGCCCACGTGAACGTAGTACTTCCCCGAAGAGCCTTTTCTGATGTTTTTCGAGAAGAGCAGGCGGGTCCGTGCATGGGTGATCTCCACCCCTTCATGGAACCATCGGCCCTCCTTGTCGAGAAGCAGGGGAGCGCTGCCCTGTGGTTCCGCGGAGGCGGGTTCGCTATGGGTGATCCTCTTCGGCATGACAGATCCTTGACAGTTCACAAGGAATACATCGGCTTCGATCCATCTTCTTGGTGCATCGGGCCAGGATTCCGAGCCGGGCGATAGAAAAATCATAGCGCACGGGATCTTCTGGGTCCAGGTTCCTCAGGGTCTGGGTGATTTCCTCTGCCATTGCCCAACTGGGAGCAACACGACTCGTAAGCTTCAGGTATCTGCAGATGCGGGCCGTGTGGGTATCCAAAGGAAGGATCAGATGACGGGCCGGGATGGATCGCCAGAGACCGAGATCGAGTCCATCCGGTCCCCGAACCATCCATCGCAGGTAGAGATTCCACCTCTTGCACGGGGAACCGGAATCAGGGTCAGGCAACAGATGATAGATGCCCCGTGGGCTCTCCAGGGCATTCCATCCCGGGCCGGACCGTAGCGTCTCTCGCAAGAAACCAACCCACTCCGTAAGTGCCCTCCGGATGGGGAGAGGTCTTGCCTTGTGCGCAAGGTAGAAGCGGAGAAAAGAAGCCTGGATCGTGCCAAATTCCGCCAGGATTCGTCCGAGCAGCCACAGGAGCAATGCCAGATCCTCTCGCTGCTGAAACCGGTACGCGTACCGCTCGTACATACGGTTCCAGCGGGAGACGTTTCCCTTTCGGACCGCCTCGGCCACGGAATCGGAAAGCGGCGTCAGTATTTCTTGCAGGTTCCGCAGGATTTGTGGAACCTGCCCGTAGGCGAATACCGCTGCGAGGAAGGCCACTACCTCCTGGTCCTCCGGGGCCGCATACTTGTGGACATGAAGCAAGGGGTCGGTTTCGAGATACGCGGGGCCGTATCCCCTGTGGAGCTCGTCCAGGGACTCCTTCAGCAGGAGAAGGCGGTTCGTATTGGAACTCATCGGCTTCCGGGAAAGGGGAGGGCGCGTCCTGCTCACCCCTTTTGCCGCTCTTTCGTCACCAGAGAGGAAGTCCAGAATGCCTTCTTGCTGTCTAGGAGTACAGTCACCGGCCCTTGATTGACGAGTGACACGTCCATATTGGCCTGGAACCGTCCGGTGGCGATCTGGAGACCTGACCTTCCGACCTCTTCCAAGAAGACGGTGTACAGATGTTCGGCCTTTTCCGGAGGGGCCGCATCCACGAAGGAGGGGCGGTTTCCCTTCCTACAGTCGCCGTACAAAGTGAACTGGGAAATGACGAGCAATCCTCCTCGGACTTCCTGAACTGAAAGATTCATCTTGCCCTCCGCGTCTTCGAAGATGCGGAGATTTACGGTCTTCTTAGCCAAGTGGGCAGCATCTCGGCCGTGATCACCCTCTCCAACGGCAAGCAACACCAGCAGTCCCTTCCCGATCGATCCCAAGGTCTGACCGTCAACCCGGACTTCCGCGGAGGACACTCTCTGGACTACCGCTCGCATTGAAAGAAGGCCCAAGGAAACAGGGTCCGTATCCCAGGCCCAACAGCGGAATGCCAATCCGTTCTCTTACATTTGTGCCTGCGCCTGATTCTGTATGCCGACGCTCTTCTCCAACTTTCGAGGTTTCTTCGTGATGCCCAACGAGAGTTGGAGCACCTCGCTCATCGTTGAGACCCAATGGAATGTCATCTGCTCCTTCACATGATCGGGGATGTCCTCAAGGTCCTTCTTGTTCTTCTCCGGGAGGATCGTCTCTCTGATGCCTGCTCGTAGTGCTGCCAACACCTTTTCCTTTATCCCGCCCACGGGCATGACCGTTCCCCGCAAGGTGATTTCCCCCGTCATGGCGATCTTCGAGTTCACCGTATTTCCGGTCAAGAGAGAGGTCACGGCGGTCAGTATGGTTACCCCGGCCGATGGACCATCCTTCGGAATGGCCCCGGCCGGTACGTGGATGTGAATGTCCAGGTTCTCGAAAATCTCCTCGTTTATACCGAGTTCCGCCGCGTTGGACCGAATGAATCCGAGTGCGGCCTGCGCCGATGCCTTCATTACTTCGCCGAGTTTGCCGGTCAAGATGAGATTGTTCTTCCCCTTCATTTTGGCCGCTTCCACGAAGATGATATCCCCTCCCACCGGCGTCCAAGCCAGGCCGATAGCCACTCCAGGCTCTGTTGTTCTTTCCGCTATTTCCGAGAAGAACTTGATGGGGCCGAGGTATTTCTGGAGGTCGCGTTTTGATAGGATAGCCGGCTCCGTTCGGCCTTCCACAACCTCCCGAGCCACGCCCCGGCATATGGTGGCTATTTCCCTCTCCACGTTTCGAACACCCGCCTCCCGGGTGTAAGAGGCAATAATATCCTGCAAGGCGTCCTTCTTGATCTTGATCTGCGAACCTTCGAGCCCGTGCTCTTCGATCTGCTTCGGAATTAGGAATTTGTTTGCAATGTGTATCTTTTCCTCCTCCGTGTATCCCGGGAGTTCGAGGACCTCCATCCTATCTTTCAGTGCCGGTGGGATTGGCTCCAGTATGTTCGCAGTTGCGATGAACATCACCTTCGACAGATCGAAAGGGACTTCCAAATAGTGGTCGGAAAAAGAGAAGTTCTGTTCAGGATCCAGAACCTCAAGCAAGGCTGAAGAAGGGTCTCCACGAAAATCCATCCCGAGTTTGTCGATTTCGTCCAGCATGAAAATCGGGTTGTTCGACTGGCACTTCTTCATACCCTGTATGATGCGCCCCGGAAGAGCCCCCACATAGGTCCTCCGATGCCCCCGGATCTCAGCCTCGTCTCGAATGCCCCCTAGCGACATCCGGACAAACTTCCTTCCCATGGCCCTCGCAATGGATCTTCCCAACGAGGTCTTACCGACTCCGGGAGGGCCCACGAAACACAAGATGGGGCCCTTCATGTCGTCCTTCAGCTTCCGGACAGCGAGGTATTCCAGGATTCTCTTTTTCACCTTCTCCAGGTCGTAGTGATCCTCTTCGAGCACATTTGCCGCCTCGGCGATATCCAAATTGTCCTCGGTTCCTTCCATCCAGGGAAGCTCGAGAATCCAGTCCAAGTACGTGCGCGAAACGATGTATTCCGCGGCCTGAGGAGGAATTTTCGATAAACGGTCCATCTCCTTTTCCGCCACCTTCCGCACCTCATCGGGTAGGGCCTTTTTCTCAAGACGATCCCTCAGTTCCTCTGACTCGACCGTCTTCTCATCTTTCTCCCCGAGTTCACGTTGAATGGCCTTCAGCTGTTCACGCAAGTAGTACTCTCTCTGGGTCTTGTCGATTTCTCCCCTGACCTGTGACTGGATCTTGTTGCCGAGTTCCAGAATCTCGATCTTTTGGTGGACGAGGACCGTTACCTTCTTCAACAGATCCTTGATTGAAATGGCCTCCAGAATCTCCTGCTTTTCGGCAACGCTCACGTTCAAGTTGGACGCGATGAGGTCTGCAAGGTAGCCCGGCCTGTCGATACTGGATATCATTACGGATATCTCATCCGGGATGGTAGGAATCAGTTTGATCGCCTGGATGGCCTGATTCTTCAGGTTCTCCTCCATGGCAGTGATTTCATCATCGTGCTGCGCCGCTTCCGTCGCCTCGAGTATCCTTGCCTTGAAATATGGGGTTTTTGTAACGAATTCAAGTAGTTGAATTCGACTCAACCCGCGGAGTATGACATTCATGTTCCCGTCGGGTAGGTTGACGGTCTTCACGATCTTTGCCCTGGTCCCAAAGGTGTATATATCCGGAACGTCTATGGGCTCTGCGTCCTGGTTCTTGAGCGCACAGATGCCGATGATGCCATCTCCGCTGCAGGCCTGTTTGACCAGTTCAAGAGATCCCTCTTTCCCGACCAGGATGGGAATGATCGTCTCAGGAAAGAGAACGGTTCCCTTAATGGGCAGAATAGGCAGTTCCTCCCAGATCATGTCATCTCTTTCTTTCTTGTTCTTGAATATCATCAGCTCTGACCCTTCACGATGAGGAATGATTCCCTCTTTCTTGATCCGTGGAAGAACCCCCCGCTGTGCATTCTTCAAGGAGCGGCTCCTTCACCAAGTTTGATTCTTGCGGCTCAATGAGGGTTCCAAGCGGCCAATGGAAGTTCGGCCCCTCCAAGCCTTGACGAACCACCCGTCGCCAATTTCAAGCTGTTTCTAGCAACGCAACTGAAGTATCTAACCATTAATTGAAAAAGGTCAAGACCGGTGACAGCTTGAGCCTGCTACCTTCCTGGATGTACTGATCCGCCCGCGAAAGCTCGATACGGGCAGGCAGAGGGGGTGACCCTTGCGAGTCCGGGGGAGTGGCCGAACCGGGGCCAAAACCCACTTTCAATTGGCAGAGATATGGGGTAAAGAAGGTAGACATCGAGGTAAGGGTGTCAATGAGGGGCACTTCGAAACGGATTGCAGAAGGAGCGAAACGGGATGAGTGGCGAAAAATCGACTCAAAATCTCAAGCAAGCGTATGCCGCGGAGTCCAAAGCGCTGGTTCGGAATCGGCTCTTCGCGGAAATCGCGGACGACGAAGGCTATGAGCAGATCGGAAGGCTTTTCCGGGCGGTTGCTGAGGCAGAAGGCGT
>CAYOYU010000278.1:4882-5492 GCA_964408265.1 uncultured Syntrophorhabdaceae bacterium
GAGATGCGGAGGACGGAAGAGAGCCTTAGGCTCGCATTTGAGAACGAGATGTACGCTAAGAACGATCATTATCCCGGATTCATCAGGGAAGCCGAAGCGGAGGGAAGATCGAAGGTTGCTCTCGTCTTCAGCCGAGCCCGGGATGTGGAGGAGAGGCACGCCCAATTGTACAAGGGGGCATTGGACTACCTCGTCAAAGAGGAAGTGGTCGACTATTATGTGTGTGGTGTATGCGGTTATGTGGCCGAGAAGAACCCACCCGACGAGTGCCCGATCTGTCAGGCGAAGAAGGAGGCCTTCAAGAGAGTAGCGTAGCCTCCCTTCTTGTCGTATTCTTGTCTGCGAACAAGGGGCGGCAGTGCAAAATGCGATCGTTAGTTAATAGAACAATTCTCGTCCCAGAATGGACCATGATCTTTTCTGTTCTCCCCTTTTCCAAGACAATTAACATAACCGGCCTATTGATGGATCTTGTGGGTGGCATGTCAATTGCCTCCTGTGAAGGTCACCAATACGCAACTATTGTCCTGGGAGGAGGATGTGAGGAACGCTGCTTTGAAACAAGAGGTTGTCTGGGGCAAGAATACATAGAGGAACGCCCCCATACCGT
>CAYOYU010000279.1:0-1145 GCA_964408265.1 uncultured Syntrophorhabdaceae bacterium
CCATAGCCAAGCATGGTAGTTGCTGGCTTTGCACTGCCATATGCACGGGCAAGAGACCTTATGACATCAGCCCCCAGATCGCATTCCTCAGCGATGGTCTCCATGGAAAGGCTGTTTGCCAGGGCCCTGAACGCTTCGAACCCCTTCGTGTGATCCCTCACAAAACCGGTGTCCACTAGACCTTCTTCCACAAGCACCTTGGCCATTCCGAGTGCCAGGTATCCGTCGCTGCCCGGGCGCGGCGCAACATGCTCATCTGCCATGGCAGCAGTCTTTGTCCTGATAGGGTCTACAACGATAAGGCGTGCACCCTGCTTTCGTGCCTGCCTCAGGACAGGAACCGTATGGATGCCCGTTTTGTAGGGATCGCGGCCCCAAATTATGACAAGCCTGCTGTTTGCAAGATCTTCAGGGTCGTTGCCTATCCTGGCTCCCATATCGGCCCTCTGGGCAGCCATCACTGAACCGGCACAGAGCGAGCCGCTCTGCACTGTTACGCCGCCGAGGAGATTGAAGAAGCGTTTTACCAGGTGTTTCGTGGCGCCCCAGGATGCCGAGCGCTGGTAATGCATTATGGAGCCTATTCCATACCTTTCCTGGCAGACTTTCATGTTTTCGGCGCTCGTCAGAAGGGCGTCATCCCAGGTAATCCTCTGCCATACCTTGCCTACCCGTTTGTGCGGATAGAGTATCCGCTCGCTGCTGTAGAGGCGCCGCGGGTAATGATACCCTTTGGGACAGAGGAATCCCCGTGTATACCCTTGCTTGTGGTTCCCCTTGATTCGGATGACTCGCCCGTTTTCCACGCAGGCAACCATCCCGCAGTTGTCAGGACAGTCCATGGCGCATGTGGTAAGGATCTCATCCATCTTTGATCGCCCCCCTTTCATTGCTTACATTTTTGCCAGCCTGCAGAAATATGGCGAAAACAACGGAAAACTTCTGGAGAGAAGACACCTAAACCTCAATCCCGAGATACCGGACAAAGATTTCCGTCTTACCCTTGAGTTCTTCCCTTGAAGCCTCGTACTCTACTTTTCCCTTTACCATGAAGTAGACACGGTCAGCCAGTGAAAGGGCAAAAGGCACCCTTTCCTCCACCAGCAGGATTGTCATACCGTCATCATTCAACCTCTGGACAATGT
>CAYOYU010000279.1:1155-5482 GCA_964408265.1 uncultured Syntrophorhabdaceae bacterium
TCAGGCTTGTCACGAAGAGCGGCATAAGGCCTGTGGTTGGTTCGTCGAGCATGAGAATATCAGGGTTCTTAAGTATGGCTCTCGATATGGCAACCGCCTGTTGTTCTCCACCGCTCAATGAGCCCGCCTTTTGATCGAGTTTATCTTTAATGTTCGGAAAGAGGTCGAAGACATAGTCCAGGTTGTACCTGCCTCCCTGTCCCAACATTCCCGTTCTCAGGTTCTCCATGACGCTCATCTTCGGAAAAAGGTGTCTCCCCTGAGGCACGTAACTTAGACCCATCCGGGCAATCTTGTAAGTTGCAAGAAGGGTTACGTCGCTCCCCTTGAAGATGATCTTCCCTGCCTTCGGCTTTACGAACCCCATAATCGTGTTCAGAGTTGTGGTTTTGCCCACACCGTTTCGACCGAGTAAGGCCACCGTCTCCCCTTTGTTGATCTCTAATGTCACTCCCTGGAGGATATAGCTCTTGTCGTAATAGGTGTGTATATCGTCCAGCTTCAGCAATATCATACCATTTCCCCCAGATAGATCCGTTGCACCTCAAGGTTGCAGCCAATCTCCTCACAGGTGCCGTCCGCGATCACCTTCCCGAAACTGAGAACGGTGATATTCTGACAGAGACGAAGTATGATGTCGATGTTATGTTCGATGAGTACCACAGAGATGCTCTCTGATAAACGCTCCACAAGTTCAACGATTTCGTCCGCCTCCTTGGGACCCACGCCCTGGGTAGGTTCATCCAAGAGAAGCACCAGCGGGTCAGCGCTCAGAGCCATGGCTATCTCCAGGACCTTCTGATCGCCGTAGGACAGGTTCGAGGCGAGTTCATTTCGTTTCTCCTGCAGACCCACGCGCAGGATTATCTCCTGCGTCTTCCTCGATATCTCGTCGTTCCTGTCTATCCGTGAGAAAAAAAGGTTCCAGGGACCTTTCATCCTGGAATAGACCCCCACCCAGACACAATCGAAGACGGTCATATCAGGGAAGATGAAGGTAAGCTGGAAGGTGCGGCTCAACCCCTTCTGGCAGATCCGGTGCGGCGGCAGGGCAGTGATCTCCTCACCCCTCAAATATACCTTCCCGGAACTGGCCCTCAGTTCTCCCGTTATGACGTTAAAGAGCGTGGTCTTGCCGGCCCCGTTGGGGCCAATGATACCCCGTATTTCACGTTCCCCCACTTTGAAGCTCACGTTGTCGACGGCGACGAGACCGCCGAACCGACGGGACACACCAACCACTTCGAGGAGTTTTCCGTTTTCAGGCATCCTGTGTTATCTGACCCCCCTGCTCGCAAAGTACCCCAGCATCCCCTTTCGTGAGACTCTGAGGATGATAAGGATCAGGACTCCGAAGAGAAGAAGGTAGTGGGTAAACCAGGCGCTCACGTAGTATTGGAAGAGAGACATAACCACCACACCGATCCAGCACCCCGCCAGTGTACCGAGGCCTCCCACAAGACACCATACGACGGGGAGGATGGACCAGTAAAAACTGAAATAGTCGGCTGAGGCGTATCTCAGGGTGAGGGTGTATAGTGCTCCGGCCAGGCCTCCGAACATACCGGAAAGTACGAATGCAATCAATTTATAGCGCAGCACATCGTAGCCGAGAAAATGCGCCCGCTTTTCATTCTCCCTGATGGCCACGAAGATCTGCCCCAAAGGGGCCTTCAGGATCCTGTGCAGTACCAGGTAACTGACAAGAAGGAGGGTAAATACGAAATAATAATTCGTTGCTGCGTCGTACAGGGAGAGCTTCAAAGACCCGATGATGATGGGCGGCACTGTGATGCTCAGCCCGTCATCACCCCCTGTGAGCCACGTCATATCCATGGCAAGGAGATGGAAAGCGGACGAGATGATAGCCGTGACGATAACGAAATAGGCCTCCGAAAGTCGCACACAGACAATTCCCAGAATGATGGAGACCAGACAACCCACTCCTGTTCCGATGAGCAGAGCCGGAAGGAGCCCCACCTTGAGCATACTGATTGAGAGGATTGCTCCATAGGCTCCCACTCCAAAAAAGACTGAATGGCCGAGGCTGCACTGGTTCGTAAACCCCAGAGAAATGTCATATCCCATGGCGAAGATACAGAAGATCATCATCTGTATGACCAGTGACCTGGCTCCGCTCGGCAGGACAAAACCCAGGACCGCAAATACCAGCAAAGAACCCAGGGCAAAGTACCGTACGATGTTGCTTCTTTCCACTCTCTACCTACCGTTCGTTTTCGCCGAACAGACCTCTTGGTCTGATCATGAGCACGATCACCATGATAATAAGTATTGCCGCCTTTGATTGCGTCGGTGTGAGAAATGCAGCAAGTATGCCTTCCAGGGCACAGATTGAAAGGGCTGCTACAAGAGTACCTCCGAGGCTGCCCAACCCTCCGATGATAACCACAATAAATGCCAGAAGCACCACGTCATTACCCATGAGATAGAAGACCTGCGTGATCGGGGCGGCCAGGACGCCGCCGAGGGCCGCAAGAACACTCCCGATAACGAAGGTGGTGACGAGGACATTGTTCACGTTGATGCCCATGGCACTCGCCATAGCCCGGTCCTGTATGGACGCCCTGATAAGGACACCATAGTTGGTCCTGTAGAGGAAAAGCCAGATGCCCACCAGGATAATGATTGAAATAGCCGCGATAAGGAGCCTGTAACCCTCGTAGGAAACGCCCAGAAAATCGAATGCAACGGGCCATGGATTGTCCATCTTCTTCGGAACACCGCCGAAGGTAGCCAGGGCTGCCTGCTGCAGTATAAAGGATATTCCCGTAGTGGCAATCATGGTCACGGAATGGTGACCCTCGTACGGTCTCAGCACGTACCGTTCCACAGGGATGGCCAATACCGCTATGATAAGAGGTACCGCAACGAGCCCGACCCAGAAGTTACCGATAAACGGCGAAAGGGAAAGAGCAATGACGGCGCCGAGCATATAGATGTCCCCGTGAGCCATGTTCACTATACCCATGACTCCGAAGATCAGCGACAGGCCGAGGGCGATAAGAGCTATGATCAGCCCCCATACGAGACCGTTGACGAGGAGGAAAAGAACAGTGGTGACTGTCTCAGACATAGTCAGGACTCCCGCACCACCTAAGTCGCGTAACGGATATCAGGGACATTGCGGCTCCCCTTAAAACCCCTCCTTGGAATGGTCAACGGTAGGAGCCCAGACTGCCTCGGCTGCAGGTATTTTGGCAGCCACTTTCAGTTTGCCCTTTACCACCTGCTCCACATAAAGACCCACGAGTGAAGAATGGTCCTCGGTTCGTATCTTGAGGTCGCCCTGAGGGTATTCAACACTTTCTTTAAACTGGATTCCCCCCAGTGCTTTGATGAATTTTGGCGTATCTTCCTTGCCGTGCCAGCCGCTCTTTTCGATACCTGCCTTAATAGTAAAGACAGCCTCCCACATCGCCCAGTTGTAGGCCAGGACAAATCGCGTCCCCGTGCTCAGTTCCTTACCCTCTGCATCAACGCCGATAAGGTCACGGTAAGTCTTGTTGTTCTTTGTATTCAGCCCCTCGAATCTTGTGGGATAGGGCGTCACACAATAGGCTCCTTCAGCAGGAGGACCGAGGACACTAATGTCCTGAGCAGAAAGAGCGTAGACTGCGCCGAGTTTCTTGATGTCCGGACGTACCGCATGGAGATCCCTGATGAAGGAGAGGAAATCTGAGCCGAAATTCGCGAAATAGACTGCCTCCGCCTCTTTCGGTATCTTTCCTTTCAGGTAAGGCAGCCAGTCATTCGTTCCCAGCGGAACCCTTATGGAAGCAAGGACGCTACCCCCGTTCTCTTTGATGTAGGTAGTAAAATCCTGTTCGTTCGCCCAGCCCCAGGCATAGTTGACCACTACGGTTACCCATTTCTTGCCGATATTCTTGACAGCATACTTGGCCGCCGCTTTGGTTTCCTGTCTTGTGGAGGAGCAGGCTTGAAAAACATACCGGTTGCCCTTGTCTCCCGAAATCTCCGTGGCACCTGCCGAGGGGAAATAGGGCACCTTCAATTCCTTGGCCACAGGAGCACAAGCCACGGCAACCCCCGAACTGTTGGAGTCGAGCACAAAATCGACGCCATAAGTCTCGACAAGTTTCCTGAATTTCAGTGCACCCACGGAAGGTTTGCTCTCCGTGTCCTCCACGTAGAGTTCAACCTGGCGCCCACCGATGCCCCCGTCTTTGTTTATCTTGGCAATGGCGGCCTTCACTGTCTTCTCGTGAGAATACCCATAGGCAGCCAGACCCCCGGTTTTGTCTGCAATCATCCCTATTTTGATGACGTTCTTCTTGGCCTGGCCGAA
>CAYOYU010000280.1:0-5441 GCA_964408265.1 uncultured Syntrophorhabdaceae bacterium
AGATGCAGAGCCTCATTATGCCAAGGCTTCAATACAACTTCATCCCAAACAGCTCTTTCACGGACCTTCCCAACGTAGATCCTTCGGACAGGATCTTCCAGACCAATACGATTACCTATTCCTTGAATCATTACCTCAACGCCACCTCCGGAGATAAAGTGAGGGAGCTGGCCCTTTTTGAACTCCAGCAGACCTATGGACTATCGGGGACTCTGGGGCCTTCCGACCTCTATCGTGGGTCAGGGGGACGGTTTTCAGACATATATGGCAGGACGACCCTTTTCCCCAAGGACAATTTGACCTATACGAATGAGTTGACCCTCAACACGTCAGGCAACGGCCTCACGGGGATGAGAAACTACTTCCGCTACGCGCCGTCAACACTGACCTACGGGCAAATAACCCACAGCTACACCCAGGGGCTCGAGAACCAGGCTTACCTTGATGTCGGTCTGCAGTACTGGCGCTTCGAAGGCAAGTATCAGATACGCTATTCCTTCCAGGATACGACGTGGGTCGATACGCTGTATGAACTCTCATACCGGCCGGGGTGTTGGGCAGTGACACTCAGGCTGAACCAGACGAGGTTGCCCTCAGACACAAGAATCGGTATTTCCTTTGATCTTGCAGGAATCACGTCCAACCGGTGAGCTAAAAGAAAATGAGAGTGAAGATGCCCATACCAGAGGAGACCAGGAAGGCAGGGTTTCCGTTTTCAGAATCATGTGAATCGTCCACAAGGAGGTATCAATGAAGGGGATCATACTGGCAGGAGGCCTCGGCACCAGGCTGTACCCGCTGACAAAGATAACGAATAAGCATCTCTTGCCCATCTACGACAAACCCATGATATTCTACCCCATCGAAACCCTGATCAAGGCGGGGATCACGGATATCCTCATCGTCACCGGAGGAAACCACGCCGGCGATTTCCTGAGGCTCATGGGGAATGGCAAGGAGTTTGGTCTCAAGCACCTCAACTACACCTATCAGGAAGGGGAAGGGGGTATAGCGGATGCGCTATCCCTGGCAGAGTATTTTGCCGACGGCGAGCCCATATGTGTCGTCCTTGGGGACAACATAATAGAGAAGAACATCGTGAAAGCGGTGAGTGATTTTGAGCGGCAGAAAGTGGGAGCTAAGATACTTCTCAAGGAAGTGCCGGACCCGGAGCGTTTCGGTGTGGCCGAGATAATAGGCGGGAAGCTGCATCGGATTGTGGAAAAACCCAAGGAGCCAAAGAGCAATCTTGCCGTCATCGGCATCTACATGTATGATGAACACGTTTTTGAGATAGTGAAAGCCCTGAAGCCGTCAGAAAGAGGTGAGCTCGAAATCACGGACGTGAACAATGCGTACGTGCAGGCCGGGACAATGACCTGGGAAATGCTGGATGGCTGGTGGACTGACGCCGGTACCTTTGAATCGTTGTTGAGGGCAAATATCCTTGTATCGCAAACGGGAGCGAACAACACCTGAAACGAGGGACGAAAGGTCGAGGGATCAAGGGTTCAAGTGAACATTCATAGACTGAACCCGGTGAGCGAACGATCCTGGAGAGACTACGGCTGTTCCCGCACTCGATGCATTATACCCTCGACCAACTTGGTCGCTGCAGTATTGGGAGGTTTACTATGATTGATGGTGTCGTCACCAAGACGCTGAAAGTAATACCCGACGAGCGGGGCAGGCTCATGGAGATTCTGAGGAATGACGATGATATGTTCATCACCTTCGGCCAGGTTTACATGACCACGACGTACCCGCAGGTGGTGAAGGCATGGCATTATCACAAGAAGCAGGATGACTTCATTGTCTGCCTCAAGGGAATGCTCAAGCTCGTGCTTTTCGACGACAGGGAGGATTCACCAACCAGGGGGCAGGTTGATCAGTTCTTCATTGGGGAGTACAGCCCCCTGCTCGTGAAAGTGCCCAAAATGGTCTATCACGGATGGAAATGTGTCAGCACGGGAGAAGCCATAGTGGTGAATATCCCTACGGAGCCTTACAATCCGCACGATCCGGATGAATATAGGATAGACCCGCACGTGAATAAGATACCCTATGTCTGGGAGAGAAAGGATGGATGATTATTGTATTCTGGTCACGGGAGGGTGTGGTTTCATCGGGAGCAACTTCATACGCCATATGCTTTCGAAGTATCCTTACCGGATCATCAACTTTGACAAATTGACCTACGCAGGAAACCTGGAAAACTTAAGAGGAGTTGAGGACGACAGCAGATATCTCTTCATCAGGGGGGACATCGCCGAGAAGAAGGACGTGGAGACTGCCTTTGAGCAGGGCATAGACAGCGTGGTCAACTTTGCAGCAGAGTCCCATGTGGACAGAAGTATCCTGGATCCTGATGCCTTCATAAAGACGAACATAAATGGCACCTTCAACCTTCTTGAGCAGGCCAAAAAGAAGAATATCAGGCGGTTTGTCCAGATCTCCACCGACGAGGTCTATGGCTCCCTGGGTGCCGAAGGCAAATTCCGGGAGGATACCCCGCTTTCCCCAAACAGCCCCTATTCAGCCTCCAAAACGGCTGCCGACCTGCTGGCAATGGCCTACCACAGGACCTTCGGAACTCCCGTTGTCGTCACGAGGTGTTCAAACAACTACGGACCTTATCAGTTTCCCGAGAAACTCATACCACTTATGGTCACCAACGCCCTTGCAGATATGGAGTTGCCCGTCTACGGCGATGGGCTTCAGATTCGGGACTGGATCCATGTAGACGACCACTGTGAGGCAATCGATCTGGTCCTGCACAAGGGAGTTGAAGGAAACGTATACAATGTGGGTGGAGAGAATGAGAGGGCCAACATCGAGATAGTGAAGCTCATCCTGTCTGCTCTCGGCAAACCGGAGACCCTCATCAAATATGTGACTGACAGGCCTGGCCATGACAGGAGATACGCCATCGACTCGGGTAAGATAAAGAGAGAACTGGGTTACACTACCAAAGTAGGGTTTAAAGAGGGCATGGAAGGAACCGTGAAGTGGTATGTGGAACACAGAGACTGGTGGGAAAGAATCAAGAGTGGTGCCTATCTGGAATATTACGACACCATGTATAAAGGTAGATGAAGATAGTCATAGCAGGCGGAAAAGGCCTGCTCGGCAGAAACGTTGCCCCAATCCTCCAAAGAGTGGCCGACCTAGTCATCCTTGATATTGAGGAGTGGGATATCGCAGATATCAGACAGGGCGAAACAGTCCTGGACCACCACAAGCCCGATGTGCTCATAAACCTTGCTGCTTTGACCGATGTGGACGGCTGCGAAGATATGCCGGAAAATGCAGAAAGGGTGAACGGAGAAGCTCCAGGTATCCTGGCAGGGCTTTGCTCGGAGCGAGGGGTTAGATTCATCCAATTAAGCACCGACTATGTTTTTGACGGCAGGAAAAGGGTGCCCTACCTGGAAGAGGATGAGCCGAACCCGCTCTCTGTATACGGGTCCACTAAGCTCTCAGGAGAGAAGAAGGTCATTGCCGCCTGCCCCGCAGCCCTTATTCTAAGGACCCAATGGCTCTATGGCCGGGGCGGTGCGAACTTTATCACCAAGATAACTGCTGCTGCTCGGGAAAAGGGGAGTATAGACGTGGTAAACGACCAGTGGGGTGCTCCTACCTACGCCCGGGAATTGGGTGAACCCATGGTGGCCCTTCTCAGGCGGAATAGGGCAGGCATCTACCACGTGGCAAACAGCGGTTCCTGTACGTGGTTTGACTTTGCATGCGAGGTTTTCAGGCAGCAGGGGATGAATATTGAAGTGAAACCCATCACGTCGGAGCGGCTGAAGCGGAAGGCTATTCGCCCGGCTTACTCCGTCTTCGACTGTTCCAAGCTTCGAAGAGACACGGGCCTTTCCCTGAGGCCGTGGCAAAAAGCCCTGGAAGAGTACCTTCACGAGGACCGATGAGGGCCGTATTCTTCTCCGATGTTCATCTGGACCGGGATGACCAGAATAAGAGTGAACTGGTAACCGCTTTCATAGAGGAGACCTGTTCAGGCGCCGACGTCGTGGCTATTTTGGGTGATCTTTTCGAATTCTACCACGGGTACGAAGACTACATTTTCCCCTGGTACAGGCCCATCGCGGAGGCCTTAAGAAGAGTATCCCAGGCTGGCACGAAGGTCTATTTTCTGGAGGGAAATCACGAGTTCGGCATGGGGCGCCATTTCGAGTCATACACGGGGGCCGTCGTTTCCAGGACCCTCACTCTTCACCTGGATGACAAGAGGGTCTTTCTTTCGCACGGAGACGACATCGATAACCTCATGCTTGCCCGCATCCTCAGGTCCTCGCTCTCCTACAGGACCATGGATTTCCTCGGCCCCTTGCGCACGTGGAGCGTAGCGGGCGCCATAGGCTTCTTCCTTTCCAAGAAGGTGAAGGGATACAGCCAGAAGGTCATTGCGGTTTTTCGGGCTTTCGCAAGAAGAAGGTTCGTCGCAGGCTGTGATGCCGTCATCCTTGCCCATTCCCATATTTCCGACAGTCTTGAGGTAGCCGGCAAAGACGGGATGCCTGCGAAGGTCTATCTTAATTGCGGTGATTTCGTTCGAGAGCGAAGCTACGTGGAATACATAACCGGTGAGGGGTTTAGCCTGAAGACCTACCGGCCCGAGTCGGCATGATCGGTGGACCGGGCTGTCAGACTCGGTTCTGCTAGTCTGCGCAATGGTGCTTTATAACCTTCCCTTCCACCATGAATATCACATCCTCGCAGATGTTTGTGGAGAGGTCCGCAATACGTTCGAGATTCCGTGAGACTGTGAGGAGATGGATAGCCCGCTCAACTGCATCAGGGTCCCTGGTCATGCAGGCAATCAGTTCTCTTAAGACCTGCCCGGCAAGCCGGTCAACGACAGAGTCTCGTTCACAGACGCTTTGAGCCAGGTTCGAATCTTCATTGACGAAGGCCGTTATGCTGTCCTTAAGCATCTCTACCGCCATTTGAGCCATTCGGGGTATGTCGACCAGTGGTTTCACCGGGGGGCGGTCGATAAGGAAGATGCCGCTCTCCGCGATATTGACTGCGTGATCAGCCACCCGTTCCAGGTCGTTGTTCATTTTGAGAACCATCAGGACGGTCCTCAGATCCCTGGCTTTAGGCTCATACTGAGCTATCATGGTAGTGCAGAGGTCATCGAGGATTATCTCTCTTTCGTTTGCTTTAGGCTCATCCCTTTCAATCACTTCCCGGAGCAGCGCCATATCCCTGTTTTGTAGACCGGTAACGCTCTTGTCAATCATCTCTTCCACAAAGGTCGCGTATTCTATGAGCTCCTTCCGGAGCGCCGGCAATTTGTCGTCAAACATTTTATTCCTCCTCTATTATAGTGGGGCTCACGCCTGCCCTCGGACGCGGGGGTCGCCCCCTCACCCGGCTAAAGCCACGACCCACCTCGTCGGTACCCCGGCCTC
>CAYOYU010000281.1:0-5391 GCA_964408265.1 uncultured Syntrophorhabdaceae bacterium
TTTTTGTGTGGCTCACCGCGTGGGGGGTGACTGACGCCGTCATTCACCAGTTTGCCATGGATTACGGCAAAAAGGTGGCGACGGAAGTCGCCCAGTATCAGCTCGGCTATCTTTCCTTCATCAACTTTCAGACCGCCGGGCAGAAGTCCCTCGCCATGTTTACCGTGATACGGTCGTCCGGTCTGATGCTTGCCACAGTTATCACCGGGTCGCTCATCAAATTCGGCAGCCACGCGCTTTCGTCCCTGTCGGGTCAGCTTTCGGGAAGCGTAACACACGGGCAGCATGTCGGGATGGACCTGGAGTCAAAGGGAAAGGCAGAGGCAAGTCTGGTTGACGGTGCAGGCAAACTGGCATCAGCCGAAGGGCAGCTCGGGGGTTCGATGTTCGGTCACAGCAGCCGGGGATACGGTTTCCAATCGAGGGTACAGGCATCCATAGCGAGGCAGGCAAGCCAGGCACGGAGCTTTGACCAGCTTAAGGACGATTTCGGGGGTATGGACGGTGCCGTAGACGCCATGGCCGGAACACAGTACAACAGAGGCGTCCAGGGCGCAGCAGCACAGAACATGCGCCAATCAATCGGCGGGGTAGAGATGGCCGCGATTGCAGAGGCGCGCCCGAAGGCTATTGCCGCGACGGCACAGCAGATGGGTATCGCTCCCGGAAACCTGGTCCAAAGCATAGAGCGCGGTTCGATGCAACACGCCGGCCAGACGCTCAGGACCTACATGAAGTACGTTAAAAGTAATGAAGGTAGAGACATCAACGCGATGCAGGCTGCAACCGAATTGGGTACATATACAGGTACGCATGAGGCGGGTGCGAGAGCGGGAGTGGGAGCGGCCCTTAAGGCTACGGGGAACGGCGACCTCCAGGGTGGCATGGAAGTGGCCACGTTCACGGAAGCCAATAAGAAACTGAATGAGGCCGCCAAAATGCAGATGACGTATCAGTTTGCGAAGCAGGGTGGTTACGCCGGCAGTGAGAATGATTTTCTGGGTATGTATCAGGCGCACAAGGCGCATCATGCAGAAGAATCATGGACGTTGGGAAAAGAGCAGGCGGAATTCCTGAATGCGCAAATGCACGCTCAGGGATTAAACGCGCAATTTCGCGAGGGGCAGAGAGTTGCCATGGCAATGGCAGGGGGCCGTATAACCCTGGCAGACGCGAGAGGGGGAGCTCGCAGCGAGTCGCTCGATATCACGAAGGCGACGGCAGGCGTGGACAAACAGCACCTGGAACAAAATATGGACGCCATGACTGTTGGGAAGGATAGGGCCATGCATATTGCTGCGGACCTTAGACGGCAAGGCCCGGGGTTCAAGAACAGTGCGGCGTGGATCGAGCAGACGGCAAACCAGTACGGTGGCGTGAGCTTCCGGGCGCAGAAGACTCAAGATGGCAGGATCATCAGCATAAGCGCAGAGGCGGGTGGTCGCGTACATCAATTTGATAAAGGGACAACGGAAACAGGGTGGGAGACTATAAATAAGGCCATATCGAGAACCGAAACGGGGACCAAGAGAGATCGGTTCAGTACAAACGAGTTCCACGGAATACGGGAGATAATCGATCCGGGTGATCCGGGCAAGAAGATAAGGGTAAGTGCCGACGAGGCATACGACCAGAGCGGCAAGCTGGTCTCAGCGACCTACACGAACAGTCAGACGGGGAAGGACGTTGTCACGATGAGGACAGTGGCAGGACCTGATGGCAAAGAGTCAAGGGAGTGGAGCGTCGGGCAGTTTCATCTCGCTCCGGATGGTACAAAGGTTATCGACAACTTTAGGACCATCAGCGAGCGGTCGGTGTCCAAAGGCGGGTTCGCTACCACGCAATTACTGGACCAGAATGGGTCGGTCTTATATGAAGAGGGTAGGAAGGGACAAGAGGCCACATACAAACACAAGTATACACATGATATCCGAAAAGGTGTCGAGATGAATTGGGGATCCGGCGTGGTCAGACAAAATACAGATATTGTCGGAGGCGTGTCGGACGGACAGTTGTCTGGATTGTTTGCACTCGAAGTTGGAAATCAAACCTATCAAACAGCATCTAGGTTATCCAATGCAGGTGGAATGGCTAAAAGGGGCATTGGGTTGAACACCCCAAAGAATCGGGGTTCTGGGGAAAACGGGGGTAAACCTGCGGGTCGTAGCTCGGATGCTGATTTGGGTACCATTGTAACCAAAAGGGCAGAGGAGCAAGCCAAAGGGCGTGCACCGGACCATTCTGGCGCCGGCTTTGCCGCCAAAGACGCTTACAGAGAAAGAGCCGAGACAAAGGCAAGAGATTTCGAAACGAAGATGGAAGGGCAGGAGCTTAAAGGGGGATTCAAAGGCAATCCAAATAATCCTGATTTCAAGTCCCCCTTAGGCGGGGGAACAACCGGCACTATTTCTACCGGCGGAAGATGGGGAGGAACAAACATTTCTCAACAGACCGGCGTTGTCCCAACAGGCGGTATCGTGGCTCGCCCCGGCGCAACCTCGACACCTACTTCTACTGGAAATGTTTTCTCAGGCAGGAGCGGGTCAGCAATTTTGGGAGCCATGGTGCCGTCGGCTGCTTCGGCTACCGGAAGAATTATCGACAGTAAGCCTGTGACGATTGGACAGCCTCAACGCTCGTCATCACCTTGGTGTGATTCTGGGCCGGGTGAACCAATGGAGCGGCATACCGACGCATCAGTAGGTGAGCATGGAGCGCCAAGGTCTGTCGCTAATCTTATTGGCGAAAAAGACCCCTCGAGAACGGCCAGTCAAACACCGCCTAATGGCATACACAATGTTACCGTAAGCACTTCGGCCGCAGGCTACGATAACCCGCAAGCCACCCTCTTGTCCCCGAACTCGCCCCCGGACCCTAATATCCAGCAAACCGCCGATATATTGTCGGCAGCAGGAATGGGCCCTCAACACGCTGGTAAGGTTTACGAAGGATTGGTGCAAAAATACGGAAGAACCGATACGACAAGACTATTGGAAACATCAGCACCTATGTATGGCAGATCCAGCCGTGCCAGGATACTCGGGATGGCTGCTGACCTAGCCTATGGGGCCGTGAGTGGGCCTTCGGCAACAGCAGACGGGTATCACCAAAATATTGAGGACTCGGTCTATCAGTCTATACCTTCCAAGCCAGTAAATCAGGTACTCACGTCATCACAACAAACCCAGGTTCGTTCTAGAACAGCAGAGACAGACCGAACACCATCTACTCCTAAACCTGCCCAGACTGTAACACCCTCTGAATCCAAGCCTGTCACGGAGCCGGAACAGCCTTCGAGGCAACCTGACGCTCCATCGATCCACACAGGCAGCAACACTCCGAATCAAACTTCCGGACGAGACCCCAGAGAAGCTCTCGCCGGATCAGCTGGTTCGCCACGTGAAGCTGGAACGGATAACACACAGCCTTCACCGCGAAATCCGGGACCCGAATCATCACTGCAACTAGCCTTGTCTAGTTCCGGGATAACAGGAACAGGGCTAAAAGAGGGTGCTCCGCAGCCAGCTCAAGTCGAAAAACCCTCTAAAACCAATTCGTTCAACCAGCCAGACCAGTCTCCACAACAGACGGAGGTTCCTCCTGTCTACACAACCAGTAAGACTACAGATCAGAATTCAGGAGAAGGGCCGAAAAAAGCTCAACCTAGTTCGCTACATGAAGACAAGATAATTCAGAAACCAAGGAATCGCATAGAGAACAAGGGCCTTACTGGGCAATCACCTTCTGGACCTGTTATTCAAGCATCATCTCAGCCGCAGTCTGATTCCACAGCTTTTAAACCAGTAAACGAACCAGAACAAGCGTCTCGGCAAACAAAAGTTCCCCCGATCTGCGCAGTCAGCAATGCTCCGAGCCAAGCTTCTGGCGGAGGCCCAGAAGATACGCCTGCCCTGCCGAGCTTATCACGTGAAGACAAAATGAGCGGCACGGAGAATAGAGAGGAACGTCTTGCCGTCCCGGGTCCTGTGTCAAAACCACCGACCACCCGCGAAAATCAACCGTTGTCTCAGGCCCAGTATGGGTTCATTTCGAGCAAATTAGTGAAGACCCCGAAGACCACGGCTAGCGAATCCCGACAAACACCGAAGACAGAGTCGGTTCTGGCTTATTCGTTTGGACAGCCCGCGGCCCAAGGTCCTGGAGAAGTACCGAAAGAAATACCAGCCGTACGAACTGGGTCGCCTCGTGGAGGTAGGATGAAGAAGGACATCGATAAGCGGATAGAAGGCGAGGAGAGCCCTCCTTCAAGTTCCGGCGTGCAACAAGCACCGACGGATCAGGAGCATGGATCATTACCTCGGCCCCAGTCTGAATCCGCGCCGACAGGGACGACGGAAAGAAGGGAGCGTTCAGCGGGTCCAACTCAAGAATCAATTGTTCCTAAGCCCGTCGATGAACCACAGCAGTCACCACGGCAACCGCACGGTCCTTGGGTGTACAGAATAGACAACGCTCCGAGCCAAGCTGCCGGAGAAGGTTGGGAAGATAAGCCTGCCGCACCGCGTGATCCGTCGCGTGAAGAGAAGATGAATCAGGATATTGAGGCTAGAGTGGAGAACACTAACGATTCGATGTCCCCATCCCACGTACCATCTTCCGCAGTTGACCAGGCTGCTCAATCGGAACGCCTCCCTAAGCGGGCCGCTCCTGAACCGGTAGCGGAGCTACCAACAACCACTGAACCGGATCAACCGGCAAAAGTTGAGCCCGCCACTCCGGAGCATATAGGCACTGATGAACAAGCCCGCCTGAAGTTGGCGAACGCAGAGCCCGAACCTGCTCGGGAAGTCGAGCTGCATAGGAACGATGCGCCTTCGTCCACCGAGATAGCGGTTCGAGACTATGTGATGACCATGCAAAAAGGATTGGGACAAACAGACACAGAAACATCCCATCGGTTTAGGTCAGCACGTAACGTCCGCGGAACAGAACATGTGGATATTGCGGATGCCAACATATCGCGCAAAGGTATGAGGACAGAGAAAGAGCAAGAGAGGATAAGATCCATAGAAAAGGCAGGTGATGCAAAATGATGACCGTAATGCAGTATTTCAAGGTAAACGATGGCATACTGGTCCCCATTTACGGAGAACTCGATTGGTCCGCGGTTGTGGACCAAGAGATCTACATCCATATCGCTGATTTTGGGATAGTAGTAACCGTGGGTGGTTTAGAGATCCCGATACCGGAAACAATGCTCGACTACATCTCTAATAATCGAACAATTTCTTTGTACCAAGTCGATAGCGATAAGATTCTGGCAGAGCCCGCCATGACCTTGATTCTGAAGAGAGACTCGTTGATGGAAGCAAAAGGGGTAGTGTCAAATATCTTTCGCACTTTCCATAGCAACCCCACTCCGGTTATGCC
>CAYOYU010000282.1:0-5387 GCA_964408265.1 uncultured Syntrophorhabdaceae bacterium
AGAGGATTAGGGGCAGAGGGACGTGACTTTTTTCTTGTAAAAGGGTTTCAGCTGTACAAAGATTAGGGCGTGGAGGAAAGAAGACTATGCCACGGGTAAAGCTGATTGAACAGAAGGAGTACGAATTCCATTACCCCGTAGCAGTCCAGCCAAGGGACATAAACTATGGGGGACACCTGAGCTATGATGCGCTTATCTCTCTCACCGGTACTGCACGGACGTACATGTTCCGTTCTATAGGTCTCAGCGAAGCGGATCTCGGCGACGGTAAAACGAGCATACTAATGTCGGACCTGTCGGTGAACTACCTGGCCGAAGGATTTATGTTCGATGAGCTTCAAATCGACACCCATGTGGGCGAATTCACCAGAAACAGTTTCCGCCTCTTTCATCGGGTAACACGGGGAACGACCATTATTGCCCTCGTTGAAACAGGGCTGGTTGCCTTCAGCAAGTCCTCGGGACGACCGGTCCATGTGCCTGAGACCCTTCTGAATGCTCTGAGGCTGAAGCGACATTCTTAAGTTGTTAGGTGGTTTGGTCCACACTTGGCCCGGGGTAATCAGCCCGGGGGGTCCTTTTTGTCCCCAGGCCGCCCGTGCCGTGCCCCGTTACGTTACCAGCGGAACCGTCAAGAGGATCTTTTCGGCTGTTTATCCAGTTTCTTCTTCGCCTTTTCCTGCTGTTTGCCCACGGTCTGTTTCTGGCTTTTTTCCTTGTCCTTCTTTCCTTTGTCTCCCATTATAACCCCCTTAGAAATCGTCGAATCTACGGCAATCAATCCTATCGTCAGGAATTCTTTTTGTCAACAGGACAAATGATTTCCAGGTCGGAGGACGCTCCTTCTTCGGGAGCTGGGCGAGACCCGGGCGATTATTCTTCAAGCCTGTAGGTGATGGGCATGACCATCTCGGCCACGACCGGCGGTTTAGGGTAAGGAGAGCAGCGTCTGATGGTCTCGACGGCATTGGCGTCGAGCACTTCAAACCCCGAGGTCTCAAGGACCCTCACGTTATTCACGCCCCCTGATTCATTGACTATAAAGGACACCTTGACTGTGCCTGCCCACCCCATCCTGCGGGCCAGGCGAGGATACGAGAGCCTCCGTATGATGCTGTTACGTATCGCGGCAAAGTGCGCCTTCACGTAACGCACCTCCGGCCGGTCCGTTCCTGCCCCCGCCCCGGACAATGACGCGGAATCGGGTCCATGGCTGCCGTGAGGTCCTGGTGTTCCTGTTGCCGATCCTGTTATCCCCGGATCCATGGAGGACGCGGGTGCTGCAGTAGCGGAATGGGGGTGAGATGTTGCCTTTGGTTCCGGTGCTGTTATGGCAACCAGATCTTCCGTCACTGCCACCCTCTGTATCTGGGGAGTTGGTTGCTTAAGAATCTCCTTTGCATTGGCGGTTCGCGGTTCCGGTACCTTTACGGGGAGCGGCCGGGACCTTGTCTCGTAGGAAGGTTGTACGGACTGCCTTGCTGCCGGCTGATTCAGAAGACTGAAATCGATGACCAGCGTCTTTCTCTCCGTGGTTGACCCTCTCATGACGGCAAAGACCAGCACACAAGCCAGGAGGTGTATGCCCATGGAATAGAGGAACGCCTTCTTCTGTCCTCTCATTTCTTCATATCCGTCTGGAGGCTGACCCGCCTGAACCCCATATTCTTCACCGTATCCATGACGTCCACAAAGAACTGGAGAAGGATGTTCCTGTCGGCCCTTATCAATACAGGTGTCTCCCGGCTTACCTTCCCGATCTGCCGGGGTAGGTTCTCCATGGTGGTCTCCGTTCCATTAAAGAAAAGTATTCCCCCGCTGCTGATCTCAATAGTCTGCGTTCGGAGCGCCTCGCCCTCATGTTTCGAAGCCCTGGGCAGTTCGAGCGGTATAGACCCCCGGGCGATAAAGGTCGATGTGGTCAGCACGATGGTCAACAGGACCAGCATGATATCGACAAAGGGTATGATATTGATGAGGTGAAACTCTTTTTCATCCATTCGCCGCCTCCCACTCGAGGATCAGTTCCTTCGCACGGCGGACCTGGAAGTTGTAGAGCGTAACTGCGGGAATCGCCACGATCAACCCCACGGCTGTTACCTTCAGGGCCAGGGCCAGCCCGATCATAATCTTCCCCGTATCCATGAACCCTTCGTGGCCCATCGTGTAGAAGGTAAGCATAATGCCCAGCACTGTCCCGAGCAGACCGATGTATGGCGCATTGCTGCCGATAGTGGCGATGAGGTGTAGCCTTCTTGTCAGCTCCAGTTCAAGCCTCTTCTTATCCGTAAAACTACTTAGATCGACCTTCCGGTAATAAGACCGCCTTTCCATGGCTACCGCCACTGCCACCACGCTCATGACGATGAGCAGGCCTATGACACCGTAATCAATGATCCATTTCAGCCATTCCATGATTCTCCTCCTGAATTCGGTTGAGCGTCTTCCGCCCAGGTGTCGCGGCGACGCCAGCTCACGGAAGTTGACGAGACTGACGCCGCAGCGCCGTTTCTTACCCCGCAGATTCTGCCGCAGGGTGGTTCATGTCAAAATGCCACGGTCATGGCCATGTAAAAGGAACGACCCATGCCGGGAACGGGAATACCCCATGGAATAGCGTTTCCGGACATGGTTGCCCCCTGACCTACGTACGCCCCTCCCAGTGGCAGGGAGTAATATTTGTCCAGCAGGTTTTCGACACCGGCATCCAGCCGGACTCTTTTCCATTCATAGCTGCTGCGCAGATTCAGCAATCCGTAACCGGCGGTCTTAACTTCATTGCGAACCTGAGATACCTGCGTCTTTGCGTCCACAAACTGTCCTTCAACCCTGCTGGTCAGTTTGCCGAGACGATGGACCACCGCCAGTTTGGCATTCAGCGGCATGATGTTGTAAAGATTGTCGCCTGTGCGCTCGTTCTCGCCCCTTACGTAGTTCAGCACTCCTGTTGCCGTGAAGCTGCCGTAATCACCTGTTTTGGCCAAAGGGACGTAGCCGGAAACATCGATGCCGTACAACTGGGCGGATTGGTTCACGAACTGGAGGTAGACAAAGCCTGTGGCGGCAGTCAGGCTCGCCGTAACGGCTGCACTGTTTCCACAGACGGAGTTGGGGCAACGGCGGGCATCGATGTAATCCTGAACGTAGGTATAGTAGGGTGTGACTTTCAGGCCCCAGCGCTCCCGGGAGGCATCATGCCAGTCAGCAGTGAAGCTGAAGGTGTTGGCCACTTCCGGCTTCAGGTCTACGTTCCCGATATAGAAGTTTCCGTCGCCTGCGAAGTTGATCATTTCCATGGCCATCGTGTTTGTCGACCAGGCGTAGCGCTCATAGAGGTTGGGCGAACGGGTCTTTCGGGCATACCCCAACTCGTAGGCTTGCGTCACATTCGGCGTATAGCGTGCCAGTGCGGTCAGATCAAAGTTGTTGTCCGTCCGCTGACGGTTGCGTGCGTTGAAGGTGGTTGCAGGGAATAGGGGCGCTCCGTTGTACATGGCGGTGTTGTTATAGCCGTGTACCGTTCCCGCGTCCATCATCACCGTATCGCTGCGGATTCCCAACTGACTGGTCCATTGCGGGTTCCAGCGCGCTTCCCACTCGGTGAAAAGATCGAAGCGGTCGCGTTTGCCGTTGTTGATGTTCACGAAGGTATTCGGGGCCATTCCTCCGGTAGCGACGCCGGGCGGCAGGACAGGAGGGGAGGGTGGCCACCAGTCGTCGAGGCGGTAGCGCTGCCCCTCGACACCTACCTTGAGGATGTGGCGTTCAGACAGGTCGAAATCTGCCTTGACCACCGCACCTGCATTCTTTCCTCTCGTCTCCATGGGCATGCCGGGTGCCAGAACGGTTGCCGAACTGCCATAAAAGAACTGTTTGTCATTGGCGAAATCCATCTTGTGCCAGGTCTCTTCGTTATAGATACGGGCTTCCAGGAGGCCCCACTGGTACTGTCCGGTATAACGGAGGTTGATCTGCTCGCTGTAGTTGTCAGTCATGTCCATGCGCTGGTTCGGGAATCCCTGATAGGGAATGTGCTGTATGCCGAGGTTGAGCTGAAGCGAATGGTTTTCCTTGCGCAGGCCGGTCACAAGGGCGTGGTTCCAGGATTGGTATCTCGAAGACCCAACCTCATCGCCTGCCAAGTAGCCCCTGTCGACTGCGGCCCGTCCCGGAGCCTTGAAATCCCGGGCAGCCTTGTAGTTGTCCGACTGAGTTTCTGAGCCGGAATAGCGCAGGCTCAAATATTCGCTGGCCACCGTTGTGGAAAGAGTGGCGCCGAAGGCATTGCCGTTCGAGCGGTAAAAGGCGCCTGCTTGTCCCTTGAGGAGGGCACCTTCGCCCGGCTTGGCAAATTCAGGTGCGGCCGAGTTGACCAGGATCGTTCCGCCTATGCTGTCGCCGCCCATGCTCACCGGCGTAATACCTGCCACCACATTCACTGCACTCACATTGGTCGGGTCGATGTAGGAAAGCGGCGGATTCATATGGTTTGCACAGGCCGAAATCAGGTCCATGCCGTCAACCTTGATGCGCAGGCGATCATCGCCGAGACCCCGCATGAAGGGAATCGCTGCAACCCCGCCATTCTGCTGCAAACTTATGCCGGGCATGTTATCGAGCAAGTCGGCCGTGTTGCTGGTGCGCGCCCTGTCACCGGAAGTCACATTGTGCTGGTTGCTCCCCAAGGAGGAAGAACCCTCTTCCTTTCCGGCATCCCGTTTGGCGCTCACCACGGCCTCATCGAGGGCTATTTTGGATGTTTCTTTCGCATCGCCCCTAAGATTCTGCGCCCATAGAGGTGCTCTCATAAAGAGACAGAGCACCCCGAGAGCGAGATAGAGGAATAGTATCTTTCTCATAACGTCTCCTTTGTCGTCGCGGTATTGTCCGTTTTTCTAAAAACCGGGATGGTTATCCCCGAGGGATATTACCCCGGTGACCGGGACCGATCAAAATCGTTCTGAATAGGCGAGTCTAAAGGGTGATAGGCGGCCTGACGGGAACTTCAGGATAGACCATTTCGGCGGAGAAAAGAGATTCGGCCCCATCGTAAAAGGGGTACATAAAGACCGTCAGATCAAAAGAGCTTGACATGAAATCAGGTGCCCAGGAGGAGATGCTTTGGTGGTGGTCCTTGTGGCATCTCGCGCAGGGCGTCATTATGTGCTGCCCGTGGATACCGGAGCAGCAATAGCAGACGAGATCGTCCGGGTGTACCGGTCCGCTGCAGGAAGTGGTAAATGGAGAGCCGGCCAGAAGGAGAAGGGTTAAGATGGGAGTGACGAAGAATATCAGTTTCTTCATAGAAGTGACCTTACCATCTTTTCCTGCTGATCCTTCCCGGTAGGGCCGAGGGCCTTGAACCTGATGAGGCCCTCCCTGCTCAA
>CAYOYU010000283.1:0-3178 GCA_964408265.1 uncultured Syntrophorhabdaceae bacterium
AAATGAACTTCATTACCACGCTGCCCATAGTCTCATTGCCCTTTCTGTTCTCTGTCAATAATGGCGACAAAGAGGTGATGTACCTCGATTTTTCCTTTAAGTGATACCACGATAACGACCGGGCCTGAAGATCGGGTTGAGCGCTTATGACACCTGCCCTTGGAGGAGACTGTCGTACAGGCCCGTCAGACTTGATAAGCCGACGAGCCGGGTTCAGGAGTTTCCTGGAGACCTGTCCCGGTCAAGGGGAGTGAAGTTCTATTTCCCAAGTACTGCCTCCAGCACGTTTCTGAGTTCATTCAGATCATAAGGTTTTATCAGGCAGCCCCTGAAACCGTGCTTTCTAAACTCGCTGAGGACCGGGTCGGTTGTCTGGGAGCCGGCCGCAATGGCTACGACATCCTTGTCCATTGCCATGAGGTTTTTGATGGTCTCTGCGCCGTCAACAGAATTTGGCAGCGGCAGGTCAAGGATAACGGCCGTAAAAGGACGTCCTTTCTGTCTGGCCGATGCAAAAAGATCTTCTCCCTCCTTGCAGGTTTTGGCCATGGTAACATCGTACCCCATGTGCTGAAGAAGCAGTCGGGTGACTCTCCTCACGTCCTCTTCGTCATCTATCACGAGCACACGCCCTGCTCCGGGTTCGGAAGGATCTTCGGGCTCAGGTTCTTCGAGGGGTTTCGGGGGCAACACTCCTGGCAGGGTAAGATGGATTGTCGTCCCTGACCCTGGTCGGGATTCTACCTCGAGACTCCCCTGATGTTTCTTTATAACCGCCTGAGCCACCGTCAATCCGAGCCCCCTGTTCTTCAGGGTCGCAGGTTCCTTTGTCGTGAAATAGGGGTCGAACAAGAGGGGAAGATGCTCCGGTTTTATACCGGTGCCCTTGTCCCCAATAGAGATATGGACGGCATGTTCTCTGTCCTCCCCCATAAGGTTCTGAGCAGACCCGTTGGCGGCCCTCACTGCCGTCACCGTAAGAGTGCCTCTGTCGGTCATGGATTCCAGGGCGTTCAGGACAATATTCTCAAGGACTTTGCGCAGCTGATTTTCATCCGCCTCAACCATGGGGAGGTCCCGAGCGATATGGACTTCGGTCTTCACGGCTGAACCCCGCGTGACGGTCTGTATGGAATCCTGCAGGATTGGCCTCACGTCGACCAACTTCTTTACCGGCTGACCCCCCTTGGAGAAGGTAAGGAGGCGATCGGTGAGTTTTCGCGCTTCCAGCATCGCCTTTTCTGCTTCCAAAAGCTTTTGAGTGGCAGCAGGTTCCCTCTCTGCGAGGCGCATTCTTGCCAACGTAATGTTGCCCAGCATGGTCATGAGGAGGTTGTTGAAGTCGTGGGAGAGGCCTCGTGTAAGAATGGCTATCGATTCGAGACGACGGGCCAGCAGACGGGCTTCATCCGTCTTCGTTCGCTGATGAAGGAAAGCGATATGGGCGGCTGCAAGGGTTGCCCAGTTTATAAGACTTTCGTCCACAGGAAGAATTTCCCTGTGGCCAAGACTTAAGGTTCCTATAACCGTCTTTTCGACGGTCATGGGGACGCAGAGGAAAGTCCGTATGTTGAGATTCCGGATGATTTTGTCGACAGGTCCAGCCCTGTGGACGATATCCATTTCACTTATGGGGACCCCTGTCTGCGCAACGACGGCAGAGAGGGACTCCTCAAGAGGTATCTCCATTCCTGCCGATACCGTGGGCGTGCCCCATGAGGCCTTATGGACCATGACCCGGCGTTTAGGATCGTAGAGTTCAATGGTAATTACGGGATAACCGGTAATCCGACTCAATTCTTCCGCTATATCTTTAAAGGCCGACTCCGGCGAATAAGCGTTCAATGCTATATCGGCGATGGCTTGGAGTGAAGGGAGTTCTGTCCTCCTCAGCGAAAGGTCCTGCTGGAGCAGTTTCTTGTCGGTAATATCTACACCGTAGCAGACGAGGCCGGCCTTTTTGCCCGCCTGTTTCATCTCATTGAGGTGCCAGGAAATATAGCGTGTCCCGCCGTTGTTGCCAGGGACGGTATTCTCGAAAACGTGGGGCAGGGTGATTGTTCCTTCCTGCCATTCCAGGAATTTGCGGGCCAGGCATGGATATCTCCCCGTCCCCGAGGCCGGCCCGAAAATGCTTGTACCCAGGACATCGTCGGCGCGCCAACCTGTAGTCTCCTCCGCATATCCATTGAACATGATTATATGCCCTTCCGGATCGAGTCCAACGGTCAGGACCTGAGCGATGGCACCGATCTCCTCGGTCTCGCCTTTTCGCTTCTTTCGGCCAGGTCTTGCCTTGCTTTTTCCCTGGATAGGGGCATCGGCCTCACGGCCTGCGGTCTTAAGTCCCTCCCTCTTCTTTCCCGGTAAATCATTCATAATTCAATCCTTTCTCCAAGATGACGGATGATATGTGGGGAGAATGCACGCAGCAAGGTTTCTCAAGAATGCTGCCTTTTCTATCATAAGTGCGTTGCCGGAGGCGCCACATCCGAGCGGATGCAAAGGAATAGGGCAGTTTGCCTTCACTCATGGGAGCACCCTTCGCAAGACAGCGATTAATTGGTCAGGCGTAAAAGGTTTAACTATCCAGGCCGACGCTCCTTTCGTTCTCCGAAGCCCTCTCCTTGATTCCCCATCTTCCGAGATGACCAGGACAAGGGGTATGGATCTTTGCGAAGCTCCTGATCGCACGGCCCGGATGAATTCCCTCTCCTCCTCGGGAGTAGCGCTCAGGTCAGCGATCATCAAATCCGGCGAAGAATCCATAAGCTTTCGCAGGGCGTCTTTCTCATCCATGGCCTCAAGAACTTCATATCCTGCTTCACGCAACGCGAAGGTTACCATCTCACGAACCGTCCAGGAATCTTCTACCACGATTATCTTTGTCATAGATCACAGGCGTCCGGAAAGAAAGGAGCCCTATCAGCCATCATGTATGAGAACCCTTGAGTTTCCATTAAGCAAGGTAGATGCCATAACGGGTTTAATTGATTTTATTATTCTTTTTCAGCAGGGAGGATCAGAAGTTATGGAACTGACTCCATACTTATGGAATCTGCGCCATAGACTTACGGGTCAACTATTCAGGTTGTATTCCTTTATCTTGTTGAGAAGTGTCTTATAGTCGATTTCGAGAATTGAAGCTGCTCTCGTCTTATTCCCGCCCGTTATTTTG
>CAYOYU010000283.1:3188-5327 GCA_964408265.1 uncultured Syntrophorhabdaceae bacterium
TTCTTGATTGCTCCCTTTTCGGCTTCCCTTGTGACCAGTGCCGCAACCTCCTTGAGGGGCAGCACCGGCAGATTCTCCGTCTGTTCCCATTTGTCTTCGATAAGGAAATTTATATTTTCCAGTCCAATGGAGTCGCTATTGGCCATGAGCACCGCCCTCCGGACCACATTCTTCAGTTCCCTCACGTTTCCCGGCCAGGGATACCGTTTAAGAAGACTCAAGGCATCAGGGTCTATGTCCGTGACCCCTTTGTTCAGTTCCGTGGCTGCTTCCGCAAAGAAGCGATTCGCCAGAATCTCTATGTCTTCCGGTCGTTCTTTGAGGGGCGGCAATGTGATGATGAATTCGCTGAGCCTGTAAAAGAGGTCTTCCCGGAACTGCTTCTTTCTCACAAGTTCTCTGATATCTTTGTTGGAAGCGGCAATAATTCGTACATCCACCGTGACAGGCTCTGTGCTCCCCAAAGGGTAAAGAAGTTTCTCCTCCACAAATCTGAGGAGTCTGCTCTGAACGTAGGGTGACATATTTTCCAGTTCGTCGATGAACGCGGTACCGCCCTGTACAGCCTCGAAAAAACCCTGCTTCTTGCGGTCGGCCCCGGTGAATGCCCCCTTTTCGTGGCCGAAAAGCTGGCTTTCCGCAAGATTCTCCGGAATGGTACCCATGTCGATGGTAACAAAAGGTTTGTCGGCTCTCTTGCTCAGGTTGTGTATGGTCCGGGCCACCACTGATTTCCCCGAGCCCGTATCCCCCTCAATGATGACTGAAAAACCGGTCCAGCTCACCTGGCGAACCTGCTGAATAACGGTTTTTATGGCCGGGCTCTTGCCGAAGGACCATTCCATGGTTGAATCCACGGCAGTATCGAGTCTTCTTACCGCTGTTTCGAGGTCCCTCCTCTCTATGGCTTTCTGTATGGTAAGTATGAGACGGTGGAACTCGGGCGGTTTGGTGAGAAAGTCATAGGCGCCGAGCTTGATCGCTTCCACTGCAGTAGGAATATCTCCGTGGCCGGTTATGATGATAACCGGGATCTCAGGATCCAGTTTTCTCAACTCCCGTAGCGTCTCTATTCCGTCCAGACCGGGCATCTTGAGGTCCAGCAGGACGACTGCCGGTCTGTCCCGTTCAGCCATGGCGATACCTGCCTCGCCCCCTGCTGCCTCAAGGGACTGGAACCCGTGCTTCCCAAGAAGGGTGGACAGCATGCGACGTATAGACTCTTCGTCGTCGATGATAAGGATGGTCCCCATATGTTCCGGCATGGCTATAATCTTATCCGTGGTGCTAAAGGATTACAATGAGGCTGTACCGATTAGACCTGAGGCCGCGCCGATGCTTTCGGTCTCCCCTCAGGTAAGGATGATCCTCTATTGTTTCAATATTTTACAGGAAGCCGGCGGAACTGTCAAACAGCCCTTTCCAGGCTGCCCCGGGTGAATGTACGAACCTTTGCTGCCGGATTGAAAGGTGCCCGAACACGGTACGCCCTCCTGGCTTAAGGTGCAATCGACGCCTGCCGATAAAGCCTGGAAATACTCCTGGGTGAGACCGGAAGGAGTAGCAGCCTCGAAGTTATCCCGGATAGAGGTGACGGGAATGGCTGTAAATACAGGCCGCGGGACAGGCCGTTCCAAAATACCTGTTGCAAAATGTCTGTCCCACGGTGATAATAATGACTGGGGAGGGTGTAGATTGGTCACAAAAAAGTGGGTCCATCTTTTACTGTTACTGACTGTTTCAGGCTTGTTTGTCCTGGGTCTTTCGCGGCCTTTCTCGGTTATCGCTGCAGACACCATGGAGGTTAGGAAGGACGAGAATAAGACCACCTATGTCATCGATTCGAAAGATGACGGAAAGAGCGAGGAGGACAAGAAGAAAGCTTGGGACATGCTCAACAATATGAATCTCATAATCGATAAACGGGGCGCCAGGAGTGGACAAGGGCAGAATAGTAATCGTTGAGGATGAAGAGAGCATACTCACTCTGCTCAGCGAGTTTCTGAGCAGCAACGGGTATCATGTTGAGGCATTCCTTGACAGTAAGAAGGCCCTTCATGCCCTCAAGGAGAACGATTATCATGTAATGATTACAGACCTGTCGATGCCTCAGATCGACGGGTTGCAGCTGATAAACTT
>CAYOYU010000284.1:0-979 GCA_964408265.1 uncultured Syntrophorhabdaceae bacterium
GTACATTCCCGAAACCTTCTCCACAAATCGCCTCGCCTCACCCGCGCTGACCCAGAAGAGTTTGGCCTTATCCTTCATACCAAAGGCGGCAAGCATCTCCTTCAGGGCGGCCATCTTTCTTCTGGTGTAAAAATTACCCTTAATAAAGTGGCAATCACCTGGATGGCATCCCGCCACAAAAACACCGTCTGCCCCTTCGAAGATCGCTTTGAGCACAAAGGCCGGATCGACCCTGCTCGAACAGGGGACCTGTATCAGTTTCACCCCGTCAGGGTATTTCAATCTGAGGCTTCCGGCCATCTCAGACGCCTTAAATGTGCAGAAGGAACATGCAAATCCTACAATTTCCGGTTTCTTTTCAGCCTTCTCTTCGGACATCCTTCCTCCATGAATTCCGTATTATAGTGTCAGGTTTCGAGTCTTGGGTTACAGTCCTTACAATCAGCACCCAAAATTAACACATAATACTCAACACTCTTTTCAAATCGCTTCCGTCAAAGCGCTTATTTCATCGTCAATGATGGCATCGAAATATCCTCTCAAACTTACTGCAGACGAGGGACAGGTAGCATTGCAGAGCCCGCAACCCATGCAAGCCGCTTCCTCCACATGAACCACTCGTGTTTCTTCATCAAACTTAATGGCATTTGCAACACAGGCAGTTTCACACATTCTGCATCCACTGCATCTCTTCGGATCAACGAAGGAGATGAAAGGATCTACAATCGCATACCCCAGGTTCAAAAATGCGTAAAGTTTGAGAGCTGACGCCCTGCCGTGGTTGATGGACTCCTCCACATCCTTCGGGCCGGAACAGGACCCGGCGATGAGTATGCCCTTTACCGACGTATCAAAAGGCCTCAACTTGATGTGGGCCTCAAGAAAGAACTTGTCCTTATCGAGAGTAATTTTGAGGAGTGACGCCATCAGTTTGCTATCCACCGGATTGGACATGCCTATTGAAAGGACAGCAAGATCG
>CAYOYU010000284.1:989-4959 GCA_964408265.1 uncultured Syntrophorhabdaceae bacterium
GAACTCACGTTCGAATACTTCCCCCAGGAGGGTATCTTCTCCCCGTATCATTAATCCTGCGGGAGTAGGGATAATTTCTCCTATATTGCTTCGGGTGAAAAGCACACCCTTTTCCTGCGTATCCTCGAAAAATTCCTCGCCTCCTTTCGGATGGGCCCGCACATCCATGTAAAAGGACTCGACATAGGAATCCTTGTATTTATCCTTTATGGCATTTCCCACACGGAGGGAGTTGACGCAGCAGACCCTCGAACAGTAGGGCTTCCCTATCTGTTCATCCCTCGACCCCACGCAGTGCAGGATTGCAATCCTCGGATTCTCCGGGAGAGAGAGCGAATCCTTGTTCATTTCAAAATCCATGGTGGTCATGATTCTGGGGTCATTCCCGTAGTTGAGTTCCGGCTTTATCTTCGGGTCAAAGGGCGAGAAACCTATCGCCACAACCACCCCACCCACCGCCAGTTTCCTTTCCCCTGCCGGCGTATTGAGTACCGTCTGGTAGTTGCCGAAGAACCCTTCGAAGGAATCAATCGTGGTGGACGTAAATATCTCCACGTTCTCCGCTACTTCAAGGTCCTTTATCATGTCTGAAACTATTTTCGAACCCTCTTCTCCGATGGGCCATACGCTTTTCAGATCCTTTACATGGCCGCCAAGCTCCGCCTCTTTCTCCACAAGATAAACCTGTATGCCCATCTTGGCGAGAAATGTTGCAGCGCTCAATCCGGAGACACCACCCCCTATAATGAGGGCAGATTTCGTAACATCGACCACCTTCTCTTCCAGGGGTACATAATGAGAAGCCCCATAGAGTGCGGACAGGATAAGCCTTTTTGCCTTCTCCGTGTTATCTTCGATATCATCTCCGACCCACGAGCAGTGCTCCCGAATACTTACCCTTCGCAATAGAAAAGGGTTGAGATTCGATTTCCGGAGCACATCCTTAAAAAGCTCTCCATGAAGCCCAGGGGTGCATGATGCTACGAGAACCCGATTGAGACCATGCTTCTCTATGCTCTCCTTGATCAGTTCCTGTCCAGGTTCGGAACAGACGAAGGCGTAATCCTCGGAAACGGTGACTCCTGAGATCTTCTTGAAATAGGCACTTAGTCTCTTTACATCTACTGTATGCTTGATATTGTGACCGCAATGACAGATAAAGATGCCTGTTTTCATTCGATGACCCCCGTGGAACATGGAACATGGAACGTGGAACGTGGAACGAATAAGGTTTGCATACTATCGCTGTTCACTATTCACCATTCACTATTCACTGGTTTATATACTCCATGCATCTCGATGCTGCTTCCCCGCCGGACGCGACAGTATCAGGCACATCTTTCGGTCCTGCACCCATACCGCAGACAAATATACCTTCCACGTTCGTCACCGACTGAGCCACTGAATTCGTTTTGATAAATCCATATTCATCTCTTTCGACGGACATGATCTTACAAAGATCTTCCGTCCCCTTCCGCGGTCTCACTCCTGTGGCAAGGACCACGAGGTCCACCTCAATCTCGCGCATTTCTCCGCTCAACATATCCTCAACCCGCACCAGGAGGCCGTTGTCGGTCTTCGTTACCTCTCCGGGGATCCCCCTTATGTAGGTTACACCCGCCTCCTGGGTACTCTTGTAGAATTCTTCGTAGTTCTTTCCGTAGGCCCGCACATCTATGTAGGAAACATAGATCTCCGAACCCTGTATCCTGTCTTTCACGATGCTCGCGTGTTTTGCGGTATACATGCAGCAGACCCGGGAACAGAAACGGGCACCGCTCTGCCTGTCTCTGGAGCCTACACATTGGATGAAATAGAACCTCTTGGGAACCTTCCCGTTCAGCCGGACTTCGCCGCCGGTAGGTCCTGTGACAGAGCACATCCTTTCAAACTCTATTCCCGTCACCACGCCTTCCAGGGTTCCATAACCGTATTCCGGTCTTTGAGTTGCGTCATAGAGATCAAAACCCGGGGCCAGAACGACGCTGTCAAAATCCATCTTCACAATTTCGTCTTTCATGGCGTAGTCGACAGCATTCACCTCGCACCGCCGTTCACACTCCCCGCACTGGATACAGCCCTCTATCTGGCCCGCAAGGCAGCGTGACGCCTCGGCCATGGCCTCTTCGGGCTTGTATCCCGTTGCCACCTCTCTGAAATCCGTAATTCTCTCATCCACCGGCTCTTCAGGCATAGGAAGGCGAGTCTTGCTCTCCGTGGTTTTCGACAGTTCCGCCACTTCGCTCTCGGAGAGCTTCTCCGGTTTCACTTCGGAGGCACCGCTGACTACCGGCGCACCCCGGAGATACCGGCGGATGGCTTTGGCAGCTTTCCGGCCTGCAGCTATGGCATCGATCACGTAGGCAGGACCGGTGACCACATCGCCGCCTGCAAATACACCTTCCACGTTGGTGAGACCCGAGGATGGATCTATCTGTATGGTCTCATTCTTGCCCTGAGCCACACCGAGTCCTCCCACAAAAGAGGTCTGAGGTGCCTGGCCAAGGGCCGTAATAACAGTGTCCACGGGCGCAGAGAACTCCGAACCCTTAACCTCCACGGGCCGCCTGCGGCCGCTGGCATCAGGTTCACCCAGTTCCATCCGGATGCATTCCATCTTCGTTAGCTTTCCACTCTCTTCGAAAAACCTTACGGGCGTCGTGAGGAATTGAATCTCAACCCCTTCGTGAAGCAAAGCTTCCACTTCCTCATCGGCAGCAGGCATCTCCTCGCGGGTCCGGCGATAGACAAGCTTGACCTCTTTGCTTCCCATCCGTTTCGCAGTTCGCGCACAGTCGACTGCCGTGTTCCCTCCGCCTATAACCGCCACGCTGTTGCCTACCGACACCGCCTCACCGCTGTTGACGGCACGGAGGAACCTGAGGCCATCCATTACCCCGGCCGCCTCTTCTCCGAGTACGCCCAGGAGTAACCCTTTCGGTGCACCGGTGCCGATAAATATGGCATCAAAATCTGTCTTCAAGGTATCGAGAGGCACATCTTTTCCGATTTCAACACCGCACCGGATCGACACGCCCATCCGCTCGATATATCCGACCTCTTTCTTCAGTTCTGCTTTCGGCAGGCGGTACTCCGGTATGGCATACCTTAGCATACCACCCGGCTCGGGAAGCGCCTCGAAGACGGTAACGTCATGCCCTTCCATGGCAAGATCATGGGCACAGGCAAGCCCTGCAGGGCCAGCCCCGACAACCGCCACCCGCTTCTCCGTCTTCTGCACCTGGGGTGGTTCCAGAGCGTCAAGATCAAATGAATCAACGGCAAACCGTTTCAAATCGCGTATAGCCAGAGGGTCGTCTATCTGCCCCCTGTTGCAGACCCGTTCGCAGGGTGCGTAACACACCCTGCCGCAGGCTGAAGGGAAAGGATTCGTCTGCCTGATGAGCATGTAGGCATCCTCAAACCTCCCTTCGCTTATATGCTTCAGATACCCCAAGACATTGGTATGGACGGGGCATACATCGACGCAGGCAGCCTTGCACGGGCGGTCCTGTCGTTTATCGATGCTTGCCTTGTTGGGTATGGCCTGCGGAAAGGGTATATATATGGCCTTTCGCGGACCCGTGCCCATGTTAAACTCGCTCTTCATTACCACCGGACAGCCCGGAGAACAGCTCCCGCAGGCTGTACACTTTGTAATGTCAACAAACCGCGACTTCTTCAGGATGGTAACGGTAAACCCATTGCCCCGTTTCTCTATGGCGATAGGTTTTGCCCATGACAGGAGTTCTATATTGCGATTCAAGGCAACTTCCACCATTTTCGGCGAAAGGGTACATGTGGAACAGTCCAGGGTCGGAAAGGTCTTGTCCAACTGGATCATCCGCCCACCTATCGAAGGTCCCTCTTCCAGCATGGTCACCTGGACACCGCAGGAGGCAATCTCCAGGGCTGCGGTTATGCCTCCGATACCTCCACCTACGACGAGTACACGCTGTTCTTTGTCAGT
>CAYOYU010000284.1:4969-5280 GCA_964408265.1 uncultured Syntrophorhabdaceae bacterium
TACAATGTCCTTAAGTGTGTCTCTTACTTTGTGCATGTCACCGACAATGCCGAAATGGGCGTACTGAAAGATCGGTGCGTCCGGGTCCTTGTTCACCGCTATAATACAGTCTGAATCCTTCATGCCGGCGATATGCTGGAAGGCGCCGCTTATCCCCATGGCAAGATATACTTTCGGTTTCACCGTCTTGCCTGAGGTCCCGACCTGCCGGGGTTTAGGCAGCCACATCTTGTCGATTACCGGCCTGGAACCTGACAGCACTGCCTTGAGAAGATCCGCGAGACCTTCGTATTCCGGGATCCCGTCTTTCT
>CAYOYU010000285.1:0-5228 GCA_964408265.1 uncultured Syntrophorhabdaceae bacterium
CGCTCACCAACTGCTCCTGGGCCAGTTTTGTGATTCCATAGACAGATACGGGTTCTATGTGACCATCCTCAGACGTCGCCCTGGGTGCGACACCCCCCCCACACTGCCGGCATTTCACCTCCCATTGGCCGCTCTCCAAATCTGCAACGAGGCGTTCCCTCACCCGGGTCTCTCCACACCTTTCACAGAGGTAACTGCCTTCCCCGTAGACAGCCCTTGAGGAAACCAGGAGAAACTTTTCCACTTTCCTCATTACCTGGCCCAGAAGGTCAAGAAGGCATGCGGTCCCAGCAACGTTGACACGGGTGTACCGCTCGGCCTCATACATCGACTGTCCCACTCCCGTCTCGGCAGCAAGATGGATGATCCCCGTCACTCCGGCCAGCTGGCTTCTGAGCCGCGAGACGTTGTGAATATCCTCTTTGAGGAACTCGCATTCACGCAGGACCTCCTGCGGTATGATGAGATGTTTCCCATGAATCTGAGGGGACAGGTTGTCAAGGACAACAGGCACTAACCCTTTCCGCAAGAGCGCCTCGACGACGTAGGACCCGATAAACCCACACCCCCCCGTCACAAGAATCTTCGCCATCTCCAGATCTCCCATTGCGAGCAGTTCCCGCTCAAATCGCGCTCACCCTTGCCATGGCCGTCTTCCTCTCCGCCAGCACCGAAGTGAAGAGATCATCGTACGCTCTTGAGACGCAATCTTCCGAATAATTGCGCACTACATATTCTCTCGCTCTCTCACCCATCTTCCTTGCCTCCTCCCGGTTGCCATAGAGATCGAGAATCGCCTCCGCAAGCTTGTCGGGCCGCTCCGGCGGGACGCACACGCCCCCTCCCGAATCCGCTACGATGCTCCATATTTCGCTTGCCTCATCAAGCATCGCAAGAACGGGGCGACCGCTTGCCATGATACCAAACGTCTTGGAAGGAACTTGGTACAAACTCGCCCCTTTCACCAGGCAGACCAGAGATACGTCGGAAGCGGCCCACACTTGTTTGACCTGCTCGTAAGGAACCTCAGGCAAGAAGAGCACATTCTGGAGCGCACGATTTCTCACCAAGTCTTCTACCCTGTCCAGGTACTCTCCCCTTCCAAGGATCAGGAAGCAGATCTCCTCCCATCGCGTCAGCACGGCGGCCGCTTCGACCACAAACTGAAGCCCGTGCGTAAAGCTGACACCGCCCACATAGGACACAACGAATTTCCTGTCGAGCCCGTGAGCGGCCGAGAAGCCGTTCATTCTGGGCAGGGGGACAATACGATCGGTCTCGTGAAAATTCGGAATCATAGATAGTTTCTGCTTGTCGATCCCCTTTGCGGCTATCGCATCCTCCATCTTTCGAGAGATAACGGTCACCCGGCTTGCTCGTTTGTAAAGCCATCGTTCGAACCTGCTCAGCGCAGCAAGGAGCGGCCTGTTCCTGAGAATCCCAAGAGCCGCAAGATTTTCAGGGTACAGGTCCTGTACGTTGTATACAAAAGGGATTCCTCCCAGCCTGCCAAGGATTGCGGCGACGAACCCCGCCAGAAGCGGTGGCGATGAAGGGACAAAAAGAACGTCCGCTCCTCTCGAAACTACCAGGCCGACGGCGAGTGCAGAAATCGCAAAGGAAACATAGTTAAGAAACCTGAAGAATAGGCTCAGCCTCCTCGACCGGAACTCCGGGGCAAGCACCCAAACGCGGTGCAGGCCGATGCCGTTCCAGTCCGACCGCTCGAAGAACCTTCCCCTGTATTCGGCCCATTTCTCCTCTCGGCCAAATCGATAGTGCGGAAATGAGGCGATCAACGAAATCCGGTACCCTTGTTTCAGCAGCCGGTCGAATAGCGCAGCATAAATAGTCGGGATCGGTCCCTCATACGGAAACCAATACATCATGATCTCAAGCACGTGGGGCTTGCGCAGTTCGTCCACCCTGGCTTTCTTACCCATCACTGGCCTTCATCTTTACTACGGCCGGCACGCCAACCGCGAGAGCGCCGGCGGGCACGTCCTGCGTAACGACCGCATTGGCACCGATTACAGCCCCCTGCCCTACGGTAACGCCCCCGAGGACCTTTGCTCCTGTGCCGAGGGTCACGTTGTCACCTATGACCGGTCTCTCGGAGGCCCTGAAGGGGATCCCAAGATCCCTGGCTCCCAGGGTCACTCCTGAAAAAACCGTCACGTTCTCTCCCATTCTACCCGCGCCCAACACGACGCTCTGAGGGTGTGCAATGATCAGTCCTCCCCCTATCTCGCATTGCCTGGCTACTTCCAACCCAAAGAGAACGAAGTTCGCCATGGCAATTACGTCGGGCAGGATGGGAATTTTCATTCTGCGCCGACCCTGAGCGCTTCTCAGCAGGATGACCGGCAGAAGTCTGTAGGAGAATGCCAACCTGAGCAGCTTCCGCAACGACTTGTCAGGCCCCAGTAACCTGTCGATGTCCCTTCTCAAACGCTGCACCTTGCTCTTGCCCTCATGCGTGATCGTTCCCCAAAGGCCAGCTCAACAGTAATCCCGATCGAACGGTTCGCCATCAAGCGCAGCGGCGGGCCTGCGAGCATTCATCACCTATGAACAAGACTGTCCGGATGCTCCTCCTGAGTTTCCAAGACCTGCTGCCGAGGCAAAGGTTTCCCCGAAGTCCGGGTTACCGGCCGTCATCCGGTAAACTCGGCTATGCGAGATCACGCACGCGTCGACGTCCAGCTTCTTCAATGCCTCTTCCCTCGCCCGTATCCCGAATTGGCTTCGCAGCCACGGGTCCTCGATCAGCAACCGAACCTTCTCCCCAAGAGCCTTTCCGCTGCCGGGCTGTACCACGAAACCGCTTAAGCCATCTTGAATCATGGCCGCGACATCTCCCACGTCCGTCGAAACGATGGCCTTCCCCATGGACATGGCCTCCCACACGCTTGTCGGGGATGCCTCGTACAGCGAGCTGCACACAAATATGTCGGCCTCTTTCAAATAGTTTTCGATGTTGGCTGCAAAGCCGTGAAACCATACGTTTCCGAGTCCGTATTCTCGGATCCGGTTCTGAAGATTCCGGTAGTAATTCCTCTGCCTCTCGTAAATGCTGCCCACAATGTGGAAGTCAAGGCTCTCATACCTCTCGCTCAATATCCTAGCCATGTCGATGAAGTGCTCGAGCCCTTTTACCGGATTCACATTCGATATCGTAACGATGTTGATACCCTTGTAGGGCGCAAGCACCCCATCGGAGGTCACGACAGCCGGGTCGTACATCTTCGTGTCCACCGGTGCCTGGATGACTTCACACATCCTCCGCCTCAAGATTCCATTTTCCAGATAGTAGGACTTTACACGGTTGCCCGCTACGATGAGCGTATCCGCCAAGAGCGCCGCCATTAAGCTGAAAATCAATTTGATTACGAACGGCCTCTTCGTATCGTTGAGATGCCAAACAACCTTCTTGCCAGCCAGTTTTGCGGCAAGTGCGCCCTTGACTTGCCACGACCCATTGCAATGGACAAGGGTGACCCGGTCCCTTCTTAGCTGCCGAAAGCAGGCGACTATTTCAGGCAGAAAAGAAACCAGGTATCGGGCAAAAAGCCGCGGGTCCTTGGTAGGCCGATTGATGTTCATACGCCTGTACTCGACGCCGGCTTCGCGGAGTCTGGCCTCGAAGTACTCTGAATCCATTTGGGGGAAGTAGACCAGAGTCTCAATACCCTCTTGCCTAAGGCGCTGCGCGACAGCGAGGATCCGCTTATGCTGGCCGCTGAAGCGACCCTCCTCCATTATATTCGCGACTCGGATCTTACGGGCGTTATTCCCTTCTTCCTGCTTTTGGCGCATGGATCACCGACGTAGCCATAAAGACTGGTGCATTCTCAGGAACCCGGCAGCTATCGAGCCCAATGGCCATATGCGAGGCTCCGAGCCCGACTGATGAAAGGGAGCAACCGTTTGGGACGAAGAAGAAAACGGACAGCTAGCCTGGCCCCCATGCCTCAAATCGCGATTCCTTTCCCAGCTTGTTGACGAGAGACCGTACCGTCTGCACCCCGAGTAGCAGATCTAGGAAGACGGACATGTTCACGATGTAGAAAAGGTCATACTCGAGCCTCTCCTTCACGCCATCCACCGACCTAGGGTCTGACTGGTGAACCTGCGCCCACCCTGTGATGCCGGGTTTCACGAGGTGCCTGAGTTTGTAGTAGGGAACGGCATCTACGTATTGATCCTCAAAGTGTCTTCGGATGGGCCTGGGGCCCACTACGCTCATCTCTCCCCGCATTACGTTGATGAACTGAGGCAACTCGTCGATCCGGGTGCTTCGCAGTACCTTTCCGACCCTGGTTACCCTGCTATCCCCTTTCCGTGCCCATTGGGGTCCGTCCTTCTCCGCGTCGATGACCATCGTCCGGAACTTGAGGCAATGGTATTCCTTGCCGTGCTGGCCCATTCTCTTCTGCACATACAGCGCCGGCCCTCTTGAATCCAGCTTGACCACAATGGCAACAAGCAGTAAGACAGGGGAGAGTATGAGGAGGACGGCCAGGGAGAAGACAAAGTCCATAATTCGTTTGACCCTGTGCGTCGTGTTGGAAACGGTCTTTGACAGGTGCATGAGGGTTGACAGGTCGGTGTCATCGACAGGCACCTTCCCGAGGTACTTCTTGGAATACTGCGTGAGTCCGTTCACCTCAACCCCTTTGATCTGAAGATCCACAAGGGCGTCGGCGATATCCGGGGGGAGGTCGTTGTACTTTGTGAAGAGCACACTGAACCGGCTCGGGTCGTACCCGTTGAGGTGGGTGTCGATCGACTCGAGGAGGGTTGACCGGCCGTTCCCGTTGCCGTTGAAGTACGCGATTTCCGCGAATTCCTTTTGAAGCGATTTCAGGTACGCACTCGTGATGTACTCGCGCGTGTTCTCGTCTCCCACGATCAGGATCTTCCGCTTCGTCTTGCTCGCAAGCCAGGAAAAGGCCGTCCGCCAGGCCAGGATGAGGGCAAGGAGGACCACAAAATGCAGGAAGAAGATGACCCGGCCCACGTTCTTCACGTTGAGGAGGTAGAAGAGAATCGCTATGGTCAGGAGCGAGGCAAGAACGGATATGGAAGAGGCAAGAACGATCCTCACGCGGCTGTCGGTCGCCGTGCTGTCATACATGCCGAAGATGTAGAAATACAGGAGGTGAATGCCCACAAGGACGGCGTACATGTAATTGAACCGGCCGGCTATCTGCTGAAGCTCACCC
>CAYOYU010000286.1:0-1105 GCA_964408265.1 uncultured Syntrophorhabdaceae bacterium
CCGCCGCAGCAGTGTGCCCGATTGTCCCCACCATTCACTATTCTGCATCAAAGGCCGGAGTGATGGGCTTGACGCTAGACCTTGCTCTTGAGCTCGCTTCTTTCAATATCCTTGTCAATGCGGTTCTCCCGGGCCTCGTCGACACGCCTCTGTGGGATTCGGTGGTGCCGCCGGATGCCGATCGGGAGGCTTTCTTCATTTCTGTAGCAAAGGCATCCTCTATACCACTCGGCAGGGTCGGCAAACCAGAGGACATCGCAAATGCGGTCTTGTTCCTTGCGAGCGATCTTTCCTCTTTTGTTACTGGTGACCGTATTCTGGTATCCGGAGGGTACCCGTGGAGATTTATGCCAGCGGGGGGATGAGGGGTGTATAACCTTCACCTGACTAAGTGACGGCCCGATTACCCGTGTCCTGATCGTGGTGTTCCTCCAGGTTATGTCAGTGACAAAGCCTTCCTCGCCGGTGTTGAGCTTCACGTAGTCGCCTGGTCTTACCTGGCCTGCGGCGATGATGTGGAGCCCGGCAAAGAGGTTCGAAAGAGTGTCCTGAAGGGCAAGGGCCACGGCGAGACCGCCGACGCCCAGGGCAGTGAGGAGCGGGGTGATGGAGATGCCGAGCATGCTCAGTATGAGCAGCATGCCGATCATCAGGATGGACCCCTTGAGCACCCCGAAGACGATGCCTGTCGTGGGGAGGGGGATGCTCGTCTTCCGCATGTAGTTGCCCAAGATCTCGGCGAAGAGGTTGGCGGTGGCAATGGTGACGGAGAAGACGAAGATTACGTATATTGCCCTGCTGATATAGGTCGAGTAGGGGTCGGGCAGCCCGGACGCGGCTATTCCCGCACAGAGACCGGCAGCCACGCACCAGAAGATCGAGGGGCCCTGAAGGTCACGATGATCATATCGCCGGCTTTTGTAGTGGAGCGTTGCGCCCATCTGTGCAGGGACCTGAAGGTGACTGTGCGGATCAGAAAGAGGACCAGCATGGCCAGGATCATCACCCCAAGGGGTATCAGGTATGTCTGCTACGTATGAAAAGGGCTCAAGACCTCTCCTTTTTGTTTGTGGGGCAGGAACTGACCGTCCGGCCCGGCGGGTTT
>CAYOYU010000286.1:1115-4687 GCA_964408265.1 uncultured Syntrophorhabdaceae bacterium
ATAATGGCCGCTTTGTCAACGCTCAGAGCTTCGGCCTCCCTGGAGTGTGAAGAATCTCCTGAATGCCCCAGGAGGATATGACTTTACTATTGTAGGAGAAGGGGGAAAGTATGAATGAAGGAATGGACATGGATAGATACCTGAGGGCAACATCAATCTTAGATTCCGATCACCCCTCGATCCGTCGATTCGCCGAAGAAGCTGTCGGGAGCGCGGTAAGTCCCGTCGACAGGTCAGTAAAACTCTTTATGGCGGCCCGGGAGGCGGTCAGGTATGACCCCTACACGCCGTTTTACAGACCGGCGCACTACCGGGCAAGCAGGGTCCTTGAGAGAGGGCGCAGTTTCTGCGTGCCCAAGGCATCGCTGCTTTGCGCGGCTGGCAGGGCTTCCGGAATACCGACACGGGTCGGTTTCGCCATTGCCAAAAACCACCTTGCAACGAAACAGCTCCTCGATTTCATGGGGTCGGACCTATTCGTATATCACGGGTTCGTCGAATTCTACCTCGAAGGAAGATGGGTGAAGGCGACACCGGCTTTCAACTCGGAACTCTGCCTGAGGCATGGAGTGTCTCCGCTGGAATTCAACGGCCGGGATGACGCCCTCTTTCAGGCGTATAACAACGAAAACAGACGGTTCATGGAATACGTGGAGGACTTGGGCGTCTATGACGATATCCCCGTGGACCTGATCGTGAGCGGCTGGGAACGGGTCTACGGCAAGGAGCGTGTAGCCGGTTGGATCCGCATGTTTGAGGAGGGCGGGGAGCAAAGCGTCCGCGACTTCGCGAAAGAAGACGTGGCAGCACCATAGCCGCGGGATGAAACTCGATCCCCGTGATATTGCCGGTTCTCCGGCTTACGACTGCTCCTCCCCTTCGGTGGCCATCTTCAGGAACTGAGACTTTGCCTCGATATCCTCGTCGGTATCCTTGAAATGCTCGGCGATTGCCAGGAACTCGTCTGCGTGTTCCAGAAAGGCATCGGTCACATCCGGATCAAAGTGCGACCCCCAGCCCTCCTTGATAATCGCGCAGGTTTTCTCGTGGGGCATGGGGTCCTTGTAAACGCGGCGGCAGATGAGGGCATCGTAGACGTCGGCAATCGCCATCAGTCTGGCCGAGATGGGGATTTCATCGCCTCCGATGCCTTCGGGGTAGCCGCTGCAATCCCATTTTTCCTGGTGGTAGTATGCTATTTCCGCCGCCAGGCTGAGAAACGAATTGGGCGCCTCGAGAAGCTTCTCCGATTCTTCAATGGCACGTTTGCCCAATATGGTGTGGGTCTTCATGATCTCAAATTCCTGAGGGGTGAAACGGCCCGGCTTCAGAAGTATTCTGTCGGGGATACCGACTTTGCCGATATCGTGGAGCGGGGCCGACTTGTAGAGAAGTTCTATGTTTTCGTCCGTCAGAAAATGGCGAAAACGGGGGTGGTTCTGCAGCTTCGTTGCCAGGAGTCTCACGTAATTCTGGGTTCGGTGAATGTGATTGCCCGTATCACTGTCCCGTGTTTCGGCCAGGGACGCCAGGGCCACGATGGTCATGTCCTGGGCCGTTGTGGCTTCCTTTATCCGGCGTTTTACCTCTTCTTCCAGATATTCATTCTTGTCCTTCAGGAAGTCGCGGGCGCTCTTAAGGGTCAGATGGGTTTTCACCCGGGCAAGGAGTATGGGGGGGCTTATGGGCTTGGGATATAGTCCACCGCACCGAGTTCAAGACCCTTCTGTTCATCTTCCACTTCCGCCTTGGCGGTGAGGAAGGTGACGGGAATATCCGCCGTTTCAGGGTTTTCTTTCAGTTGTTTGATGACCTCGTAGCCATCCATTTCCGGCATCATAATGTCGAGCAGGATCAGGTCCGGCCTGGGTTTGGTCGCCGCCACCTGGAGCGCCCTCGCCCCCCGGTTCACTACCTTCACCATATAGAGGTCTTTGAGTATACTGTTGGCTAGCGTGAGGTTGGCCGGAGTATCGTCCACAACCAACACCGTCGGTTTTTGTTCAAGGTTTCCGTAATCAACCATATGTTCCTCCTGAAACGGCGGTTCCCTCCAAAGTCATGCGGAATCGCGACGGACTCCCTTATGACTCTTCACTCTTCAGCATGGCATCTACTTTGGCGATTATCTCCGGAACTGAAGCGGCTTTTGAGGCCATGTGGCGGCCGCCGATGAATCCGCCGGTATCGTCCATCTCTTTCTTCCCGACGAGGGAAGAGAGGAAGAGGATGGGAATGCCCTTTGTAGTCTCGTCGCCTCGCAGCAGGTTCGCCACATCCGCCCCGTTCACGAAGGGCATCTTGATGTCCGTTATGATAATGTCCGGCTGCACGTCCCGCGTCATTTCTATGACACGACTCCCGTCTGTTGTCGTGGTAACCTGAAATCTGCCTGTTTTTTCGAACTTCAGCTTGTAGGCGTCCAAGATAGTATCATCATCGTCAATCCACAAAACTTTCTTTACCGCATCCATTGTCTTCCTCCTCGGGCATTCTTCTTGAACCCGTGACACGCTCACGGTCCTTATCTTGCTTTGTCATACACCTACTTGTATTCAACCTTAAGATTTACAAAGTGATTCTTCAAGCGGGCTATTTCCTTTATCGCGGTTTCCCGGTTTTCAGTCTTGACCAGGCTTTCGACTTCAGCGCAGATTACACTCATGGCAGGAAAGCCGTAAACGCTGAAGCTTCCCTTCAACTTATGCGCCTGAGCCTTCGCCGCACCTAGATCTCCTTTCTGCACAGTCTCCTCCATTTCCGCGATGCCGGCCTCTGTCTTCTTCAGGAAAGAGGGTATCAGTTCCTCGAAGTCGGGGTCTACAATCACGAGATAGTCTTGATCATTCCCGGCAAACCCTCCTGTTGTTTCTCCTGTGGCTTCCGGAGGACTGGAGGGCAGTGACGCTTATGAAGGTCTCATTTTCGGGCAGGTTGAAGTTAGTGATGATGGCCGAAGCGAACTTTGCATTGGGAGCGATGATCATCGTATTCGACTTCTTAATAATCTTGTTGATGGATTACGAAGCGAAAGGCAGAGAGCGCCGAGTGCACTCTCTACAGGTACATGTCCGACCTAGTAGCTGTACACGTGGTGCGGAATATTCGTCCGGCCCTCGAAAAATGAAGGATTCCCTCTATTGTATGCAGTATCGTCCTCGGTAATACTAAGCAAGTGCGAAATTGATGTGGATACAGTTGGGAAGGAAGGGGTCGGATGTGTACATACAGAAAAATTCCTCACAGAATAAAAGGAGGCTTTCGATGGCAGTGAAGATATCACCGATGCTGCATATTGAGATCGTAGTCAATGACGCAGAAGCAGCCTACGAACTTCTTAATAAGGTTTTTGGCGCAACAAAAATACAGAAGAAGTTCAGCGGTTTTTTGAGTGAATTCAGCGGATGCAAAACAGTCCACGTTGCCCTGGGTAACGTAGTGTTGCAGATTATTCAACCCATCGAGAATTTTGGTTCCTGGTGGGAGCAGCTGAAAGAAAAGGGGCCGGGCGTGCACAACCTTACCTTCGAAGTAGACGACCTGGAGAAAGCGGTTGAGTTATTGGGGCAGGA
>CAYOYU010000286.1:4697-5207 GCA_964408265.1 uncultured Syntrophorhabdaceae bacterium
ACTGGAGCAAAGTGCCTGGGCTTTAAGAAATGAAGGCAGAGACCAGCATTCGGATGATCGACAGTATGAAGAAAGTGGGATTCAATATTCAACTTTCCGAAGAAATATCCGAGGAGATAAAAAAGGAGCTACTGGGTTGATATCGAGGTATCTTTGGAGAAACCAATTGCTGCGCGGATTCCTACGCAGGATGGCAGGAGAATATGGAGACGACGAAGGCCGATCGAGTCGTAGAAAGGCTTTGTAGAACAGTCAATCCGAAGAGGTGGGGGTGGGATGAAGGCATTACAGCACCACCTTAATGGGTTGCACTTCTATTGCTTGCTATGCAGGATTGGCATTCCAAGACGGTTCTCACGGAGGATCGCGCTGCTATATGAGATATTCAGTAGGTCGCTGTTGTACCGAGGTAGTATGCCCTGAGAGTAGTGGAGGTCTTTGTGGAGCTAACCAGTGAGCAGCTAGACATCAGACAGGCGGCACGGGAGTTTGCCGAGGGAGAGTTCAAGG
>CAYOYU010000287.1:0-5199 GCA_964408265.1 uncultured Syntrophorhabdaceae bacterium
CTTTCACAAGAAGAGCAGTGAGCTTACCGTCGAGGAGTCTGCCCTCCTTGCCGCCCTGACCAAGTCTCCGTCGAAGCTGTCTCCCTTCAAGAATCCGAAAAAGGCATTGGAACGGCGCAACACGGTCCTCAAGAGGATGCTCGACGCAAATTTCATTGCCCCGAAAGTTTACGCCAAAGCATTAAACACGCCTATTACCCTAGCCCCCTTCAGGGCCTACGAGAAGAAGACGGGCTATTTCATCGAATACATGAAGCAGTCCCTGGAGGACCAATTTGAGGAGGCTCAGGATCTCTACACAAGGGGTCTCAACATAAAAGCTACCATTAACCTGAAGATGACGCAGTGGGCCTACGACTCCATTGAGAGGGGCATAGACCAGTACAGGAAGCGGCACCCTAAAACCCAGGCTATGCCCGAGGTGGCGCTCATTGCCCTCGAAGTGAAGACAGGGAACCTTAAAGTGATGATAGGTGGAAGGGATTTTTCCGCTTCTCCCTATAACAGGGCGGTGCAGGCAAAGAGACAGCCCGGTTCAGCCTTCAAGCCCATCATCTATCTCACCGCGCTGGAGAAGGGATTCAGGGCTGATACCATTCTCAGGGATTCGCCGCTTTCCTTCACCAACCCTTACAGCCACCAGGTGTGGCAGCCGAGGAACTACAACAACGAGTACCATGGCGATGTGACCATGAGAAGGGCCCTGGAATTATCGTTGAACACGGCTACGGTGAGGCTCCTGGAGAGGGTGGGCGTTAACAACGTGATTGAGATGGCGCAGAAGCTCCATATCGACAGCAACTTTGAACCCAATTTGTCTTTGGCCCTCGGTACAACCGAGATAGCCCCTATTGACCTCGCTGCGGCCTATGCGACCTTTGCCCGTGGTGGTACATATAAGGAGCCGAGAGCACTGACAAAGATTACCACCGTTGAAGGTGAGGAAAAGTACAACGAAGAGGAGGCCGAGGCGGAAAACGTCGTGTCGCCCCAGGTCTCTCTGGCTCTTGTTGATATGATGAAAGGGGTCATCAAGAGCGGAACCGCCAGGAGCGCTGCAAAGATGCCCTATTACCTGGCCGGGAAGACGGGTACCACAGATGATTTCAGGGACGCATGGTTTGTGGGGTTCTCACCGAACCTTCTCTGTCTTGTCTGGGTCGGATACGACAAAGCTACCAATCTTGGGGGCAAAGAGTCCGGGGCAACCGCTGCGCTCCCGATCTGGATAGATTTCATGTCGAAGGCTCTCGAACTCTACCCGAACGACGACTTCTCCTTCCATGAGCATGCCGCCAAGCAGTAAAGGGTCGATTGGGGTTCAGCGGGAGCCGTACAAACAGTGGCCGGAGGAAACCCATGAGAACGGGAGTCTTCTTTCACGAAGAGTTCAAGGGAAGCAACTGGGATATTATAGGGGATAAGTTTCGGAATTTTCCCCATGTCATGAAGGATGAACTGGCCCTGGAGGGAGTGAAGCTCATCGAGCCGGAACCGGTGTCAGAGGAACTGCTTCTCAAGGTCCACAGTTGGGAATACCTGGCGCAGGTGCGGAAGACGTGGTACTTCAGGGGGGCTTTGCTCGCAGCGGGGGGATGCGTCAGGGCAGGGGAGCTCATGGCATCGGGCGATCTGACCAACGGTCTTGCCTTTTCAGTGGCGGCAGGCCACCATGCGGGACCCTCTTCAGCCTGGGGGGGCACCTATCTGTCCTGCTCCGGACCGACCATCGCCCGCATAAGAGAGATGACCGGGGAGAGACGATTCGCTATTCTCGACACCGATGCCCACCACGGGGATGGCACCAGAGATATTTTCAGGGATGATGCCGATATTCTCCACGTCTGTTTCTGCACATACAACGGCAGGGATGACAGTGGCACGAAGATTGATGTTGACGTGGGCTACAGAATCGGCGATGACGAGTACCTGGCGCTGGTGAAAGAGGCCTTCATTGCTCGGGTCAAAGAGTTCAAGCCATACATGATACTTCACAACCTTGGCCATGATACCTGCAAGGGGGATTATGGCGACAGAGGTCTATCGAAGCCTTTCTTCCCGCGTCTGGCCAAAGAGGTGAAGGCTTGCGCAGATGAGGTCTGCGAAGGTCGGTATCTCGTCATTACCCACGGTGGTTTTCTTGCTGATGTGTCTGAGTCTATATTCCCGCGGATATTGAGGATTCTGGCTTCAGCCTGAAGACCGGCCCGCTTACTGAGGAGTTGGGATGAAATACCTGGAAGTGATAGGACGAAAAGGGGCGGGTGCCTGGATTGTGTCCGTCGTCCTCAGTCTCTTTCTTGCGGTTTTTTCTCCTGCCCAGGCCATCCCGGGGATGAAGGAAATCGGTTATGCAGAACGGCCGGACCTTCACAGTAAACTGCAGAATGCCTATGAAACGCTCAATGGGGCGGGCCTCACCGAACCGGTAAAGGGCTACAGCCTTCGTATCGCAGATACGAATGTGGTCAATGCGGTCATGAGTCCTGTAGGGAAGGTCATCATATGCACCAGGCCGCTGGTGGAGTCTTTTACCACAGAAGAACTTTCCCTGGTCCTGGAACATGAGATTTCCCACGTAAAGCTCGGTCATTATGGAAAGAGGGTTGCCGTATCCTTCAGTGCGAGTCTTTTGATGAAGGCCATCGATATGGCCGTTCCCGGTGCAGCTTTTCTCGATTACCTTATCAACCCTGCGGTAACGAACACGTTCAGCAGGAGCCAGGAGGTCGCCGCCGATCTGGAGACGGTGAAAGCCATGAGATTATTCTTCGGCCAGTCGCCTGAAGTGTACGTCAATCTTCTCGAGAAGCTCCGAAGCAAATCGGCCGCACAAGGACAGAAGGATCACGAACGGACCGGCATACTCGATTCCCACCCCAACATCGACGATCGTATCGCCAAGGTACGGGCCTACGCAAAGAAGAATAACTGGTGACCGGACTAATCGGTCACCGTGTCGATCCGCGCATGCACTCATTATACTTCGTCACATCCGCGTTGTAAGCTTCTATCATCCCCTCCACCGTCGATTTCTTGACACGAGCCTGTTCTGCTATTGCGTTAAAAATCCGAACCTTATTGTTATACTCGTTGAGAAGCGACCGATCCCTGTATCCCGCTCTTCCAGGAGTCTCCAACTCCTTTTTCAGTTTTTCCAGTTCTTCCTGCATGGAAACCAAGGAGGTGCTCGCTTGGAACAAGTCCGCTTTGCCCTGCTCGATTGTCTCCTTGAGACCTGCGCTGGGTCGTGAACAGGAGTCGCGACCCGTTGCCGAGGAGGCTACAGGCAGAGAGGGAAGCCCGAATACCTGGACGCCGATCCAGATTTCCTGGCCGTTGACCTTGTCCGTGCCCAGGGCGACTCCTATATCGGTTACTTCCGGAGAAAGGAGATTAGCGCGATGTCCGGGGCTCTGGAGCCAACCATTCACCATCTTCTGGTCCTCCGTGAACTGGCCTTTAGCTATGTTCTCCGCAATGATCTTATACTGGTATCCCACCTTCTGTGCCACATCGGAGGCGCTCTCTCCCGTGGGGGACAGGTGAGCAAAGTACCCTTTGTCCAACATATCCTGAAGGCGGGCCGAGGCAACGGCATTGAGCCGCTCGTTTTCCTCAAGGGGAGGCAGCCCCGCGATCTCGGCCCTTGCGTTGTTGGTCAGAGCGATAACTCCGGGGCGGGTCAACCGGGAGGGCATATAGGAAGGTGCGGCCAGGGGTGGGCTAGCCGGAGGAGTCTCTTTTGGATGAGTTTCGGGTGGAACGGTTCGCGAAGGCGAGGACTCCGGTGACAGCTCTGATACCGGTGGAGCGGGAGCCACGGCGCGTGTCGTTACCCGTGAAGCTTTCTGGGCCGTTTCTCTTCCGCTTAGGGTCCATAACAGGGCGAGAAGGATTGTCCCCACGAGCAGCAAGGCGAGAACTGTGTAGATCCTCTTATTGACCCGGGTGACGGGAACATCCTCCCGGTTGAGGGGGAAGACCTTGTAGGCGGGATACCACTGGTTCTCGGTGCCGAACCGTACATCTGTCTCTTTGCTTAGAGAACCCTCAGAGAAGAACTCCTTCATCTCCGTAGTGGTGTAGGGTCCCCGGATTACGTCGGAAGTTTTGCCTTCAATCCGGTAATACCAGCCTTTCGGTTCTCGTCCGACCATGGCTTTTAGACCCAAGTCCTACCCGGTTTTTCGGGGAGGGTGATGAGGAAACCGAAGAATATCGAGTCCTTCCGGGTTTGCTGGCTGAAGGTTCCTGCTGGATGATGGACTATGATATCGGGTACAGCTATATCCTATGAAATGCATATGCTGACCTTGAATTAAGAGCGTCCCCAGGGGGATTCGGAACACCTTGTAGCAAGTCCTGTGTTGGTTCCATAAACCGAAAGGAACCGAAAAGGAACCGACCCCCTGAATCGAACGTCGCATCAGATCCTAACCCCCTCCTGTTGGTAAACTACTTTACCAGCTTTCCAAAAGGTTGACAAGATGCCCGCCCCCAAAATAGACAAAGTTAAATTACATCGATTACTTACCTCTGAAAAGTCCCAACGGGAGGTTCCTCAAGTATGCGGAGTCACCAAGGGGGCCATATCGAGGGCCAGGAAAGGGCTCAATACTGCCGTGGTGAAGACCGTCGTCCTGGAGGGTGCCCATGAGGTGGTGGGCAAGGGGCTGAATGCGTTAGAGCAGTTGCAGAGGATCAACGACTATGCAAACGAACATTCGACCTCCTCATGAGGTGGAACCGGGGAGAAGATGAGGCGCTGCGAATACTCGAAACTCACGTGAGGAAAGTCAATCGGGGTAGCCGCAAAGAGGTCCGGGACCATCACTGTCTACTGAGGACGTCGTTCTGTGCTCCGCCTTGCCATTGCTACGTGTAGAACCACGGGCAGGTGCTGAACTACAGGGTCCTCTAGGGGCCTTAGGGAGACAGGTTCTTTAGAATCCTGAGGCACTCTTTGATGGTTAAAGACCTGCTTTCTCATCGCGCCGGCGCTGGCGCGCTTCCTTGATGTGGGCATGGCCTCCCAGATAGTGTTCCTTCATTTCTTCGTTGGCTAGCAGGTTGGCCGCCGTATCGGTCAACATCATCCTGCCCGTTTCCAGCACAAAGCCACGGTTGGCGATAAGGACCGCCATCCGGGCGTTCTTTTCCACTAGCAGAATGGCGGTACCGGCCTTGTTAATTTCC
>CAYOYU010000288.1:0-5173 GCA_964408265.1 uncultured Syntrophorhabdaceae bacterium
ATAACCTGGAGGATCGCTGCGGCCTCTTTTTCGAGAACCTTTTTGCCGATGTCCAGTATCTTCCTGTTCCGGACCATCAGCAACCAGCCTCGCCCGTATTCAAGGCTTCTTCGATCCTCTTCAGTGTCTTAAGCATTCCGGGGAGGTCGTCAAGGCCGACTGAGTTTTCGCCGTCACAGAGGGCGCATGAGGGGTCCACATGAGTCTCCATGAATATCCCGTCAGCTCCCACAGCAATGGCCGCTTTCGCCAGAGAAAAGATGAACTGACGTTCACCGCCGGAGCGGTCCGAGAGGCCCCCCGGTTTCTGGACGCTGTGGGTGGCATCGAAGACCACGGGATATCCGAACTCTTTCATGATAGGTATGGCCCTGAAATCATTGATGAGAGTGTTGTACCCGAAGCAGGTTCCCCGCTCCGTGAGGAGGATGTTCCTGTTTCCCGTGGAGGCTACCTTGTCTGCAGCATGCCTGACATCATAGGGAGAGAGAAACTGTCCTTTCTTGATGTTTACGGGCAACCCCGTCCTGCCGCAGGCGACGAGCAGATCTGTCTGCCGCGAGAGGAGGGCGGGAACCTGCAGAACGTCGACGATTTCGGACGCCACCACAGCCTCTCCCGGGGAATGGACATCGGTGAGTACAGGTACTCCCATTCTCTCCTTGACCTCTGAGAGGATTTTGAGCCCCTCTTCGATGCCGGGCCCCCTGAAACTCTGGACCGACGTCCTGTTTGCCTTGTCATAGGAGGATTTAAAGATGAAGGGGATCTTCAGCTTGGCCGTGAGGTGAGACAAGCGTTCTGCAATCTTCAGGGTCATATCTCTTGTTTCGATGACACAGGGACCCCCGATAAAGAAGAAGGGTCTCCCTCCGATGGTGAGGTTGGCTACCTTCACTTCCTTTTCCCCTTTTGCCTGTCCTGATGCTGCTTGAGGGAGGCCTTGATGAAATCTCTGAAGAGGGGGTGCGGGTCAAATGGTTTTGATCTGAATTCCGGATGAAACTGGCAGGCCAGGAACCAGGGGTGGTCCTTGAATTCTATTATCTCCACCAGGGTGCCGTCGGGAGATATGCCTGTTACCCGCATTCCGCACTCCTCGAGCTGCTTCCTGTATGTCATGTTGAACTCGTACCTGTGCCGGTGTCTCTCGTGGATGAGTTCTTCATTGTATGCCTTGAAGGCCAGGCTGCCCTGTTTCAGCTTGCACGGGTAAGCCCCGAGCCTCATGGTGCCGCCTTTGTCCGAATACTGGTCGCGTTTTTGCACCTGGCTTTCCCGGTCTATCCACTCTTCGATGAGATAGATGACGGGACAGGAGGTGTTTTCGTCGAATTCACTGCTGTGGGCCCCTTCGAGCCCTCCCATGTTCCTCCCCATCTCGATGACCGCGAGCTGCATGCCGAGGCAGATGCCGAAAAAGGGTATCTTGTTTTCCCGTGCATGGTGTATGGCGCTGATCTTGCCTTCTATGCCCCTGTCGCCGAATCCGCCGGGAACGAGGATGCCGTCCACGTCCTGGAAGTGGTCGGTGGGTCCGTGTTCCAACTCCTCGGAATCGACATACCTGATGTTTACCCTGCAGTTGTTGGCGATACCGCCGTGGACGAGGGCTTCGTTGAGGCTCTTGTATGAGTCCTTGAGTCTCACATATTTCCCGACAACTGCGATTTCCACCTGCTTCTTGGGATTCTTTATGATGTCCACTATCTGTTCCCACTTGGAAAGGTCCGGTTTTCTCGCCCAGATGTTGAGGAGCTTCGTAACCTTCTCGTCGAGCCCCTCCTTATGATAGATAAGGGGGACCTCGTATATGGATTCAACGTCCTTGGCGGTTATAACCGCATCCTTGTCGACGTTGCAGAAGAGGGCGATCTTGTCCTTCAGCTCCTGGGAAAGAAACCTTTCCGTCCTGCAGAGCAGTATATCCGGCTGGATTCCTATTTCACGAAGCTCCTTCACGCTGTGTTGGGTAGGCTTCGATTTCATCTCGTCCGCGGTCCTGATAAAGGGAACGAGGGTGAGGTGGATGAAGAGCGAATTCTCCTTGCTCAGATCGTTTCTCAGCTGGCGGATGGCTTCGAGGAAGGGCAGGCTCTCGATGTCGCCCACTGTCCCGCCGATCTCAACGAGTACCACGTCTATGCTTTCATCGACGTTGAGTATCCGTCTCTTTATCTCATCGGTGATGTGAGGAATCACCTGTACGGTGCCTCCCAAGTATCCGCCCCTTCTTTCCCTCGTAATAACGGCGTCATATACCTGCCCGGTGGTGAAGTTATTCTTCTTCGAGCCCATGGACCGGGTGAAGCGTTCGTAGTGGCCGAGGTCGAGGTCCGTCTCCGCCCCGTCGTCGGTCACATAGACTTCGCCGTGCTGAAAGGGATTCATGGTGCCGGGATCCACGTTGATGTAGGGATCCAGTTTCACCAAGGTAACTGTAAGGCCGCGGGATTCCAGGAGGGCACCTATTGAAGCCGATGCCAATCCTTTCCCGAGAGAAGAAACGACGCCACCTGTGATAAAGATGAACTTTTGTCTCATAGCTCTTATCCTCTCAAGAAATATGCGATCATCTCTTCGCCACTGAGCACCCTGTCGCTTGGGTGCTCGCTGTAACCAGAAGGCCAACCGTCCCTCTCCTGACGCTTGTCATAGATCACGAAGGGAACGGGACATGCGTAATGCGTCTTCATTGTAATGGGTGTGGCATGGTCCGTAACGAGGAGGATCTTTGCCCTGTCCGCTGCCTCCCGGTAGATTGTGCCCACCACAAGGCGATCGATGTTCTCTATGGCCTTTATCTTCTCCTCCAGGCTCCCGTTATGGGAAGCCTCATCGGGGGCTTCGATATGTATATAGACGATATCATTATCATCGAGGAGTTCCAGGGCTTTTGCCGCTTTGGCAGCGTAATCGGTATCGAGGTAGCCCGTCGCCCCCGGTATGGAGGGTGCATCAAACCCCACGAGGCAGCTGATCCCTTTTATCAGGTCCACAGCAGCAACCGTGGCGCCCTTCAACCCGTATCTTTCCTTGTACAGAGGAAGGCTTGCCTTTTTGCCCTGTCCCCAGAGCCATATGGCATTTGCGGGGTGCTTGCCCGATTCTACCCGTTTCCTGTTGACAGGGGATTGGGCCAGGATCTTGCGGGCCTGGGTCATGAGAGCCATAACCTGATCTGCGCCTTCGCCCTTGGGCAGATAGGGAGCTGTCTCCCGGCCCGTGATGTCGTGGGGGGGAGTGGACTCCATTTCCCAGAGCCCCTTCTTCCAGACCATGATGTGACGGTAAGCCACACCGGGATAGAATCGGATATGGTCGTTACCCAGGGATCCGTTGAGTTCTTCTATGAGAAGATGCGCCTCCTCGGTGGTGATATGGCCCCCACTGTAGTCTGCCATCGTTGTGCCGCCCGTCCCCTCTTCAAGGTAGACGAGGTTGCACCTGAACGCCACGTCAGTCTCATCCATAGCGATGAACATGCCGGCCGCCTCGATGGGTGCCCGTCCCGTATAGTAAAGGGCCGGATTATAGCCGAATATGGACATCCCGGCCACGTCGCTTCCCGGCGCAAATCCCTCGGGAATGGTGGTCACGTTCCCACAGTACCCCTTTCTCGCAAGGAGGTCCATGAAAGGTTTTTCCGCCTTCATGAGCGGGGTTTTGCCTCCCAGTTCCTCTATGGGGAAATCGGCCATGCCGTCCCCGATGATCACGATATACTTCATAGTTCGACCCTCATTCTCTGGCAATTCATCTTCCAGGCATAATTTCCCCGGCCGGCAAAACAGGACGGGACCAGCTTATTGCCAATTGCTGAATCCGAGCCGGTGTCGACCGCGGCAGAAGCTATGTGAAGTTAAGAAATGACCGGATTCAGCGTACGATACCCGGTTTACAGCATTCCTTCCTCGATCCTGATGTGAACACTCTCCCCTTTGACTATAGGCAGGCTGTCAATGACTCTTTTGGCCTGCCTCACATCCTTCTCCGCTGCCTTGTGGGTGAGCATCACGATGGGCACGAAACCGTTCTCTTTTCTCCCTTTTTGAGTGACTGCCTCGATGCTGATGCCGAAATCGGACAGCACCCCCGAGATTCTCGAGAGGACGCCGGGCCGGTCCTGGACCATGTATCTCATGTAATAGGGAAATTCAGATACGCCGCTGAGGACTTTCTTCTCCCCCGGAGGTGCGGGTACTCTGGCATTTCCCGCTCCCTTCTTCATCCTAAGCGCCATATCTACAATGTCACTTACCACCGCGCTGCCTGTAGGACTGCTTCCGGCCCCCTTCCCGTAGTAGAGGTTCGGGCCCACGCTGTCCCCCACCACGTAAACGGCATTATAGACCCCGTTCACGTTGCTCATGGGGTGGGTTACCGGTATCATGGCGGGTTCAACCCGTGCTTCCACCATGCCGTCTTCTTCTCTGGCCAAACCGAGCAGTTTGATGCGGTATCCGAATTCCCGTGCAAATCCGATATCGACGGGTTCTATCCTGGTGATTCCGGCGGTTATTATTTCGTTCATACTTATGGGGCAGTTGAAGGCGAGGCGGACCAGTATGCAGAGTTTGTGGGCTGCGTCGATCCCTTCCACGTCAAAAGTAGGGTCTTTTTCGGCGAAACCTAGTTCCTGCGCCTCTTTCAGGGCCTGGTCAAAAGCGATCCCTTCCTCTGTCATCTTGGTGAGGATGTAATTGCTCGTGCCGTTCAGAATACCGAGAATGTACTGGATCCTGTTTCCCACAAGGCCGTCCCTTATGGCCCTTATGACCGGGATGCCGCCGCAGACGGAGGCTTCATATCCGATTTCGCAGTCTTCCTGCCTGAAGAGGGAGAAAATCTCATCGCCCTTCTCTGCCAGAAGGGCCTTATTGGCAGTGACAACCCACTTCTTTCTTCCTACGGCACCGGTGATGAAGTCGTAGGCAGGATGTATGCCGCCCATGAGCTCCACAACGATGTTAACCTTTTCGTCGTTGATCACGTCGAAGGCATCAGAGGTGAGGATGGACCGGTCAAAATCGATTCCACGGTCCCGCCCTGGGTCAATATCGGCAATCCTGACGACCTTGAGGTCGAGGCCGGTCCTCTCTTTGATAAGGGAGTGAGCTTGGGTGAGGATTTGATAGGTGCCGATGCCGACAGTTCCTAATCCGATAATGCC
>CAYOYU010000289.1:0-5167 GCA_964408265.1 uncultured Syntrophorhabdaceae bacterium
GAAACTGGACAATGGTACGTATGCCCTCTCCACCAGAGCCACCATCTGTATCAGGGAACTGGAACAACGGTCAAACCTGGCCTGGGATTCCCGAAAGTAGGAGTTGAGGGGGTCCTCAGCTTTCTTCAGTCTTTTCGTGTCTTTTCCGGTTCCTTCGTTGGTGACCAGCCTCACCACCGATTGCGCTGCACTGGAAACGGCTGCGGCCATGGAGGTAAGTTCCTGCAAGTTTGAACCAACGGAAAGGAAATCATCCTCCGTTGAGGAGTTGAGAATCCGCAATTGTTCTGCGCTTGCACAGAGAAACTGTTTGGCGGAGCCGGATTCTGTGTCCCATAAGCATTCTTTTACAGGACCAATGTTATTATCTGTGAGACCCTTGGCCATCAGTTAAGTTATCGGCCTCGTCAGCGGAAAGTTAAGAAGGCGCCACAGAGCTTCGCGCAGGCTTCGTGGAAACGAGCGTCATTAAGCGGAATGGACCGTTCTACAGGGATAGGGGGTTCGGATGCGGGCAGTAGAAGGGAAAGGAAAGGGCCGTGATTTTATGGTACAATAACCTTCACCTGCGGCCTCTTTCTCTTTAGGGCGCAGAATTCAGTCCGCATAACAGCAGGACAAAAAAGGCAGTGTAAGGCACATTAACCGTATACCGTCAGATCATATCCAAATCAGGAACCTGAAGGTCTATCCGCCCCTGCTCCAGGCCCCGATGGCAGGCATTACCCACAGTGCCCTCCGGCAGATCTTCGCGGGTTTCGGAGGGGCCGGGCTTCTATCGACTGAGATGCTCTGGGCAAAAAGGCTGCCCACGGAAAACTCCATGGTCTCTCCCTACCTAATCCGTACCGATCTGGAAAAACCGCTTTCCTATCAGATTCTCCTTTCCACGGAGAGTGAGATTGGCCCGGCCATCGATGCCCTTCACGAGCTTCAGGCCGATGCCGTAGACCTGAACATGGGCTGCCCGGACCGGACGGTCAATGGGTCGGGGGCCGGTTTTGCGCTTATGGAACGGCCCGAGAATACGCGCCGCATAGTGAGTGCGGCAAGAAAGGCAACGAACTTACCCCTTACTGCAAAGATCAGGCTCGGTCTCAAACCGGATGAAGAGGCATTGAAGGATTTCTGCATGATGCTCCAAGGTGAGGGCATCGATATGGTGTCGGTCCATGGCCGGTTCAAGAAAGAGTCCTTTGCGAGAAGGCCGCGGTGGGAGTGGATCGCCATGGTAAAGGAATGGCTCGGGATTCCTGTCATCGCCAACGGCGGGATATTCACCGTTGAGGACGCCAGGGATTGCCTGCACGTCTGCGGGGCCGACGGGCTCATGCTCGGCCGCGGGGCGGTTGCGAAACCATGGCTCTTTGCCGAAATCGCCCGGGAGGTGTATGGCTGCAGCAGCGCCCAACAGGCAATCTCCCTGCCTGCCGTCTACGGCAACTTCATCGACCTCATAAATGGGCTTTTCAGGCCTGAGAGAAGGCTGGGCAGGCTCAAGGAATTCACCCATTATTTTGCCGGAAACTATAAATTCGGGCACCAGCTCAGCTCCAGGGTTCAAGGCAGCAGAACTGTGGAGGAAGCAAGGGAGAGGGCCAATATCTTCTTTGAAGAGAACGGCGCTTCCTGGGACCTCCGGGATCAAATTTTCCGAGGATATCCCCGGCCCGACACGGGTTTGTAAGTTTTTCCATTGTAAAGGGACAGAGATTGCAGGAGAATGGGGGGAGGAATGGTCTACATCAAAGAAATGATCCCAAAGGAAACCCCCTATGAAAGTCTGTGACATTCTGAAGAAACAGGGCTGCGTGGACGAAGGGTTGATTGAAAGGGCGCTGAAGATCCAGGCAGGCAGTGCGAAACCCATCGGTGACATTCTCCTGGAGATTGGCGCAGTGGACGAACAGGATCTGAAGGCTGCTCTTGACCTTGAGTCCGATCTGGAGTCTGAACGCTTATCCGATAAGAGAGCTTTCATTGAGAGCATCGAGCCTTTCAATCTCATCGATGCCGAGGGTCTCGATAAGATCTGTGAAACCATGGAGTGGAAACAGTTTGGCGCGGGAGAGACGATCCAGAGGGAGGGGGAGAGAGGGGAGTTCTTTTACATCTTCAAGAATGGCCTGGCCAGGATCTTCATGGAAAAAGAGGGTGACGAGAAGGTCATCGGTTTTCTGGGGGAAGGGGACTTCTGCGGGGCCACGGCACTCCTCTCCGACGGCATCAATCCCTCCTCTATCGTGACCATCGAACAGAGCCTTTGCCGCACGCAGGAGGGGAAGGCCTTTGCTGTCATGACAGAAGCCTATCCCCGGCTTGCCAACTATTTCAATGAACTGATCATTCGCCAGTCGAAACGAATATTCACCAAGCTGCTTGCCACCGGCACCGGGACGATACAGCAGGTTGAACCGTTTCTCTACAGCAAGCGCGTGAAAGACGTCATCTCTGCGAACCAGGTTTTCTGTTCACAGACCGATACCCTTGAGACGGCTGCCCGCAAACTCATCGAAGGAAAGGTCCACACAGCGGTCGTTGTTGACGAGAATAGGAATCTCCTTGGAACCCTCGGGTTGAAGGAACTTGTTGAGGCATCCATTCTGGGCGGCAGTGAGCCTTCCCGGGCCATCGGTTGTGCCATCAAGACCGACTGCGGCCTCATAAACGGCGACAACTACTTTTTTGACGCTCTCCACGAGATGATGAAGAACGGGAGAGAGACCCTCATTGTGATGAGCGGGACGAAGGTCGAAGGGCTGCTGACAAGCCTCGACCTTCTAAAATTCAGGGGGAGAGAGGTGCTTTCCCTCATAAGGAACATAGAAGAGGCAAAGAGTTTCACCGTCCTCAACTCACTGCGGCAGGACGTCGAGGGCGTGCTGAGAGTGCTCGTGACGGACGGCGCCATTGCATCGCACGCCTGCAAGATAGTGAGTGAACTGAACGACAGGGTGGTGAAGAGGGTTATAAGGCTCTCGGAGGAATCCCTTGGGACGCCGCCGGCCCCTTATGCATGGCTCGGCCTGGGCAGCGAAGGGAGGAAAGAGCAGACACTGGTCACAGACCAGGACAACGCCATTCTTTTCGACGTTCCCGCTGGCGGCGAAGGTGAACCGGCCACGCAGGAGTATTTCAGGGCCCTGTCCGAAAATATCGTGAACGGTTTGAACCAGTGCGGCTTCCCGCTCTGCAAGGGGAACATCATGGCCACCAACCCGCGGTACTTCGGCAGCCTTTCATCATGGAAAAGCAAAGCGAGCAACTGGATACAGGTGAGCGCGGAAAAAGGCCTGGACCTGGTCGACATCTACACCTTCCTCGATTTCAGGGTTGTCTATGGAAGTGAAGCCCTTGAAGAAGCCCTTAAGGAGCATGTGTTCGGCAAATTCCGCAGGAATACGGCCTCCCTGCGAATGCTCGCCGAACCGATCGTCTCCATCCCGGTTCCGCTCGGTTTCTTCAAGAATTTTGTTGTAGAGAAGAACGGCAAGTACAAGAATACGGTCAACATAAAGGTGAACGGACTCCTCCCTCTGACCACCTGCGTGAAACTCCTCGCCTTTTACGGAGAAATCACCGAGGTGAATACTCTTGAGAGGATCAGGGCACTCACAAAGAAAGGTTTGATCCCCTCTGACCGGTCAGAATTCATCGAACAGGCCTTCGAGACCTTTCTTGCGCTCAAGATCCACAACAACCTGGACAACCTGGACCAGGGCAGGGATTTCAGCAACAATATCAATCCCGCTGCCCTCGGGACCAGACAGAAACAACTGCTGAAAGATTCTTTTCTCGCTGTGTCCGAGATACAGAAGATCACCAGGGATGTTCTCAGGGTGGTGGACAACTCATGAAGATGCTCCATCGGCAAAACGGTCTGTTTCCATGAGCAGTGAAGGATGCCCCGCGGGGGTCGGGCAATAGCTATGAACGACAGGAATAAGACGAAAAGCCAGCTTATTGCCGAGCTCGTGGCAATGCGCGAGAGAATTTCCGGGCTGGAGCAGGTCAGGCGTCACCCGGACATTCCTCGTGAGGATAAAGAAAGACACCGGATTCTGATGGAGAATGCCAGTGATGCCATCATCGTCGCAGATGTGAAGGGGAATTTCCTGGAGGTGAACAGGAAGGCCGCAGACCTCCTAGGCTACAGGCGGGAAGAACTGGTGGGTATGAACCCAAGGCATATTCACCCTGCTGAAGAACTCGAAAGGATAATCGAATCCTTCTCAAGAATTGCAGCCGGAGAAATCTTTCCCTGCTGGGACACCCAAATACTAAGAAAGGATGGAACGACGGTGGCCGTTGATATAACGGGAGCACCAATAGAGTATGAGGGAAGAACACTGGTCCAGGGTATCTTCAGGGATATCACCGATCGCAAGCAGGCAGAGGAGGCTTTGCTCAAGAGCCGGCAGCAACTGCAGATGATAGCGGATAATCTGCCTGCCTTTGTCACCTACGTTGACTCCAGGAGCCTGCGCTATGGGTTCGTTAACCAGGCCTTTGCCGATGCCTTCGGCATGACCCCGAAGCAGATGATCGGCAGGGAGGTCAGAGAGATTCTTGGCGACGAGGCCTACATGCGCGCTCTTCCCAGGATCGAACGGGCCCAGTCAGGGGAAAGGATAGGGTATGAGAATATTGTACCCATTCACGGGGAGCCCCGCTGGTTTAACATCGATTATCTTCCGGAGGCTGATGTGCACGGGATCGTCCGGAATATTCTTGTTCTGGCCTTTGACATTACCGAACGGAAACGGGCGGAAGAGGAACGGGAAGGGCTCATCCTTGAACTCAGAGAGGCGCTCTCCCAGGTCAAGATGTTAAGCGGGCTGCTCCCCATCTGCGCTTCCTGCAAGAGAATAAGAAATGAGAAGGGATCCTGGGAACCCATGGAGATATACATAAGAGACCATTCTGAAGCAGATTTCAGCCATGGTATCTGTCCGGAGTGTGGAGACAAGATCTACCCGGAGTTTTTTACGAAGAAGAGTGAATGAGCGCGGGCAGCCGTCTCGCGGCCGCACCCCCATTGTAGCAACTTCCCCCTCTGCATTAGTATTACAATCGAGGCATGAGCGTACAGATTGATAGGATTCTGTCAACAGTTTGGAGTTCTAGGCAAGCGCATCCCCTGGACCGGTCGCTAGAATATTTATTC
>CAYOYU010000290.1:0-5164 GCA_964408265.1 uncultured Syntrophorhabdaceae bacterium
CATGTCCCCTTTTATATCATAATCCCGGCAGACGGGAAAGGGTTTGATGCCATAGGGTCGGGAAGAGGGGCCAGATTTTTTTTATTGACATTCTTGGCGTATTCGTTTAGGAATTTCTTAAAAAGAAAGGAGGTAGTAACGATGCCTGCAAAAATTGACGAAGATGCCTGCACGGGATGTGGAGCGTGCGCCGAAGTATGCCCTGCTGATGCCATAGCTGTGGAAGATACGGCTAAGTGCGATGCCGAGCTCTGCACCGAGTGTGGAGCATGTGTAGAGGAGTGCCCAGTCGAAGCAATCTCCTTGGAAGAATAATCTTCCTTCCTTAAATGCGTAAAAGGATGGGCGAAAGCCCATCCTTTTACATTATGTGAAACCCCCTCCGCCAAAGGCTAAATACTCTTCGCTACGATCTCCGAAAGATCCATGGCTTTCATTGTCTCGCCCTTTTCCTTATCCTTGATGGCATCTTCCATCATAATCAGACAGTAGGGACACGCGGTAATCACAGTGTTTGCCTGAACAGCGATTGCTTCATCCATTCTTGCATGGTTGATTCTCTGGTGGTGTTCTTCCATCCAGATTCTTCCGCCGCCGCCGCCGCAACAGAAACCTTCATTGTGATTTCTACCTAATTCAACAAAAGAACCCTTCTTTACACGATTCACTACATCCCTGGGTTTGTCAAAAATCTGGTTGACTCTGCCAAGGTAACATGGGTCGTGGTATGTGGTTATGCCTTCCAGGGTCGGAGTGATGGAAATCTTTCCGGCCTGTGCCAGCATACCCATGAACTCCGTGTGGTGATAGACTTCGAAGTTTCCACCCATCTGCGGATAGTCGTTCTTCAGGGTATTGTAACAATGAGGGCACGCGGTGACTATCTTCTTGATGCCCAGTTCTTTGAGCAGTTCAACGTTGCCTTCGGCAATTTCCATGTACTGATACTCGTTGCCCGTCCTGCGCAGAGGATCACCGCAGCACTTTTCATCGGGGCCAAGAACGCCAAAGGAGACCCCGGCTTTCTGCATTACAGTCGAGAAGGCACGGGCTATCTTTCTGTTCCTGTCATCGAGAGAGGCTACGCAGCCGACCCAGTAGAGGTACTCCACTTCTTCCTCACCGGCCTTCTTAATATCCAGTCCTTCCGTCCATTCAAGCCTCTGGGATTTACCCATGCCGTATGGATCGGATCTCTGCTGAAGGTTCTTATAGAGCAGTTTCAGTTCGGAATTCACCCTGCTCTCGGTAAGAATGAGATACCGTCTCATCTCTATGTTCTTATCAAAGGTGGGTATTGAGACAGGACAGTTCACCTGACAGGAGAGGCAAGCTGTACAGGACCAGAGGGTCTCTTCCTGGATCACGTTGTCAATGATTCCTTCCTCCGTCTTCTGGCCAATCGCAGCACGCTCCCACTCACCCTTAAGATCCTGAATCAGTTTCTTGGGCGAAAGCGGTTTCTCGGTCAGATACGCCGGGCACCTGGCCTGACACCTGCCGCAACGGGTACAGGCATCGAAGTCCATCATCTGGCGCCAGGTAAACCCTTCGATGGCATTGATACCGAACTCTTCGGCAGTCTCAAAATCCGTAATCGGTGTGACAGCACCCCTTGGAGCATCAGGAACGCCCCTGAACATCATATTCAAAGAAGAGGTGACTATGTGGAGCAGCCTTGAATAGGCGATATATGCAATAAGCCCGAATGAAAGCAGCATATGCAGGTACCAGAGAATCAGATGGGGGACCGAACGTTCCCCTTGAGCAATGGCCGGGAAGATAGGGGATAATGTCCAGCCCACAAAACTCCATACTTCGTAGGGCTCCGGTTTCGCGCCTATTCTTGCTGCCTCCGCGAGAAAACCAGTGACAAGGACTACCAGTATCCAGACCAGGGTAATTGCATCATCAGGCTTGCTGTCAAGCCTGTCGGGCTTCGTTACATACCTTCTGTAAAGCGCCATCAGAATCCCGATGATCGCCAGGAGCCCGGCCACTTCGAGGAAGAATGAGAAGACGAGATAGAAATTGCCCTTAATGAACTCAGCCCCGAAGATTGGATGTATCACATCATCCTGGAGGGCGACAAGACCGGTGCCAACTGCAAGAATAAGGAATCCCCAGAAAATGAGGAGATGCATGAAGCCCGGATATCCTTCCTTCTCTCTCAGGATGGTTGCATGAAAGATCCCGCTCTTAATGAAATAGCCGATTCTCTCACCCAGCTTCTCCTTGAAATTTATGGGCGATTCCTTTCCCATTTTCCACATGCCATATCTTTTGACCAAACCCTTTATGAGCACAATGAACGTAACGACCATCAAGGCATACGTGACCCATCGCGCTCCCTGACCCACATTCCAGAAGATTTCTCTCCCGATCTCCATAGATCATCCTCCTGTTTTTTTTGTTTCCGAAAGGGGATACAATTTTGTGTGATTATAGCACCAGGGTACAAGCGAATCAATACAATATAGTGACTTTTTTCACGATGTCCCAGGGCAGATCCAGGATGCCGTGAGGGGCGACCCTTATGTCTTCTCCGTGTGGGCTTTCAAGCGTTCCCTGGCTTCAATAAACAGCAAAAATTCGGTGCAGTTTTGCCTGCGGGAAGACTCGATTGGTAGGAATGGGATCGCCCAAAATTTGTCTTGACATAATTTTGAGTATTCTGATACAACCTTTCATACATAACTCGATTAAAATGAGACCAAATTGCGAATGACAAAAGCTGCATTCACATCACTGCTGATTGTACTCTTCCTCGGTATTTCAGCAGGTACGGCCCTTTCGGACGTCACCCACAAGGTGCGGTCCGGGGACAGTCTTTACACTATAGCCAAGAAAAACCGCGTATCCGTAGACACCCTGAAGAAATTGAATGGCCTCTCGGCGACTACCAAGCTGAAACTTGGGCAGATTGTGGTGGTGCGAAAAGACGCTGAAGTAACTCGGAAGAGGCCTGCGAGCAAACAGGTTGAGGCTGCAATATCGGAAGATGATGGTGAGTTTATCGAGTATCGTACCAGAAAGGGCGATACCCTCGAAAAGCTCGCTCTCAGGTTTAATATAGACAAGGATGACATCATAGAGGCAAACAACTTTAAGGGGAAGAGGATCAGCCCGAACAGGACCATCCTGATCCCCCGGGTCTCCGAAGAATCTGGTGAAGAAGTAGTCGCCCTCGTGAACATACCCTTGAACAACTGGAAGAGCAGCGAAGAGAAGTACATGCTCGTAAAGGTGGCCAAGAGTTTTATGGGTGCACCCTATAAATATGGTGGCGAAAGCGTGAGGGGCCTTGACTGCTCGGCTTTTGTGAAGAAGATGTATAGTATTTTTGATGTGCAGTTGCCAAGGAGTGCGAGAGAGCAGTACCGGGTCGGCGCCAGGATACAGAAGGAAGAACTGGCTGTAGGCGATCTCGTTTTCTTTAAGACTAAGAGATATTCGAAGTATCCTACTCACGCATCTATATAGGTGAAAACAGTTTCATCCATTCAAGCTCTGCCCACTGCAAGATCGGGGTAAAGATCGACAGCCTCGCTTCTGATTTCTATTCGAAGACGTATATCGGTGCCGTGAGAGTAAAACGGGCACCCGATGACAGCACGGAAGTGACGAGAAATCCTCAGGCTGCGGGCAACAATAATTCCTGATATGTGAAAAGTCCCATCTATCTTATTGTAGTTGCCGGTGTTCTTCACCTCTTCGGTTATTACACTCTTTACTGCCATATCGAACCGTTTCAGTATTATTTCTATATTATCTCGTGGTGGTCGTATATAGTCTTCATTGATGCAATACTGGCCGCAAAAGGGAAAGGTTTTCTTGTTCTCAATAGAGGTCTTATACTCACAATTCTCATTTCCTGCGCTTTCTGGTGTTTCTTCGAGATTATTAACCTGCGGATAAACAACTGGTCCTATGTGAATCTGCCGCAGGGAACGCTCAGACGATACCTATCGTACACCGTGGCATTCGGTACAGTCATTCCCGCAATATATGTGACAAGAGAGTTGGCGTATCTATGCATAGGGGATATCGTGGTGAAGCCTGGTATCATCCGCGGCTCTCCCTTTTCCGCCATTGCTACCGGTCTGGGGTTCCTTGTTGTCTTGTTCTTATTGCCACTCTATTTCTTTGCGGCCACCTGGGTCTTTCTTGCTCTAATTCTGGATGGTTACAACTACCTCCGTGGATACCCTTCCTTCATGAAGGATCTTGAGCGCGGCTCCTTGGGCAATCTTGCCGCGACGGTTATTTCCGGTCTCCTTTGCGGATTCCTGTGGGAGGCCTGGAACTACTGGTCCGTGGCGAAATGGGTGTATACGGTGCCCTTCTTCACAGATTTCAAGATCTTCGAGATGCCGCTGCCCGGTTATTTCGGCTTTCTAGCCTTCGGTATCGAAACCATGACATTAGTCAATTTGCTCCAGGGCTCGGGGATATGCCGAAAACATCCCTACATTCTTCTTACGTTCTCTGCAGCATTATCTATTGTCACCTTTCCCCTCATCGACAGCCAAACGGTCACATTTTATGCAAACACCGGTCCATAGGAACCTTCTCTGCAATCTACATGTTGACTTTGGCAAGTTCGATGTGGTGAAATACCCATCATGACAAAGAGAAAAGTGAAGGCAGAAATCAAGGCACCCGACATTGTTATGAGGACCTTGGCGTCCTCCTACGCCTTTATCCGGACCAACATCAAGCTCTGTATAATTGCATTGGTCGTCTGTCTCGTCATAGCATCCTCGGTATATGGCTTCATAGTCTACGAAAGAAAGAAGGACGACGGACGTCAGTACATGCTGTCGCAGGGGCTTCTCTCCTTCGAAGAGTACACGGCAACAGGCAAAGAGGAAAACCTTTCGAACGCAGAAAAAGTCTTCTCCAAGATGGCTATCGAGAATCAAGGTCGGATATCGATAGTGGCAAAGCTCTACCTCGCCAAGATTCAGTATATTAAAGGTAAGAACGACGAAGCAACCAAACTCTACAAGGAAGTCTCGCAAGCTTCCAGCGACCCCCTCGTAAAATCCCTCGCAGATAAGGCAGTAGCCCATCTCGGGAAGAAGTAAGAACAAATACTTTCTCTCCTTCGATCCGATTCTCCCAATGGCTTTTGTCGAACTCTCCCTGCAAATGGAGAAAA
>CAYOYU010000291.1:0-1348 GCA_964408265.1 uncultured Syntrophorhabdaceae bacterium
CCTTAAGCCTCTTCATCCTGCTTACCTTCTAAGCCTTTTCCTCTTTCAGATCAAGGGCGAGGACCACAAGCATCAATGTGCCACACACTGCACTTCCCCCGCATCCGTGATGACATCCTCCGTTTCGGGGAAAGTGATGGAGAAACTGCATCTCTTTCCCTCCACCATGACCCATGCCGGATACTTTCCGGGAAGGATGTAGTTACCCCCGGCCTTTCTTCGTCCGGCGACCATGGCGCAGCTGAGGTTATCGTCTGCACCTTTACCGCCACTGCTGGGCAGGATATTCTCTACGTAGAATTCACCGCCTTTACCGATGGGGAATGCAACCTCCCTTTGGCCCACCTTCATGAGTATTTCGCCGTACTCCAAGGGAATTCTCTTGTCTCCTGCCAGTGCATATACGCTCCCCGTCACAGCCTGTACTTTCGCCACGTCGAAAGAGATGCATGAGCCGCTCCAGCTTGGCGGGGAGATGAGCTGACTTACGCCGGAGATACTGTAGTTGATGGGAATATTCTTTACGTCCAGCGTGATCTGATTCTGGCCGTAGGAGACGAGATTGGGCACCACCATGACACCCGAGGAATTTGTGGAACCGATTCTCTGGCTGTTGTTAAAGACTGTGGCGTTAGGGAGTCTGTCAACCATAACTATACCAAAGCTGTCGTTCACAGGCCTCGAAGCCCCGAAAAAACCTCCCGCGTATACGAGAGAGCCTGATGCGGAAAGGTTGTAGGTATTCGTGGTATCGCCGTGGTTCACGTTCTGGTTGATAACATCCACAGTGTATATGCCGTAGGGGCCGTTGTATTGAAAACCCGGGTTGATGCCATAAGTGTTTGATGAGTCGCCCTCGTTCCGGCTGGCGTACACGTGGTATCCCACACCCTCACCGATGGGCGTGTCCTTCTGGAGCTGCACGCTCTGGGCATTTGTGCTGCCCGTCGTGGTGACCGCCGTTGATCCGTGGAGGTTCCCTTCGAAGGTGAAGTTGAGACCCACGCTGAGTGCATTTACCGTGCCGGGTGTGCGGCTGCTGGAGGCGGTGACAAAGAGCCCGACAATTCTCGAGAGCTGGCGCGTATAATTTCCGGAAAGTACCTCCGTCTTCTGTCCGTCATAGGTCTCCGTTGATGAATACCCGAAGGAGACGGCGCCCAGGGTACCCAACTGGAAACCGAGGCTGAAGCTGGCCAGATAGTCCGTCATAGCCGATGACGAGGGTGTGGCGATGTTCCCGTAATCACGGGAGTACTTCTGGACGAGCAGATTTGTGTTGAAGCTTCCGCGCTGGTAGGAATGCTGAAACGATGTGGCCGAACCCAGCGAACCGTTGGCATTGCTA
>CAYOYU010000291.1:1358-5144 GCA_964408265.1 uncultured Syntrophorhabdaceae bacterium
TGCTAACCGAAGCCGACAGCAGGAAAACACCGGCGCGGGGAAAGGCGAATGCTGCGGAAAGTCCGCCGTTGTAGGTGCCATCCGCGCCTTCCGCCCTGGCCCCGATGTTGAAAGCGCTCGTAACCCCATATCGGTGGAAGGCGGAGAAGACGGGCTTCCCGTAGTCATTGCTCTCCGATCCGTATTGTTCCCGAAGAAAACCGACGTTGTAACTATACTCATGAAGGCCTTCGCGAAGAAGTTGGGCGGCGAAATAAAGAGGATAGGAGACTCGCTGTATGTTCCCGAAAGGATCTTTCAACACCAACTCCAGTTTGTGCGAACCGGCATAGGAATAGATGTTCTTCAGATCGAACTGCCCGGGTGCGATGGACTGCTTGTTGATCAGCACGCCGTCAAGGTAGATATCTGCCTCAGAAGGAAACTGGGAGACACCCTTAACATTGAACACCGGTTGCGCAATAAAGTAGGGGTCCAGCCTGTAGAGCTTCGAGAAACCTATACCACCCATGTTAACTGTACTGCCGAGAGTACCGGAATTGGCGTACTGATCGCCCAGCACGAACCACTGAAGCTCCTTTCGGCGCTCATAGGTGACGCTGCTCTGAAGCCGCACGAACTGATCACTGGTGTCAGTCTTCGTATAGAGAGAGTCGGAAATGAAGAAATAGTCACCTGCCCTCGCCCCTGCCCTGTTGGAAACCGTATAGGATGAAGCTGCAAGCAGGTCCACGTAGGAGTAAGTCAATCCATAGTTGAGAAAGAGACTGGTCTCTTTCGGGTAATAGAGGTTCCGGGGACGACTCCCCAGAGGATAGAGTTCAATGGCCGTCTGTTTCGATTCCGTCGTTCTGCCCAGAATGGAGACAGTGAGATTCTTTTCGTCGAAAACGTAAGAGACTTCCTGCAGGGCCCTTAAGGGAGCGTATCTTTCCCCGTTTATCAGCACGGCAAGGTCCTGCTGAAACTTGAGCTTGAGAGCCACAAGGTCCTCTACCTTGATGAAGAGTTCCCGGCCGGCCTCCTGGAGTTCCGCAAAAAAATCGCCTTTCGCCTCCTTGTTCACCGAAATGTTGACCACAAGTGATTCCGTCTTCCGGGGAAGTTGAGGGGGAAGGCTAGTTTGCTCCGGAGCACTGGCCTGTGCGAAAACGAGTTGTGCCTGGGCCGGATGAATACCGGGGTCCTCTCCGCTATCTGCGGAAACCGGAAAGGATTTGCAGATAAGCAAAGCTAAGGCAAAAAAAAAGATTAACCTGAGGGCCCTATTGTGAGCACATTTTCCTGTCAGCATCCAGGGTTCCGTTGACCGTGAGATTTTCCGCGCGTCCCGTCACTTCGATCGTTGCCAGCTCACTACAGACTTCTTTTGGAACGGCGGTTTCGTACCGGCCCGACACACCCTGCAGGATATACCAACCTGCTATTTCCTTGGAGAAAAGCTCCCTCCCGTCAGCAGACTTTCCTCTGAAGACGAGGGAAAGCAGTCTTATATGAACATTGCCAGTATTCTTTACCAGGGCCGTTGCAATACCCTTGGAGAGTTCCATTCTCTCCACGCTGGCACTCAGTTGGGGTTTCGCAGGAACGACGAATATGGGTGTGGCATAGCGGAAAGCGATGGTGAGCCCGGCTGTTATCTGCCTTGGCTGGGTCCCCTCTCCTTCGTCTTTTTTCATGGTCGGGATCTCCTGAACGAAGAGACGGTAGGTCTTTTCTCTGCTTCCGGCGGGAACCGTAATTCCTATCCTGATCGCCCGCTGCTCATTGGGTTCCACGGTCATGATCTTGGGGAAAAAGATGATCTCTTTCGTATCATTGTATACATCTTTCCCATTGGCGTCCTGAACCCACTCCTTCACTTCCACCTGACAGTTCAACTTCTCATCGCCGCTATTGATGACGGTGAAGGCGCCGCTCTTCACGGAAGCGTTCAATTCCAGCGAGGTCGGATTGATGCTGAAATTGCCCGCACAGAGCTGCGATGAACAAAGGATGAGTGCAAGGGCCGCAACTCCGGCTGTTTTCATCCAGGCTCTGTTCCAAAAACTTAAAACCTCCATTGCTTCGTCCCTGCTTTCCAAGGTAGCCTCAATAGGTAATGGTAAGTGTCTGCAGGTCTCCGTAACTGCCCACAGGCGCATTCTGATAGTTTGTACTGCTAACCGACCCGCTGATGTTCATGGGAATGGCTATCCCGAAACCCTGTCCTGACGTATATCCTGGAGAATAACCAAAAGTGTAAGGAATTATGTACCCGCCGCAGGTAGGCGGATAGGTCTTGGACAGGCCGCTGCAGGAGCTGGCCGCGCTGATGGAGAAACTGCTGCCCTTTGTGCATTTGATCTGCATATCCGTGAGGATTGTGCCGCTCACCGTGCCTGTGACAGAGGGGTTGATATTGAAAGTGAGCGTGCTGGGTGATTGGGACACCGCACAGGTAGATATGACCGTACCGATCACCCCGGTGGCCGCAGCCAAAGAGACCGTAAACGTTCGCTGGGTGCTGATGGCAGTATAGCGAACGTAGACCCTCACCAGAGATGGATTCTTATAGCTGCCGGCAGGCTTGTTCTGGAAGTTGGCCGGTGTGATGGAACTCCCGCCTGTCCCGGGCGGGGTTAAGACATTTACGGCTGCCCCGGAGTAGGTGCCGCTCGCTGCAATACCCAGCGTGTAGGGGATCGTATTCGTTCCGGAGGTCATGGTCCAGCCGCTGGCGGGGGACGCCGTGACAGTATACGCCTGGCCCAACAGACAGGTAAAGGAGACCTGCTGAGTTACAGTCCCGTAAATGGTGATTGCCAAGGAAGGGTCAATGTTCCCGAAGGAAATAGTGCCGTTTGCCGTAGTGCCTCCTCCCCCAAGAACGCACCCTGCTATCACCAGAGTGCAGTCACGGGTGGCAGAGGTCCCCGTGGTGGCATTAAGGCGCACGGTAAATGTGTAGGTGCCCAGAGTAGACGGGGTCCCCGTCAAACGCCCCGTCGAGCTATTGAGCGTGAGGCCAGGCGGCAGGCTCCCCGCTATGACGCTCCAGGTTGTTCCCCCGGTCCCTGCAAAGGCGTAAGTGTAAGCGTAACGCGGTTCCCCCGTTGTCAGGGTAGCCGGATTCCCCGCGGGAGTGGTAATGGTCGAATTGGCAAGGCAGACTTCGGCCATAACGCCCATGATGAACAGCACCGTCAGGAATACCAAATATTTGTTGCAAACCCGCTCCATCTCAGCCCTCTTCAGGCAGCGTGCCGTCTATTCCGGAACAGCCCCGTGCCGACAGGTAGCCCCAACTGTACGGAGCGTTCCGGTTAAATTTTTCGCCTTATTCCAGTATTAATATGAAACGGTTACAGTCACGGTATCGCTATAGGATCCCGCCTCTGCAGCCTGTGCAGCCGCCTGCGCCACGTTTGCCCCCAGTGAGGAGGTTCCGTTGCCGTTAATGAGCGTCGTTGCAGCTGCGCCACCGAATCCGCCGCCTGCAAAGGACGAGGTAAAATAGAGCGAGTAGGCCAACGTCTTGGTGCCATCTTTCAGGACCCCGCTGAGCGGAGACGTTCCGCTTGCCGTTCCACCGGCGCCTGCGCTCGCGGCAGTCACGGTAAATGCAGTGTTCTTTGTGCACTGCACCGTGGTAAGACTCCCGCTGGAGTACTGACTACCTGTCGCTGCCGGATCGATGGTAAAAGACATGGCGCCTGCAGTGATGGTGCCGCACTTCGAAGGCACGGTTGCACTTACCCCAACCGTCTGAGTCGCTGCGTCAGCAGCAAATGTCCAAGCTGCGGG
>CAYOYU010000292.1:0-528 GCA_964408265.1 uncultured Syntrophorhabdaceae bacterium
GGTATAGATTTCCAGTTTCGTGCCAGGTCCGAAATAATCGGCTTTCTGGTTGTGGGAAAGCTCCAGGTCTTCCACGCGGAAAATCATGTGGATGCCCGTACCGCTGTAACTTTCCTCCGCGTATGTGACGGGAAACTTTTCGAGCAGGGCGACAGCCTGCGGGGCAAGCTCCCCGGTCTCCTTGTTGCGGCAATGGTCCATGTCGATACCGGCAAACCCATCGCCTAAAACAAACCCAATCCCGTCATGGTGGGATACATTGGAGTTCACGGCTTCGTCAAAGGTGCTCCAGGTCTTAGGATCTGTGCTGTCGGCTTTGTTGCTGACCATTTCCCCTAAATGGTCAAAGCCTACGCACTGGTAGGGAATTTTTTTGTGGTGGATGACCCATCGCTTTGCGTTAAGCGACGCCGCGAAAGCATATCAATTGTTGAATGAAAATCCACACGAGGCAATACAAGTCATCTTTGACTACAAAACCTGATATTAGAAACTGGAGAATCTATGTACTCACTTGGCGTAAGACGG
>CAYOYU010000292.1:538-1075 GCA_964408265.1 uncultured Syntrophorhabdaceae bacterium
TTTGGCCCTCTCGGCCGTATTTCCAGGCGGTTTGTTGGCTTACATTTAGGACTTGGGCGAGCCAGATGGCTGTACCCAGGGGATTGACTTCACTCTTTGATAGATTTTCCATTCAAATAGACTCCTTTTATATTGACCACCCTCTCTCTTTGGTCCTGTCTACACTAAGTATAGCAGGACTGCAAATCATGTCAACCCCTATGAGAGGACCTGACAACTTTTTATTTCACTTGTCTAGACCTTAATATTTACACCATTCTCCTGCAATATTAAATATTTTGTCTATCCGTTGGGGTTGCTCCTTCCCCCCGGTGGGGTTTCCCGGTCGGTCGAACCTCAAGCTACTGGCGTAACCATAAGGGATTCTCCGCCTCCGGTGGGACATGTTGGGGTTCTCCTGGCGGACCGATTCCGGCTGCCCGTGCCTGCTCGGGCAACCCCCAACATCTCCAACCGATAGCACAAGAACGGCTTCGTAGCAGGCCTATGAGGCGATTAGATCCTGCAATGGACGTTCAACGGAAAGATCCGAAGAGC
>CAYOYU010000292.1:1085-5107 GCA_964408265.1 uncultured Syntrophorhabdaceae bacterium
CCCACCGGCGGGAACTCCGGGCGAGGCTGGCTCGCCCTCAACTCTACCCCGAAGAACGTAGCAACGTTGCCGCTCGTAATCCTCCTCTCGATGCCAGATCGCTTGTTGAGTTCCTGGCTGAAGGCCTTGTTGCTCCTTTTCTGAGGCTCGTTCTCAGCCTTGCACCAGTCGCAGTAGGCCTGGAACAGCGCGCTAGACCGTTCCCGCTTATCTGGTCCGAGTGAGCACCTCTCCGCCAGGAACCTCCCGAGGAGGTCTTGATCGACGCGATACTCTTCCGTCGCCGCCCGAACAGCCTCGGGGTATCCCAGGCCCTCGGCGCGCCACTGCGAGCACCCCTGAACCGCCCATGCGAGGATTCCCGACAACTCAGCCTGCAGCTTGGATCGCAAAGTCTTATCCTGTTCGTGCTTGGGAATGATTACGTTGAACGGGATAAGCCTGATCCTTCTCCAGATTCCGTGATCGGTGCCCTTGATTTCGGGCCTGTGGTTGGTCGCGAGGAAAATCTTGAAGGCCGGGTCGAAAACAAAGAAGTCCTTGCGCATGAAGCGAGCGGCAATCTTATCCTCGCCGGTCGCCTGTTTGACCAACGCCTCATCTAGATTTTGTCCGGCCCCTGTTTCGACAGCCTTCACGAACCGGGTCCCACGCAACATGGCCACATCGTTGGGAATGTTGCCAGATCTCTTTGTGGTGAACGTGCTGGAGGGGCAAGCGGTGCCGTAAGGCCCCATCAGGGAGAGCATGACCTCCAGGAATGTGCTCTTTCCGTTTGCGCCGTCCCCGAGGAGAATGAACATGGCCTGCTCTTTGGTTGACCCGGTCAGGGAATAGCCGATCACCCGCTGGAGGTAGCCGATCAGTTCCGCGTCACCGTTGAAGATTCGCTTCAGGAATGCCAGCCAAGCCGGGCATTCCGCCTGCGGGTCATACTCAACCGGAGCCAACTTCGTGCAGTAGTTTTCGCGGCTGTGTGCCAGGAGGTCGCCAGTGAGAAGATCAATAGTGCCGTTCAGGCAGTTGAACAGGTCCGGGCCGCGATCCATGTCGCCGTCCTGCAACCTGAGCGAAGGTCGACTTCGGGCCTGCTTGAGACAGGAGGCGTTCCTGGAGGCACTCTCGCTGGTCCGGGCCCACTTTCTCTCGTCGTCTTCGCGAGCCATGGCAAGACGCTTTCGTGCGCATTCGTTGGCCAAGTGCTCGACATGGCCTTCCTCGTCGGGCTCCCAATGGCGTCCTGTCCAATGGAACCACGTCTTTGATTTCTTGTTGTATCGCAGGTCTTCCCCGTATTCTGCTTCAAACATCTCGGCGTTCCCCAGGTCCGTCCGGGCGAATTCGCGTATCCGGGGGCGCGTAGCCTCTGGGCCTGGTGTGGCGTTCTCCCCCGCGCGTATGATCTCTACTCCGGCGCCTGTGTTCTCGCCGGTGCTCCTTTCCTGGTGGGCTTCTGCGTCCATGTGCTTCTCCAATCGCTGTTTTTTAGGGGAAATGAATGCCGCCCCCTGGTAGGGGCGGCATTTTAAATCCCATGGTGTTTTTCGGTAGGCCCCTATCGTAACCTATAGGTATTGCCGGGGTGTGTCCGGCAGGTTAAGGGATTGTGTTTGCCACCATGTTACAGATCCGTCAGGCCCTCAAGATCGGTGCGGATACTCTCTGATACGCAGGTCCTGTGGCCAGTGTTCCGGGTCGCCGCCCTTGCCTTTGAGACCGTGCTTCCAGGCCCAAACCTTCCCCATTTGCTTAACGAAGCAGGCCACCCCTGCCGTCTTGCACTGGTGGATAATGTCACTGACCCACGCCTCTTCCATGGCCCGTACCTGAGACTTGTGGCCAGATTCGCCGCCAACGATCACCCAATGCATGCCGGCCAGGTTCATCTCTGGGAGAGGGCCCAGCAGAGGTTCGGCAGAAACGAACCGGACCGTTGCAGGCACCTTCCGCAGGTGATCCATACGGCCCATGTATTTGGCGTTCTCTACGCTGACACCCATCCACACATTCGCTGGCCAGGGTAAGCTAGGAGCCAGGTTCGCAAGTCGTTCGGCCCTCTTGGTCAGGATCTGGAATTCGTGCTGGGGGCACTCAACCATGACCCCAAACACCTGCTGTATGTATTCCAGAGGGACGTTGACATGGAAGAGGTCCGACATGCTGTTCACGAATACTCGCTGACCCTTTTTCCAGGTGCGGGGCAGGTCCAGCATGTTCGGCTGTAGCGTCACCTGGAACCCGTCCCTGTAGTTTGGCTGACCCATGAGTTTCAGCCTTCCCGCCATGACCTCTGCGTAGCAGAACTTACAGCCGGGTGAGATTTTGTCGCACCCGGTTACCGGGTTCCAGGTTTTCTCGGTCCATTCGATCTTAGAGGCTGCCATACAGGGCCTCCTCATTCAGGAGGGATGGGACCATATTCAGTTGTCCAGGGGCATAGCTGTCGCTATGATTTTGGTAATTCATGTTGGAATTACGCTCCTTTTAGTTGTTTCGGTCCCCGTAGGAACCGATTTCTGGTGTGCCAGTTAACCCGGCATCCAAACTCTGTTAATCTTTCAAGTCCTCAAGCCAATCATCCGGCAGACTCGCACGCATCGCCTTGATTAGCGGCGACACCCGTTCGCGTAGGGGCAAAGGTGGTATCTCGCCCTCGTGTATGGGGATCCGTTTGCGGGATCTGAGCTTGTTTAGCTCTGATTCCCAAACAAACAAACGACTCCAGCCCTGCGATCCGTCTTTAGCCCTGGCATTCCTGGGGTTGCGGCTGCCTTTGATGTACCCGGCCCGAATCCAGGTCCTGACGGTATCCACATGCACGCCCGCGAAGGCGGCGAAGTCTTTGAGGCTCAGGCGGCGATCCTGGGCATGGTATGATGGCTTCTTGTTCTGCACGGAATGTTAACTTTTTCTCCTGTCTCTTTGCCCTATCTTAGCATGTCTGTCACGTGTTGTCAACGTCGGAAGCCTTATGTGTAGCCGTTTTTAATGGTTTTGAAATTGGATTGCCAGATAATTCCGTAAACCGTTAACACAGAATTTGTTATTATTTTGTTGCAGGGATATTAAATGTTTTATTCGGGATTCGTGGGGTTTACTGAAAGAATAAAAAAAAGCCCCGGGTCGTTACACCCGGGGCACGGGATTCGGCGGGGGAGGGAGGCTGGAACTACGCAGGCACTCCGGCGGTAAGTTCCGACACCAGGGCAGAGATGTCGCAAGGGGCCATGCGGGCCCGCAGGAGCCCGGCCAGGGCCTTGGGGTCGGAGTAGGGGACCTCTGCAGGGTCGGCCTGCCGGTGCCCTGGCGACAGCTTTTCCATGGCCGTCAGGCGGTATTTTGCGGAAAGGTGGGTATAGCGTTTTGTCACTCTCATGGTTTTGTGGCCAGCTAGTTCCATGATCGTTCCCAGCGGTTCACCGGCCATGGCCAGTCGGCTACAGAACGTATGCCGCAGGTCATGCCAGCGAAAGTTCCTCACCTCGGGCTCAGCCCTCTTGCAGGCGGCTACCAGGCCATGAAGCGCACCGGTACCAGTAAAGTGCGTTCCCGGTTCCCGGCCCGGCCATACCCAACCCGCAACCTTCTGCGCTTCGGTCTGCGGGCCGAGCACATCTTCGAGAATTTCGGCTAGCCTGGAAGTCATTGGAATGTGGCGCTTCTCGCCGTGTTTGCTTTCCTGAACTGTGATAACCTTGGCGTTGAAGTCCAAGTCGTCTCGCTTTAGGCAGAACTGTTCATTCTGCCGCAGGCCGGACAGATAAGCGAATTCCACCTTCGGCCAGAAGTCCGGGGCGCAGGCTTTCCGCAGGGACGCTTCTTCGCTATCAGACAGATAGCGTACCACTTCATTATTCTCTTGGAACTGTTCGACCTTCGCCACGGGGTTGGGTCCGTCGAACTTGTTTCCTCGGATCGCCAGGTAGTAAATGCGCTTCAGGAACGCAACGGTACGGTTAACGGTAGCTACGGCAACCCCTTCCGTTCGGCGTTTTACTCGCCGCTTGGTTACATGGTCGGGG
>CAYOYU010000293.1:0-5080 GCA_964408265.1 uncultured Syntrophorhabdaceae bacterium
CTCCATGGCAAAGTGGAATGCGGGGGATACTGCAGTCTATGTGGCCAACCAGGCATTGCAGCTCCACGGAGGGTATGGCTACATCGCAGAATATGACATCCAGCGGTTCTACCGGGATGCCAAGATCGTGGAGATCTATGAGGGCTCCAAGGAAGTAGAGAAAGCCATCATCGGGGCAGACCTGCTGAAGAAGGTCTTCTAAATATTCTTCAGTTTCTCGTAAAGGGTCTTGCGTGAAATCCCTAGTAATCCTGCCGCTTTGGTCTTATTCCCGCCTGTATGTTTGAGGGTTCTTAGTATGAGGTTCCGCTCGTTTTCATCAAGACAAAGTGGCACGGTGAACAAACCGGCTTGCGTGCTTTCTTCCTGTTGGTCCTGGTTGCACAGCAGGTCATTGGGGAGCTCAGCGATTCCAATTTCTCGCCTATCTCCCGACAGTAAACACGCCCTTTCAATAACGTTCGAAAGCTCTCTTATGTTTCCGGGCCAGGAATAACCTGAGAAAATAGCCATCACTTCCTTTGCCAAGCTTTTCGTTAAATGCCGTTTATCATATTTTTGTATAAAGTGTTCGGCAAGAAGTTGTATGTCATCCGTTCTTTCCCTGAGGGGCGGGAGAAATATTGTAAAGTTATTCAAGCGATAATAGAGATCCTTTCGAAACTTATTTTCCTTCATAGCAGCCTTTAGAGAGACATTAGAGGCACACACAAAACGCACATCCACTTGGGTTGTCTTTGTATCCCCTAATTTCATGAAGCTGTTCTTTTCCAGGACCCTTAAGAGCTTAGCCTGTATAGAAAGACCCATTTCAGCTACTTCGTCGATGAAGAATGTGCCTTTGTCTGCTATCTCTAAAAGTCCCAGTTTGTCTTTTTCAGCCCCAGTAAATGCCCCTTTCTTGTACCCGAATAATTCGCTTTCTAATATATTGTCCTGCAAATTACTGGCATTTATTGCCACAAACTGTTTATCCTTCCTTGCACTAAGATTGTGAATGGCAATAGCCGCCAATTCCTTGCCTGTGCCGGTTTCGCCTTGCACTAGAACCGGAATATCAGAAGTAGCCGCTATTCTGATTAATTCCTTAATTTCTTTTATATTCTTGCTCTCTCCCAACATCTGTTCACGGGTTTTTAGTATCCGAAGATGTTCTTCAAGGGCTAGGTTTGTCTGGCAAAGGGTCTTTTTCTCGTATGCTTTTTCTATTAGGTTAGATAATTCGGAAAGCTCACAAGGTTTCTTAAGGTAATCGTAGGCACCGAGTTTCATTGACTGAATCGCGGTCTCAATCGACGCATAGCCCGTGAGCATTATTATTTCGACGGTAGGTTGGATCGTCTTGGCCATCTTAAGAAGATCAAGCCCGTTTTCATCAGGAAGCCTTATATCGAAAACAGCTACATCAAAGTTCCTCTTCTTGAGGAGGGTAAGTCCAGCTGCCCCTGTATGGGCAATCGAAACCTCCATACCATCATTCTCCAACCTGGTCTTAAATGCCTTTACAAGTTCTCGTTCGTCATCAACGAGCAAGATGCAGATCATGTTAATTATGTCCTCCATCAGCGTCGGTTGGCAGAACGATTTGAAAGGTAGTTCCCTGGCCAGCCTTACTTTTTACCTTCATCTCTCCTCCCATCTCCTTCAAAAACTCATAACAGAACGCCAGACCAAGCCCTAGATCCTTCGTGGACAGTTTTGTTGTAAAGAACGGTTCAAAAATATTGTCCATTATTTCATCCGGAATTCCCATGCCATTGTCTTTAATTTCTGCAATAACAGTATTGTGCCTATAGCGGGTTCTTATGGTAATTCTCGCGTGCGGCTTTGAGGCGAGAGCGTCTATGGCGTTGTTTAGGAGATTCAGGAATACCTGCTGGAGTGCCCTGCCATCACAGTTGATTGAAGGTAGGTCAGGCTGGAGGTTCTTTACAAGCTTTATTCCGTGTTTTTGAAAGTTGATTCCCTTGATCACGCTAGCAAGCACCTTATTAAGATCCAACTGCTCCAATCTGAAGCCTTCTTTCCTGCTTAACTTAAGTATATCATTGATTACATTTGTACAGCGGAAGGCTTCGGCCTTGATTACCTTATTGTAGTGTTTGAGACTTCTCCACGGATCTTTGTCATTTTGTTGATAAGTCTCCTCAAGAGAATGGCAGAGTCCGATGGACAACTCTGAGTTTGCCGCGATGGTAGCGAGCGGATTATTGAGATTATGGGCAATGCTTGCGGCCAATCTCCCAACCGCTGCCATCCTTGCCTCCTGAGCAAGCAACGCCTGCGTCTTCACCCTTTCCGTTGTATCTTCTATTATGCATAATAGTCCTTCAATCTTGCCATTTGTTCCATACAATGGAACACCTGTCAGATTCATATACAAATTCCTGTCGCCCTTGTAATTGATAAATGGAAAATCCCAGACCTGGACAACCTCTCCGGTGCTAAGACTTTCTTTTATACGCTCAGCTAGACCACACTTTATAGTGTAAGGATTCTTGATCCAGTTGAAGCGACCAATCAAAATGTCTTTTGCATGATCCCCTAGCCCTGTTTTCTGAGCCATTACCGAATTCATACTGGTGAAAAGACCATTCGTATCGATTGTAAAGATAGATATTGGTGCATTATCAAGTATCGTCTTGGTGAGTTCATTAGAATGGTTGAGTTGATCTTGCAGCATTTTCTGATATGTTATATCGCGAACGATCTCGATAACCATCAAGCTGTCCCCATTCTTAAAAGGGATCGCCAAAACGGAAAAACTTCGTGCTTCGCCGTTGTGATCAGCGATTAGTTCCATTCGCGTTATCCTCCCCGTCCTGAAACACAATAATACAGGGCAATCGTTACAGGGTTTATGATTACCTAGAATCTCCCTGTAACACAACTTTCCTCTCATTTGAGACGAATCTTTTCTCAAAGAGTATTTTACGATTTCTTGGTTCGCCCATTCGATTCTAAGATTTTGATTAAGAACTGAGATACCAAAAGGAATTGCATCGAGAACCGACCGAAAGCCGATGAATTCTGTTTCGTTCATGTTTCTCCTTCCCCATAAAGGAACCTAAGCATATATATCATTGTCCTTCTTTTGCTTCATACAACATACAATTCTTGTTCCGTAATCTCGAACCCCCGCTTGTCTTGTTTAAGAGGAGCGGTCCACCGCAATTCACTGGTTCGAGATTAGATAGGAGAGTTTTCAAAATCACTTCAGAGATACTGACCTGCAATATGATCTATGATAAACGACTTCTTCGTTCGATGCAATAGGGGGGGCACTAACGCAGAACAGTTGCCGTTATCGGCACTGCGAGGTAACTCTACTCTATTCGGAGACTCATTCCGTCTTACAGATAGCAAGGATAACGTCATCGCTCCGCGGCCAACAATGTCTTGAGGCAGAAGATGGCGGGCAAAGCTTGCCTTTCTCTCGGCGACCTGTCTGATTCGAAGAAGTGACGTCCTGTTACAACCATTCCGTTACCTTTTGTTACGCGTTCAATCATCTTATTTATTGGCTTGTTCCCGGACTGCGTTTCGTAACCACAAAAGTAGGTCAGTTGCTCAAGGCTGGCACATGTTTTGCTTACGTAGGCTTCCGGTACCAAATGTAAAACAAAACCACTTTTTTGAAGAGTAAACAAAGGGAAAGCAGTGCTAAGAAGACCAGTTACCGGAAAATGATGCGTATATGGGCGGAATCCGGTTTCCCATGGTCTCCCTGTGGTTAGGGAACGTGTGAGCGGGGATGCGTTGCGTTACTCCTGCACCATCAATTCCCTTGCCACGGTGACGTGCGAGTTAGACACGATGGGGTTCAGCCGTGGAATAACCAACCTTGCTTGATAGCAAGCATATCTAGATAATATGGAGGTCTTATGAGCATTCTTTTCAACCCCGCCAAAATCGGTAACCTGGAGATTCCCAACCGTTTTGTTCGTTCGGCCACGTATGATGGAGGAGCCGACAAAGGTGGCTTTGTGTCAGACTGGCAGATTGAACTTTATAAAACTCTTGCTAAAGGAAACATCGGGCTAATCGTGAGTGCGATCTTCAATGTCGACCGTATGGGGAAAGCCTCGCCAGTGCAAAATTCCCTCACTGATGACAAATTCATCCCGGGACTTAAGAAGTTGGCGGACACTGTCCACGCTCATGGTTCAAAACTGGCGGTGCAACTCTTTCACGCTGGACGGGAGGCGTTTCCTCGGTTGCATCTCATGGGCATGGAAGCGGTGGGGCCTTCAAAGTTTACCGCCGGCGAGGATAAAGATCCCTACTTCCACGGGAATTGCAGGGAGATAACGGAAGAGGAGCTATGGGCGACTATCGAGGCTTTCGGTCGCGCGGCTCGCCGAGTCCGGGAGGCCGGTTGCGACGCGATCCAGATCCATGGCGCCCACGCCTATCTACTTGCCCAGTTTCTTTCACCCAAGAGCAACCACCGCGAGGACAGGTGGGGAGGCAAACTGGAAAACCGGCTTAGGTTGCACAGGGAGATTTACATGGCTACTCGTGCGCAGGTGGGGCCGGAGTACCCAGTGATGATCAAACTTGGAGTGGCCGACGGTTTCTCGGGTGGTCTTGAATTTCAGGAGGGATTGGAAGCGGCAATTCGCTTGGCCAGAATTGGCTATGACTCCGTTGAAGTGAGCCAGGGCCTACGCGGCTCCGATTACGGACAGACAGAGTTTCGACTCAAAATCAAACGTGATGGAGAGGCCTATTTTCGCGAGTGGACACGGCAGGTCAAAAGTCGCGTGAACATACCGGTAGTGATGGTGGGAGGTCTGCGAAGTCTGAGCCTGATGGAGGAAGTAATAAATGCCAACGAAGCGGATTTTATATCCTTATGTCGGCCCTTCATAAGGCAGCCCGATCTGGTACGCTCCCTAGAGGCGGGGAAGACACAGACAGCCGCATGCATTTCCTGCAATAAGTGTTGGGAGCACATAACGAGCGATATGACGCCCAAGTTGCAATGCATACATAGGACCAAGGAGGATAACGAGTAGGCCCGTATGGAGGATCGAGTGAAGAAGATCGTAGTCGGTATTACCGGTGCGACTGGTGT
>CAYOYU010000294.1:0-4982 GCA_964408265.1 uncultured Syntrophorhabdaceae bacterium
TGCCTGGTTTGGGGCACCGGCAACAGCCGCTACCACTATCGCCGAGGCGGCATCGGGCCTCGCCTGTCCCGCGACGGATACAATCGTTGAAGCAGCGCCCGGTTGCGCAGCCAGGGCTCCCGAAACCACCATGGCCGGAGGTGCACCGGCACTGATAGCCACCGTCATGACGTTTGCCAGGGGTGCACCGGTCTGCAAAGCCGCCGTGACAACCGCTTTTGCATCTGCACCCGCCTGAATAGCCTGCTGAATAGCCTGCTGGTAGGTCAGGCCGGCAGCGAGGGCATTCTGGAACACCGCTGTCATTGGTTGGCCCGCGGCTACGTCGCTCGCGACCGTTGCGTGCGCCGCGGGGAAGATCATCAGGATGGAAGCGAAAACAAATGCCGAAACAAGGAGCATTTTCATGTTGTTACCTCCCGTTGTTTTTCTGGCCTCTTTCATAATAAACAGGGACCTCATGTACCTGGGCATGAACAGTTGGCATGGGAAAAGAAGATACGTGTCAGGATAATGATAGTGCAAATGGCTCTTGGCTGGACGCTATTCGCCGGCCGCGCAGAGTGAGATGTTATGGTTTGTGTAATGGAAGTTCTTTTCTGCACACATGGCTATGCCCTGGCCGGGAGGCTCTATGCCGGCAGCCTGCAGATCGTAATCAACCATAACCTTTGTCAGATCCTCGAAGGTCGTTCTCGGTTCCCAGTTCAGAATGCTTCTCGCCTTGCTGATGTCGGCCTGGAGGCAATCGACCTCCGTCGGTCTGAAATATCGGGGATCGATTTCAACTAAGACATCGCCGGATGATAAGTTCGGCGTGCGGGGTGGGAAGTTGGAGATCGAACGGTTCTCGACGGACCGGACGATGCCTTTTTCATCGATGCCGGAACCCCGCCACTCGATGTCGATTCCGACGTACCGGAATGCGGTTTCCAGAAACTCACGCACCGAATGACTCTCGCCGGTTCCAACTACGTAATCATCGGGCTTCTCCTGTTGAAGCATAAGCCACATCATCTCCACGTACTCCGAGGCGAAACCCCAGTCCCGCCTGGCATCAATATTTCCCAAATAGAGCTTCGAGTTTCTTCCGGCAAGGATGCTTGCCAGGGCCCGCGTGATTTTCCGGGTAACAAATGTTTCACCACGCCGCGGAGATTCATGGTTGAACAGAATGCCATTGCAGGCATACAGATTGTAACCCTCTCTGTAGTTCACCGTCATCCAAAAGGCATATATCTTCGCTGCAGCGTAAGGACTGCGGGGATAGAAGAGTGTCTTTTCATTCTGGGGAGGAGGTGAGGCGCCAAACATCTCCGAAGACGAGGCCTGGTAGAACCTGATCTTATTGCCGCTTCGCCGTATGGCTTCCAGGATGCGTGTGGTGCCGAGGGCAGTTGAATCCCCTGTGTACTCCGGCATGTCGAAACTTACGCGGACATGGCTCTGGGCGGCCAGGTGGTAGACCTCGTCCGGTTGGATATTGTAGATCAGGTGTGATAGCTGGCCTGAGTCGGAAAGATCCCCGTAATGGAGGAAGAACCGTACATCGCTTGAATGAGGATCGGCATATATGTGGTCGATCCGCCCCGTATTGAATGTGCTCGCGCGGCGGATGAGACCATGCACCTCGTAGCCTTTGGAGAGCAGGAATTCCGCAAGGTACGAACCGTCCTGACCTGTAATGCCCGTAATTAAAGCTCTTCGCATACATGTCCCCTTAGAATCTCAACATTCAAGCTGGTAATTATAGTCCCCTTATCCGATGCGGCCATATACATCTTCGATCCTGGTAATATCGTCTTCCCCCAGATACTCGCCGTACTGGATCTCGATTATTTCGATAGGCGTAGATTCAACGTTCTCCAGCCTGTGCCTGGCCAATACCGGTATGAAGGTCGACTGGTTCTCGCCAAGAATCTCTTCCCTGCCCCCTACAGTCACTTTTGCCCTACCCTTCACGACCACCCAGTGCTCGGACCTGTGGTGATGGAACTGCAGGCTCAGCTTCTCTTTCGGGTTCACCCGTATCTTCTTGACCTTGTATCCCTGGGCTTCCTGCATGTTGGTAAAACTTCCCCAGGGCCTCAACGTGGTCACATGCTCCAGGGCTTCTTTGCGTCCCGATTCCGTGAGGCGTTCCATTACATCCTTCGCCTTCTGGCCGCTCCCCTTCTTTACCACGAGCAGCGCATCCGCGGTATCGACGATGATGCAGTCTTCCAGGCCAATGGCGGCTACTACCCGCTCACTGCCGATTATGTGCGTACCCTGCGAATCGATGCTAATGCTGTTTTGGTTTTCCGGAAAGCCAGTCCCGAAGAGCCCATCCCATGACCCTATGTCGTTCCATTGGAGCTCTGCGGGGACAATCGCCACATTTGCCGACTTTTCCATGACGGCGTAGTCTATTGATAGGGAGGGCATTTGCTCAAATGAGGCTATCATCTCATCGAAGCCCAGATCGAACATGGTGCGTATCCGAGGTGCGTGGCTGAAGAGTTCTTTTCTCATGGCACCTACGCTGAAGGCAAACATGCCTGAGTTCCAGTAGTAGTTCCCCTCTGAGAGAAAGTGTTCCGCCTTCTTCAGGTTCGGCTTTTCCACAAATTCCGCCACCCCGTAGGCCCGGCCCCCGGCTAGCGGACAACCCGTGTCCGCCTTTATGTACCCGTACCCCGTCTCGGGCCGTATGGGCCTGATTCCGAAGGTCACGAGCTTCCCATCCCTGGCAATCTCTTCAGAAAGGAGGAGATACTCCAGGAATCTTTCCGTGGGTTCGATTAAGTGATCCGAAGGGGATACAAAAAGTATTTCATCGTCGCTGCATCCCAATTTCTGGATTGCATACCTCATGGCTAGTGCGATGGCAGGCGCAGTATTTCTCCCTGCGGGCTCGCAGATAATGTGCTGCAGCCAGGGAAGATCTGATTGTACGTTGAATTCGTAAGCCTTGTTGGTGATCACTATTATATCATCCTGATTGGCTGTCCCCAGGAACCTCTCTGCCGTATTCTACAAGAGCGATGTACCACCGAAGAGCTTGAGAAACTGTTTGGGGAAGTTCTTTCTGCTCAAAGGCCAGAGCCGTGTTCCGCTCCCACCTGCAAGGATTATGATCTTCATGGTTATGTCACGCGTTCGCTAGAGGCTTCGGTGATGTCGCCTCTTTTTCCCTGCGTTCAAGCGCTTCCAAAAGCCGCTGTGTCTTGATGGCCTGTTCCTCGGAGATACTATTCCAGGACCCACAGGCAGGACAGGGGTGATGGATGTTCAGTCTCATCTTTCTCAATTCCACAGGGTAAAGTCTTCTGCACTTCATGCATATCAGCTCGGTACTGAAATTGGCCATTTCCTACCACCTAAAATTGACAGGCTACCGCCATTGGACTCCATCTTGAGCCCCGCCAAAGAAACAATAAGATCCTCGGTATACACGTACATGAAGGTGCGTACAATCAGTATGAAACCCTGCCGCTGTCAGTAATGTCCTGGGATTGAAGGATTATCCAGACCACCCTTATCCAGCTTCTTCCTTTCCTGTTGCCCTTTCCTCTAAGTCTTTTTTTTACTTTCTCTTTTTTACAATGGAGGCGTTATTTTTGTCTGTAAGTGAATCCTGATTATTTATGTAAGTAATTCCTGATAATGGTTCTATGAGCAATCCGGTTTGTTGCCCGATGAATGGTGCTTGACAGACAGCTTATGAGTAGGGGGGGTTATTCCTAGAGGAGACTGCTCGCCGGCTGCGATCCGGCCGTGGCAAATTGCCGTGCTGCCCTGTCATATAACAGAGCCATACTGGCGTAACACTGTTGATCAGAAATCCTGAGCAGGTTCTTGGGATACCTGGAGTCCAGTTTGTTCACTTGCTCGGACAATTTCACGAGGTCATCCTTTATCTGCTTGAGAGCACCGAGATGCGAAGAGTTTCCGGAACTCCCGTAATACGTGTCTGCGTCGTAAACCCGTTCCATGATCAGCCGCTCTGCCTGGTGATAGGTGAGCGACTTCTCCCTCAGATAGCTGATTTCATCGCCGACGTCCTGCACGGGCCGGTCATCGTCGATCCTGTAACCGAACTGGGCCAAAAACGGAAGCAGTTCGTCCCGGGTCTGGTACATGATATGGGTGATCTCGTGAATCGTCAACTCTTCGACCAATCGTTCCTCTATGCCCGCAGCCCGCCTTCCATATAAATCATGTATCCATCCATAGGGAACAGCGATCACCCACTCCGGTTTCTCGGAGCCGGCGGGGGCAAGATTGTAAGGCAAGGCAACAGGAGGCACATCACGTGTTGAAAAGACCTCATCTCCGAGCAGGACACGGTCAAAACCGACCATCTTCCTACCCAATATCGTAGTTCTTTTCTTTCCATTCACGGTGAAACTGTCGAAGAAGTCTCTTTTAGCGATGGTGAAGAGTTTGATCGCCGGTATGGAAGCGGCCGATTCAAGATAGAAGTGTGTGAGAAAGAAACCTTTCGAGATCAGCCCTCTGTTGACGTTCTGGAGCGGCATTATGTCGCTTTCGGCGAAACCGTAGCCCTTCATAGATTCAAGCGCCAGTTTGGCCTTTTCCGAATCATAATTTACGTATGCACGGGTGACATACTCTTTGAGTTGCGCCACCAGCCCTTTCCACTTGGGATTGACCTTCGGCCCGAAGGAAAAGAAGGCATCCGCCTTGTCAGGGGTCGCCGTTACGATCCCTGCCGCTACTGCCGTAATACCCGCCACTTGGGCGAACCTTCTGAAGAACGTCCTTCTGTCGACCTTTTGAGCTGATTCTAGAGTGGTGGCAAAGTCCTTCATACTGAAAGTCCTTCTTTCTTATCGGCCCACAGAGAAAGGACTTTAATCGAACGTCCCTCCCCGCCGCGTCGGATGACCATCGCATCTGCATAAATGAACATGCAGCGAACGCTATGTAGAATGTAATGATCCGGTCCTTAAGTAACTAGTGGCAGATGACCGACT
>CAYOYU010000295.1:0-4945 GCA_964408265.1 uncultured Syntrophorhabdaceae bacterium
GTATTGAAGGACGGGTCAAAAGGGTGGTAGGAGAGAAGGCTCACGAGAAAGAAAAGGAACACGCCCATGAGCCCGATCCCGAGGATCTCTTTCTTCAATTCCCCTGACATATGATTAGCCCTTCTATCTGTCTCTTCACTTCATCCATGACCTGAGCCTTGGCAGCGCGCTCTCCGCTCAAGTAAATCGGTTCGCCGATCCTGATGCAGATCTCGCCCGGCTCTCTCGCAAGAAGGAATCCCTTTGGCTGGAGCCTGTTGGTGCCGGAGATTCCTATGGGCATGATAGGAACTTTAGCCTTGAGGGCAAGGGTAAAACCGCCTTTTTTGAAAGGCAGGAGAAGGCCATCCTCGCTCCTTGTCCCCTCGGGAAAGATGATGACGTTTGCACCACTCCTGATCTTCCCTGCCGCATCTTCGATGGCCTTGAGTGCCTCTCTCGGGTTCTCCCTGTCCAGACTTATGTAGCCGGCCCTCGTCATGGCCCACCCGAGAAAGGGGATACTGAACAGCTCCCTCTTGGCGATCCATTTGAAAGAGAAGGGCAGCGAGGCAATGAGCGAGTAAATGTCCAGGGCGCTCTGATGATTGCACATGAGGGTGTAGGGCGGTTCAGTCAGCCTCTCAAGCCCCTCCGTCCGGACCGTAACACCTGACACCCTGAGGTGCCTTCTGGCCCAGAAGCGTGAGATGGCATGGATCTTTTCCCCTTTGCTGTCCACGAATGAAACGAGAAGGGCCAGACAGGAGAGAAATATGGTGGTGAAGACGAGGTTCAGGAAGGCTAGGATCTTCCTCATTTCAGGTCTTTTTTCAAGTCCTCTTCGAGGCCCGTCATGATTCGCTCCACTTCGGCTGTAACCAGTTTATCTATGTCATAGGGTGAGACGCCTAGTTTATCGGCTTCAAGGATCTTCTCGTTGTAGCTCATGTACCCGAGAAAAGGCAGCTCCCCAAGGTTCTCCTTGATGAGGGCAACATCGGATTCCCCCACAACCTTGTTTCCCACTACATAGACGCGTTTTATCCTGAGGTCGCTGCTCAGCTTCTTCACCTGATGGGCCGTCTGGATGGAACGCATGCCGGGTTCTACCACTACGATGAGCGCGTCCACGTACTCCGTGGTGCCCCGCCCCAGATGCTCCAGACCGGCTTCCATATCGACGATGACATATTCGTCCCGTTCTATGATCACGTAGGAGAGGAGGCTCTTGAGAAGCACGTTCTCGGCACAGAAGCAACCTCCGCCGCCTTCCGGGATATTCCCCAGGAGCACAAGCTTGATGCCGTCCTTTTCAACGGAAAAGCGGTCCGGGATGTCATCCACCTTGGGATTCAGTTTGAAGAAGGAGCCGTACGTCCCCTTCTTTGATGCCGTCCGTTCTTCGATGAATTCCGTCATTTGTGCCAGGGGCTGGAGCTGCAACATCTTTGCGCGATCCACGCCTATGGCACTGGCGAGATTGGAATCGGAATCCGCATCGATGGCAAGGACCTTGATGCCTCGTGCGGCGAGTATCCGCGCCATGACACCGGCAAGCGTCGTCTTACCTACTCCACCTTTTCCTGAAATGGCTATTTTCATGAATTCACCTCAAAAGAACAGTAGCATTTCACCATGGGGGCTGTCAATAAAGACCGGTGTCCGTGCCCCTCCCGGTCAGACTCGCCTAAGGCATGGAAAGAAGGCGAGAGAAGAAGTATAATCTGTCGCAATGAAGCTTCTCTACCTCCTCGTGATTATCTCCTTCTCATCCTGGGGCTGCAGCATCCAGGACCAATTTCTCTATGACCCAGGCGGACCCAGGCCTTCGGAAAGCCTCGCCGCTTCACAGCACCTTCGATTCTGGCCCGTTCCGGGAGATGGGTACCGCGGTTTTATAGCCCTCGCCGAACCCGCAGAAACCAGGGGTACTATCGTAGTTTTCCACGGAAACGGAGGCACTGCGCTGGACAGGGCATTCTACGTCCAGATCCTCGGCCCCATGGGGTACAGGGTCATCCTGGCCGAGTATCCGGCCTATGGGGGAAGAGGAGGAGCCGTGGGGGAGGACTCCTTTGCCAGGGATGCCCGGGAGACCATCCGTCTCGTTCGCGAGAAATACCGGGGGCCTCTTTTCCTCCTGGGCGAGTCCCTCGGATGCGGGGTGGCTGCGGCTGCGGCAAGAGACCTTGCCCCGGCCATAGAGGGCATCATCCTCATCACACCCTGGGATACACTCGCTGCCGTGGCAAAAACCAAGTTTCCCTCCTTCGTCGTCTCACTGCTTTTGAGAGACAATTATGACAGCATGGATAACCTGAAGTCCTTCCCCAAGAGGGTAGCCGTAGTGGGGGCAGAGCGGGATGAACTGATCCCCCTGAACCACGCAGACACCCTTTATCGGTCACTCCCGCAGCCAAAAAGAATGTGGATTATCCCGAAGGCCGGGCACAACGATTGGCTCGCCTTTGTTGACAAAGAATGGTGGGAAGAGGTGGTGGCTTTCATCAACCCCGGTTGATCGAAAAAGCTTGACCTTGCCATCGCCGGGATTGTATACATACCATGATACAATCGTATGCTCGGCAATCGGGTATATGGAAGGGGTACAGGGGTGCAACCGCCCCTGTAGGCGTGGGATGAACGGGACCGCCACCCGGAGGAAACTTCGGGTGGCGGTCCAATCTTATCGGGATAACCGCTTGGACCGTCTACTCTTGCGGTCCAATCTTATTCGGGACAACCGCTTGGACCGTCTACTCTTTCCGGGGTACTGCTTCGGAATGCTTGTGGTGATGTGAGGCGGCGCGATGCTCATGGCCGACCAGGTCCTGAAATTTCTCTTTCTCATCGGCGGTGGCAAGCACGATGAGGCTCATGTCCTTCTCCAGGATCGTATCGGGGTAGGGGTTATAGACCCATTCGCCATCGCTCTTTCTCGCTGAAATCAGAAGGATGTTGCCTATCTCCTTGAAGTTGATGACACCAACAGGCTTGCCCACAAAGGGGCTGTGGGTCGGAACATGCACCTCCTCCACCCTCAGCGGCGATTTCTTATCACGGAGCATCATGTCGAGGAAGGAGGTAACATGGGGCCTCACCATTTCCGAGGCCATGCGCAGCCCTCCTATGTAGTTTAGGGCAACTACGTTGTCTGCGCCGGCCCTTCGTATTTTATCTATATTCTTCGTGTCATTACACCTTGAGACGATCCGCAGGTCCGGGTTGAGCTGCCGGGCGGTGAGGACAATAACGATATTGTCGTTGTCGGAATTGGTGGTGGCGAAGAGTCCCTTGGCATGTTCGATCATGGCCTTCCAGAGGACCTCGTTCTCGGTGGCGTCACCCACAACAAGGTCAATATCGAGGAGGTGGGCTTTCATAAGGTCCATCTTCGTTTCATCCACATCGATGGCTACCAGAGGGCGCCTCGTAATGAAGAGTTCGTGCACCACATACAATCCCACCATGCCGATTCCACAAACGATGAAGTGGTCCTTCATTTTTTCTATCCGTTTCTCCATTGCCCTCCTCCTGAAAACCCTCTTCAACTCGCCTTCGATAATATACGCCGCAAGGGTTGTAAAAAGGTAAGCCACCATGCCTGCGCCGAGGAAGACGAAACATATGGTGAAGATCTTACCGAAGGCGCTCCTTTCCACACCCATGACGTCGCCGTAACCTACGGTGGTGATGGTAATGGCGGTCATGTAGAGGGCATCGAGAATGCTTTTCTCTTCGCCGCCTGCGATCTTGAACCCTGTGGTGCCGATAAGTATGATAAGGACTATGGCGAGTATGACCTGCTGAAGTTTCTTAGGGATGCTTTTTATGAACATGAGCTCTATTATAGCACCTGAGTCGACCCCGATGAAAAGCTTTTAGTTTCTTGACTTGTCCTTTGGTCTGTCTTAACTTTACACAAAACTAACAATCATGCCTGTCGGTCCGGCAAATCAGGTCCGACTCCTGAAGATCGGGCCGGACGACGGCTTAAATGGATGAGGTGAAGAGTATGACAGCAGAAAAACATGAATTCAAAACAGAAGTAAAACAGCTCCTGGATCTGATGATCCATTCCCTCTACTCCCATAAAGAAGTCTTTCTGAGGGAGCTGATTTCCAACGCATCCGATGCCATCGACAGGGCTCGTTACGAATCGCTCACAAACAGTTGCATCAGCGAGGATGGGGGCGTCTGGCAGATCATGATTGTCCCCGACAAGGAAGCCGGGACCCTCACCATAAGCGACAACGGCATCGGTATGACCAGGGATGAAATCATCGAGTCTCTTGGCACCATCGCCCATTCGGGGACCAAGGAATTTATCAATCTCCTCCAGAGCAAAGAGGTCAAGGACAACCCTGAACTGATCGGCCAGTTCGGCGTGGGGTTCTATTCGTCTTTCATGGTCGCCGACAAAATCAGCGTAATTTCCCGCCGTGCCGGCAGCGGGGGAACGGTAGGGGTCAAATGGGAATCGACGGGGGATGGTTCTTTTACCGTGGAAGACGTGGGCAAGCCACGCAAGGGTACCGATGTGGTCCTCCACGTCAAGGCCGAAGAGAAGCGCTACCTTGAAGAATGGGAAATCAGGAACGTGGTGAAGAAATACTCTGATTTTATCGAGCACCCCATCGTTATGGAGGTGGAGCGGGAGAAACAGAGTGAACTGGATAAGACGCAGACCGTAAAAGTCAAAGAGGAGCAGACCCTCAACTCCATGAAGGCCATCTGGCTCAGAGACAAGTCGGAGATCGGAGAGGAGGAATACGCGGAATTCTACAAGCACCTCTCCCACGATCACGTCCCTCCGGCCAAAGCAATCCACTATAAGGCAGAGGGTACCTCCGAATTTACCGCCCTCCTCTACATCCCCTCCAAAGCACCCTTCAACATCCTTTACAAGGATTTCAAGATGGGCCCCACCCTCTACGTAAAGCGCGTCCAGATCATGGACCAC
>CAYOYU010000296.1:0-4898 GCA_964408265.1 uncultured Syntrophorhabdaceae bacterium
CGAGGAAGCTCGGTCTTTGTCGCTCGACAATACCTTCGCGATTGAACCGTTAGCGCAAGCAAAAGTTCCGAAGCCGAACGCGAGCGAATGGAGCCGCAGGAGCGGAATGAGCGTGTTTGCGTAGGGCGACCCGCAGTCATCAGGCTTCTGATCCCGCTCGGTCTTGTCGTCTTTTTCTAACACAATCCGGCCTTTGGTTTATCTCAGCTCTATTTCGAGGCGGAGCCGGCTATCCCCTGAAAACGGAGGGCCAATTCGGGTGACGCGCCTTCCTCGTCGTGTTTGAAGAAGATGAAGACCTTCTCCCAGTCCCGGGAGACGGTCCGTTTCAGCCACTCTGTCAGCTCGGCATCGGAATAGTAGGCACGGCGCAGGCGCAGGTAGCCCCACTTCGCCGTATCCACAATCTCCTCTGCGGGGTTATCCTCGGCATCGGATACACAGAGGGCGAAATCCCTGTCGCGGAGGAGTTGGAGGGTTTCATCGTCTTGCCACGAGGGGCTGCGGAACTCGAAGGTGCAGGATGCCTTCCGGGGGATGAGCGAAAGAAACCCCTGGAGGAGGGAATGGTCCACCCGGAAGCTCTTGGGAAACTGGAAGAGGACGGGACCCAGCTTTTTGCCGAGAGCGGGGAGGGCCCTGAAGAAGTATTCCGTCTCGGAGTTGACGTTTCTCAACTGCTTCATGTGCGTTATGGTCTGGGGCGCTTTGACGGCGAATACGAAATCATCGTGGACCTGCTCGGCCCAGGATGCCAGGACGGCGGCCTGCGGCATGTGGTAGAAGGTGTTGTTTATCTCAACCGCGTCGAAGCGGTCAGAGTAGAAACGGAGCATCTCCTTTGGCTGGATCTTTTGGGGATAGAATCCTCCCTTCCACTCCTTATATCCGTACCCGCTGGTACCGATGTAGATTTTCATGGAGTGTCTCCTATTTCTTTTTGCAGGTCTCTGGTTAGATGTTGGCCGGGATGTGGTATGTTCAAAATGTTCATCTTCGGCGCTCTGCTCCGTTTACGCCCTCGGACGTACATACAGTACAGTCCTCGGTCAGTAATACTCGCAGCCCATCCGAATCTGAACCATTTTTCCATGCCGCATCCCACCCAAGCCTGATTCGCATAAGTTCGCACAGTGACTTGTGCGAATCCGGCATAGAATAGCCTCTTATACTTGGCTTGAGATGGCGGAGGGTTGTCCTTGAGCAAACCGTCATGAGGCAAGGAAGCTCGGTCTTTTGCGTAAGCAAAAGTTCCGAAGCCGAATGCGAGCGAGTGGAGCCGCTGGAGCGGAACGAGCGTGTTTGTGTAGGACGACCCATAGCCATCGGTTTTGGCACTAGCCTTGGAATCTAAGGCACTTGTCTGTGGCATTTCTTGCTTGACCCCTGTCTCTCCATCACTTGACCCCTGTCTCTCCCCTTGACCCCTGTCTCTCCCCTTGACCCCTGTCTCTCCTCATCACCCGCTCCCATCTTCCCTCACCACATCCTTTGCCTCTTTATCCTCTCGAAGCCGGACAAATACGGGCTGCCTCATGAGGCCCTCACCGGTCCAGCTCTGGAAAGCCGCTTCCAGGACCAGTTCGGGCTTCACCCATGTGACGGGTGTATTCGTCTTCGGCTCTTCCCTGAAAGGCGATTTCGCAACGATCAGGGGTTCAAGCCTCCGGCGCAGTTCCTTCAGGGTATCGGTCCCGAATCCGGTCCCCAGGTGGCCGGCATAGACCAGGTCATTTCCATCGAAGACACCCAGGACCAGGGCGCCGAAATTCTCCCTGCCACCCTTGGGCTCCGTGAATCCGGCGATTACCGCCTCCTGGGTGAGGTGGGTCTTGACCTTCAGCCAGTGCCTGCTTCTTTTCCCGGGCCGATAGAGGCTCCGTGAGTATTTTGCCATAACCCCTTCGAGACCCTTCTCCTTGACCACATTGAAAAAAAGCGTGCCCTCCTTCCATACATGGTCGCTCAGTTTCACGAGCGGCGTCGAAGGGAGGACCTGTTTCAAGAGGTCTTTTCGCCTGATAAGGGGCAGGCCTGTCAGGTCATGCCCGTTAAAGTGGAGCAGGTCGAAGACGTAATAGATCAAATGGCCGGTCCTCGATTTTTCGTAATTCTGGAGCATCTGAAAATTCGGGTAACCCTGGTCATCGACAACCACGACCTCGCCGTCGAGGAGGGCCTCAAATCCGAACCGGTCCAGAGCATCCGCCACGGGTTTGAATTTCTTGTTAAGGGAGAGCCCGTTCCTGGAATAGAGTGAGATACCCTCGTCGCGGATTTCGGCAAGGGCCCGGTAGCCGTCCCATTTCACCTCGAAGATCCAGTCCTCTTTATCGAAGGGTTCCTTGACCAGCGTTGCCAGCATGGGTTCCAGCCGGTGCGGCATGGGCGTTAACGGCGCATCCTTCAGGTCCTCCTTTTCCATCACTTCCCGAATCCGGACACGGTCAAGCTTCTCCTGTTTCAGGGGTGTGCCGGCAGCATCGCGGGCGACCTCGTCAAGGGTCCTGTTGGAAAGGACGGAGCGGTTCTCCTTGAGGACCTCCTCTCCGGCGACGTACTGGTCCTTCTTCTTCAGAAGGAGCCAGGACTTCTCATCGCTTCTGATCTTCACCAGGGCGAATTGGCCATGTAGTTTCTCGCCGTGGAGAATGAATTTCAGGTCCCCTTTCTCCAGTCCTTCCTTGAGGAGTTCCCCGTTCTCCTTTCCGTTTTTGGCAAGGGGATGATGGTAGTAGCCCCTGTCCCAGATGATGACGCTCCCCGCCCCGTAGTTGCCTTCAGGGATGACCCCCTCAAAATCCTTGTAGTCGAAGGGGTGGTCCTCCACCATCATGGCGAGCCTCTTCGACGACGGGTCCATGGAAGGTCCCTTGGGCACGGCCCAGCTCTTCAGGACGCCGTCAAGTTCGAGCCTGAGATCATAGTGGAGGTTTCTCGCCGCATGCTTGTGGACGACGAATACAAGGCCTTCCGCCCCGGGAAGGGTGCCCGGTTCCGGTTCCGGCGTCTTCTTGAAATCGCGTTTCGATTCGTATTCTTTCAGGTCCATGTTATAGATGGGGGAGGGTCTGCTTCCTCGTTAAGACTTCCTTAAAGAGGTCGCCATTCCTTTCGACTCTTTTCAGCGCCTCCGAATGAGTGACCTGGAGCGTTTCCGGATCGCCTTCGCCGGGAAAATGCTCCAGCTCCTCCCAGGTGAGGGGAAAGGAGACCGTCGGTCTCTCCCTGGCACGCAGTGAATAGACACCGATCATAGTCTTTGAGGGATCGTTCTGCGACCAGTTGATGAAGACCCTTCCCGTCCTGTACTCCTTCGCCATTTTTGCCGTCACCAGGTCCGGGAGATTGCGCTGAAGTAATTCCGCCACCGCCTTTGAGAAAGTCCTGGTCTGCTCGAAAGTCGCTTCCGGCCTGTTGAGCGGTACGTACACGTGGAGCCCTTTCTTGCCTGAGGTCTTGACCAGGCTTGTCAGGCCCATCTGGGAGAGCAGGTCCCTGACCACGAGGGCGACGCGACAACAATGGAGGATGCTGGCGCCTTCCCCGGGGTCAAGGTCGAAGACCATGGAATCGGGGTTTTTCGGGGATGATACCCTTGCCAGAGGCACGTGGAGTTCAAGGGCTGCCAGGTTTGCCAGCCAGATCAGCGTCTCCAGGTCATTTGCCAGGCAGACTCTCATCTCCTCGCCGTCATCGAGGGGCAGTATGGCCGTTTCTACCCAGGTCGGACGGTGCCCGGGACAGCGTTTCTCGAAAAAGAAATCCCTTTCAGTCCCTTCGGGATAGCGCTTCAGAGTCAGCGCCCGGTCCTTCAGATGGGGGAGGATGAAGGCTGAGATGCGGCGGTAATATTCGATCACATGGGCCTTGGTGAACCCGTAGGAGGGATAGAGGTCCTTTTCAAGGTTCGAAAGGGAGAGCCTCCTCCCGGCCACGTCCACGGAGGTCCTGTTCACCGCTGCTCCTTCACCTTGCGCATGCTTTCCTCCAGTGCTGCCAGGAGGTCGGCGGGACCGCGGCCTTCTTCTTCCTCTATGGCGGGCGCTTCCACAGGCGCCTGCTCCTCGATCTTCTTCTTCAGGAGGTCAAGGACCTTCCTGCGGCGCTCATTTGCATACTTTTCCGGTTGAAAGGGGGCCTTCATCTTCCCGATGCTCGCCTTGATCCCTTCTTTGACTGCGCCGTCGATGCGGCTTTCTTCCGGACCGGCCATATCCGGGGAGAGCACGTCATGGGGATAGTGGAGGGTCGTAAGGCAGAGAGCGTCACCGACGCTCCGGATTGCAACCAGATACTCGCGGTCGGCGAGGACGAACCTTGCAATCCCCGCTTTACCTGTCAGGCGCATCACCTCGACAAGGAGGGTGTAGGCTTTTTCGCCGCCCTTCGAAGGGACGAGGTAATAGGGATGATCGTAGTAAAGGGGGTCCAGGTCTTTTGTCTCCAGGAATTCCGTGATCTCGATGGTGCGGCTCCGCTCGGGCGCGAGCGATTCCAGTTCGTCCTCTGTTACGGCGATATAGGTTTCGGGCCCGATTTCATATCCCCGTACGATCTCATCAGGAGAAACAATCCTCTCGTCCTTGGGGCAGAACATCTTCCGTTCAAGAGGAGAGTAGTCTTTGCCGTGGAGCATTCTGAAGGTGACGCGGCCGGTGTCGACGGCCTTCACCAGGCGGACCGGGATTGCCACCAGACCGAAGCTGACCGTTCCGCTCCACATTCCCATTACCGCCATGCCTCTTTCCTCCTATCTTGGTTTTGAGCCTTGTCAGCACTTCTGTTTCGTATTCTTTTGCCCTTTGTCTTTTCGTTCTATTCCTTTTTGTCGGAGCTGCCGGAATTAGGGTTTGCGCCTTTCTTCGTTGCCGCGTCGTCAGGCGTCCTCGACGTAC
>CAYOYU010000297.1:0-4893 GCA_964408265.1 uncultured Syntrophorhabdaceae bacterium
CAGGCTCCCTGCTGGGTCCTGCATGGTCGTTCTCCTCGGCCCGCGACGTGGCTGGTGCTTTTATCGGCAGAAAAACCCTGAACCTGGTTCCCTGCCCGGGTGTGCTCTCCACCTCAATTCGGCCCTTGTGCTCTTGGACAATCCTGTGAGAGATGCTCAAACCCAATCCGGTGCCCTTTCCGACATCCTTCGTTGTGTAAAAGGGCTCGAAAATCCTCTGCAGCGTGTTCGTGGGGATGCCGCATCCCGTATCCTCCACAGTGATGACAGCCTCTTCGCCGACCCTTTCGGTCCTGATCCAGATCTCTCCCGTACCGTTCATTGCCTGAAGGGCGTTGACCAGCAGGTTCATGAAAACCTGATTCAACTGTCCCATGTGGCAGTAGACGGTTCCCTCGAATCTGTAGTCGCAGTGAATGGGCACGTTCCTCTCCGAATCCTGAGGAAGCAAGGCCACCGTTGACTCCAGGCCCTTATGAATGTCTTCTTCCTTCTTGCCCTCGATGTCCTTCCGAGAGAAGTTCCTCAACCCTGTGATGATGTCTTCACATCGCTTCAATCCTTGGAGGGCGCGCTGTGAAATCCGCTCCATCTTTTCCTTTGCCTCGTGCGGCGATTCCTCGCCCTTCTGAATACGTTCCAGAGACCGTGCCAGGGTGCGTATGCTGCTTGCGGCGGCGTTCAACGGGTTGTTGATCTCATGGACCAGCCCTGCCGAAAGCACGCCCAAAGAGGCCATCTTCTCCGAATGGACCAACTGTACCTGTGCATCTTTGAGATTCCGGATCGCCTCCTCCAATTCGCGGTTCCGCTCCTGGATTTCCTTTTCCAGTTTTCGGACCCGAATCAGGTTCTTCGCGCGAGCGATGAGTTCCCGGGGATTGAACGGTTTGGTCAAGTAGTCGTCCGCACCTTGCTCGAACCCCTCCACCTTCATCTCGACCTCGCTCTTTGAACTCAGGAGCAGTACCGGAACACGGCAGAGTCTCGGGTCGTTCTTGATGGCGGAACAAAGCTCATACCCGTTCTTGTTGGGCATCATGATGTCCGAGACGACCAGGTCCGGAACATGACTCTGCACCTTCTGCCATCCGTCTTCTCCGTCGAATGCCGTTCGAACATGAAATTCCTTGCACAGGCTGTCGCTGATGAACCTGCGCATGTCAGGGTTGTCCTCCACTACGAAGACAAACGGCCAAGCCTCATGCCCGCTCTCATCCTCTTCATCTATTGAACCTGCCTCCACCTTCGCAGCCTCATCACGCTCAGGAGAGCCTCCCTTCCGTTCCGCCTCCTCCACATAGTCGGCCTGACGGAAGAGGGACTTCGTCCACCCGTCCTGCACTTTGTCCGCCTCCCCCCTGTCTTCCACCTCCCTTTCGTGCAAGGGTATCGTGAAGGAGAAGGCCGCGCCCCCTTCAGGCCGGTTGGCTGCCTCGATCTTTCCCTCGTGCAACTCGATGATCTCCTTGGCCAGCGACAGGCCGATGCCGGTGCCCCCGTGTTTCCGGCTCATCGAATCATCCGCCTGCACAAACCGTTCAAAGACCCTGTCAAGCGCGTCTTCGGGAATGCCCGGGCCGGTATCTTCGACCCGGACTTTCACGAATTCCCCTGCCTTCTCCCAACGGACAACGACCGAGCCTCCTGGGGGCGTGAATTTCAAGGCATTTCCAATGAGGTTGATCAGGACCTTTTCGATCTTGTCTCGATCGAAGAAGACAGGCTGAAGATCGGCCGTGCCCGTGGCCCGAACGTCGAGCCCTCTCTTCTCCCCACTCACCTTGAACGAGTCCACGATCTCCTGAATAAACTCGGAAATGCTGTACGCCCCGTATTGCAGAGAAACCTTTCCCGCTTCCAGTTTCGCCAGATCGAGCAGATTGTTGATCAGCTTGAGGAGGCGCATCGAATTGGTATGGATGTTTTGGAGGTACTCTGTCTGTCCGGCATCCAATGGACCCATTTCCCCCTGCAGCATGGCCTCCACCGGGCCTATGGTCAGGGCAAGGGGGGTCCGGAGCTCATGGCTGATGTTGTTAAAGAAGCTCATCTTCATCCGGTCGAGTTCCTGGAGCTTTTCGTAGGACTCTTCGAGTTGGGCCTTGCTTTCGGCCAGTTCCTTGGTTCGCTCCTCAACCAGATCCTCCAAGTGATCCTTGTGCTGCTTGAGTTCTTCATGGGCCTTCTCGAGTTCCTTCTGAGAAGCCTGCAATTCAACATATTTCTCGGACACGGAATTGACGGTGCCTTCCAGGGCCTCCTGCTGTTCCTGGTTGACCAGTTCGTTCTGTCGTAGGGTCTCTCGGAGGCCGAAGATCTTTCCAGCGAGATAGCCGAGAAGAACTAGCGGCGGACTCGTCACGAGGAGAGACACTCCGGAACTCTGCGGATATACCCGGTGGAGAAGGAGGGAAAGGCCCCCTCCGGCAATCATGCCAAGAGCCGGGTAGAAGTAGGATGGCTTTTCATGCCAGCGGAATTCGTAGGTGCATGTGTCAGCACCGTCTGCCAGACAGCTGATCTCTTTGCATTGGGCGATGGGTAGGCCCCATATCGTAGGAACTACGGCAAATTGCCCCATACGGTACTGACAGAAGACTCTGTCTGTCTCCCGGAACCGGTCGTCGGGTCGGTACTCGAGTATCAGTCTGTTCTTTTTCACACTGACAATCCGGAACGCCCCCACACGGTTGTAGACTTTCGAGTGCCTCACTGTCTGCTTGTAAACCAAGGTTGGCGTCCCGACCGATTTCAAGGTAGTCCACACGGCTCGGCCAAGCCCGTCGGGAGTAAAATTGTAGGTTCCGGCCTCCCAACAGGCCTTCTCTGTGCCTAGTGTGTCTCGCAACGTCGCCAGAATCTCATGGGCAAAAAGGAAAGAAATCCAGTTGTTAGGGTCGGTCAGGTACTCTCGAGACATACCGTATGAACGGAGCAGGGAATCGACCGCCCCGGAGCCCAAACGGTCCTCCATATATCTCAGGGCAGCCTGCATGGCTACACCCGATAGTTCCGGTTTCCTATGGTCCTCGGAAGACTGCATAGAAGAATGCGCCCAGTCATCGAAATCCTAAGAACATATCCCCCGTACCAAGCGAAAACTATCTATGAAGGATGCTCCCATCCGATCACGTCACGGTCATTGTTGATGATCCAAAGGACATCGAATAGAACCTACAGGACAAACCGGGAACGGCCCTATCCATCTTCTTCTATCGTCATGGCGCCTTTTTTTCTTTAATTGCATTGGGGAGTTTTGTCCTTCGACAGAACGGGGCCATGCATTCGTGCACCGCACGATTTCGAAGTCCGATCATCCGCTGGCAACAGCGTCCATGAGAGCGATCCAAGCGAACATCCGTTCATACAGGAGCAATGCGGGCTTGGGAAGGAAATCAGGAGGGAACAGTGCCTACCAGCCGGAATGACGGAAAGAGACAACCCTCTAGGGAGTTGCGGGACTCTCGGCCCCCGGATATCGGGAAGGCCATGCTAACGCTTCTTCCGGAACTTTCGCAGCAAGAGGATGATGGTTCCTTTTCCCGGGAGGTCTGCGTCATCTATATACAACTGCGAAACGATCGCGAACCTCACAAGAAGTCACCAATCAGATCTAGCCTTTCGTGCCAAGCGACTCCTTGCTTCTTCTCTTGTTCCGAGCCACTGGGGCAATCTTCGGCGAATAGACTTTCTTAATGAGCCCATTAGCCCGCCCCATGATGTTCATCAGCAACCCGTAAAATGAATCCGGAAAGGCCGAGGCAAGGCATCGGGCTGGGGAGCTTCCAAAGAGTCTTAGCATTGACTTCGGAAGAAGCCAGGCCAACTGGTAGCGGTGCAGGTAGTAGACCACGAGCACAAGCACCGTCAAGTAGTTCTTCTGGTATCTGAACCCCAACCTTTCCGTATAGAGCCTAAAAGTCTTCTCGCTGAAGGGTTCTATAAACCCATCTTTTACGGCTTCATCATAAAGAGGCGTTCCGGGGGAAAACCCCAAGGCAAAGATGTTGATCCGCACTTCCGGCGATATGTCCGTGAGAAAACTATAGGTCTGAGCGATGTCCTCTATCTTATCATATGGATTGTCAACGATAAAATCCAACATGAGTTCCAGGCCATGGGTCTTGTGATAGGCCTCAATATGACCAACAACTTCTCTAACCTTTTCCACTTGTATCTTCCGATTGAACACTTCATCCAGAACGCGCTGACTTGCCGATTGGACTCCTATTTGAATCACCTTCAAGCCGGCGTCTAGCAGGACTTCAAGCTTGTCTTTGCGAAAACTATTGGCACTTGCAGCAACACCGAACGGCAGGCCCACTTCCTCCTTGTAACTTGCTGCAAACATTTCGATCTGTTCAATGGGGCGCATGAAGAAATCGTCATCGCCGAATGCAACATGTGTGAAGAAATCCAGTTGATCGAGGATTCCAACGAGTTCACCGATGACATGGTCGACACTTCGAAAGCGTATCCTATTCTGACCGTAAAGCGACACGTACCGGCAGTTGTTGCAATAGGAACACTGATGGGGACATCCCCGAGAGGAAAGGGTAAAATAGGTGGGTACCCGGAATGGAAACTCGGCGAAGTATTTTCGGAGGGTCTTGTTGGTTATCCTGTATAACCCACGATCCAAAATGAATTGATCCTCGAGATCGTAGTCGGGAAAGGGAAGGCTGTCCAGATTCTCAAATAGAGGCAAGACAGGATTGATCACCGGACGACCATCCATGTTGAAGGCCATATTGCATAGTCCACCAAAATCCTGCCCCGCCTCCATCCTTTCAACCAGATCAACGACGACCTCATCTCCCTCCGCGTAGCATACACCGTCAGCAAACGGCAGGCTTAACTCGGGGGCGGCAATGCAGTGAGGCCCCCCCC
>CAYOYU010000298.1:0-2000 GCA_964408265.1 uncultured Syntrophorhabdaceae bacterium
TCATGACATGGGTAAGATTGGGGTACCCTCGGAAATTCTGAACAAGCCCGGACCTCTGACCGAGGAAGAGCGGAAAATCATGCAGGAACATCCGGCAATCAGCCACAAAATCTGTCAGCCGCTGAAGAAAGGGCTGGGATCGGCATTGGAGATCATTCGACATCACCATGAAAAACTGGACGGCAGCGGATATCCCGACGGACTCGAAGGGGACGAGACATCCATAGGCGCCCGCATCATGGCGGTTGTGGACATCTATGACGCTCTCATCACGGATAGGCCATATCGGAAAGGCATGAGCAGGGAGAAGGCGCTTGAAATTCTGTGTGAGGAAGTCTGCAGGGGCCAGCTTGATGCCGAGGTAGTGGAGAAGCTGGTCCAGGTTTTGGAGGCGGACAACAAACTGCGAGAGTCCCAAGCCGGTTCTGATGCCGGTCGGCAAAGAGGCAAAGAATAAGATCGACCGCCCGTTCAAGAGAGCTGTAATCATGGAGAAAAAAATCGTCTTGGTCGTAGAAGACAATCATCTGAATATGAAACTGGTAAAGACGCTCTTGGAGAGCAACGGGTATGAAGTGCTTGGGGCCACTGAAGCCGCAACCGGAATCAAACTCGCCAAGGAAAGAAACCCGTCCCTGATTCTGATGGACCTGCAGCTCCCGGGCATGGACGGTCTGGAGGCCACGCGCATCATCAAGAATGATAAAAAATTAAAAAATATCCCGGTGATTGCAGTGACGGCATTTGCCATGCCCTGTGACAGGGAAGCTGCCGTGAAGGCCGGTTGCGACGGTTATATTCAGAAGCCCATTGATCCCGATGCATTTGTGGAGAAGGTGAACGTTTATCTCGGCAAGGTGAGAGTCTAGAGATGAGTCTTCGAGAGGGCTTTAAGGCAGGCGCTGAGGGTACGTCCATACCTCACCATGCACCCATTATTCGAAAAATTGTTGTCCTTTTTGCCCTTCTTTTTTTCATGATTGTCGGCAGTGCCTTTCTCTCCACGATGCACGTGGATAAGTACACCCGACGGCACATGAAGGAGGAACTGCAAATCAGGATGGCCATGGCCGAGGCCATTCTGGAAAACAGGGTGGAGAACCTCAGAAGCATTTCCGGCATCGTGCGGGAACAGAATCAGAAGTTTGTGGATTTCATTGATTTCGACAAGGCGGAGTCTCTGACCATTATGCTCAGAAATATTTCCGCCAGGCACCCCGTGGACATTCTTGTGCTCCTGGATGAAGAGGGTGAGGTCATCACGACCAATGTGACCGGTGAAGACATCGGCGATCCCTCTTTGCTTAATTCCCTTCTTACGGATCGCACCGAACGGGTAAGCTTGGAGTTGATAGATGCGGGTATCGTTAAGGAACATCGGGAAGGCTCAACCTTTGTAGGCTCTCGTGTCCTTTGCCTGACTTCGGTTGTCCATCTCGTCCACGACACAGGTAATGTCTATGGGTATATCGTTCTCATAAAGCCTATTGAGGGTTACCAGAAACTGGCAAGAGAGATGTCTAAGATATCCGGCGGGGAAGTGATCCTTTATAATACATCTGACCAGCCAGTCCTGACGAGCCTTGATGAATCCCTTGCGCCGACCGCGGGAACGGGTGAATTCATTTTTCAGGGGAAAACCTATATGTCCGTGTCCCGGCCCATAAGGAATTATAAGAATGAAACTGTTGCAACCTTGGCGGTAGCCCTTGATCAGAAACCGTTTATGCATCAACGCACTCATCTGGTTGCCACAAACCTGATGCTTTTTACGGGAACGGTCGTCATTTTTCTGATGGTATTCTTGCTGTTGAAATACAGGGTGTTTGACAAGATAAGCCAGCTCATCTGCGGGCTGGAGAAGGTGGCGATTGGAAGTGGGGATCTGAGTGTGCGGTTGCAGGTGCCGGAGGCGAAAAAAAACCGCAAGTATGACGAAATGGATCTGATGTTTCAGGATTTCAACCGGATGATGGGCAAACTGGAGGAAACCTATTACC
>CAYOYU010000298.1:2010-3305 GCA_964408265.1 uncultured Syntrophorhabdaceae bacterium
GCTCACCTTCTGCTCCGGGCGCAGGAGGATGAATACGGGCTGCGGGTGCCGGAGGCGGAAAAGGACCTCAAGTATGACGAAATGGACCTGATGTTCCAGGATTTCAACCTTATGATGGGCAAATTGGAGGAGACCTATCGTCAGCTTGTCAGAGCAATGGAGGAGGCCGAAGTAGCCAACAAGGCCAAGAGCGAGTTTCTTGCCAATATGAGTCACGAACTGCGTACACCCCTGAACGCGATCATAGGGTTTACCGACGTCATTCTTCACAAACATTTCGGGGAGTTGAACAAAACTCAAGAGGAATATCTGACGGATGTGCTTCAAAGCAGCTACCATCTGCTCGCCCTGATCAATGACATTCTCGACCTATCAAAGGTTGAAGCCGGGAAATTGGAGCTGGAGATCTCCGATGTGAGCATGATGGCTGTTATTGAAAACAGCCTGGTTATGATAAGAGAAAAGGCGCAGAAGCACAATATTCGGATCACGCGAGAGATTGGAGAGATCCCGGAGACCATAAAAGCTGATGAACTCAAGATCAAACAGATTTTCTTCAACATCCTTTCCAACGCTGTAAAGTTCACCCCGGACGCCGGAGATATCAAGATCCGGGTTCAAGGGGTGAACGGCCGCGCGGTTGGATCCTTTTCGGGTTTGGCACCGGATGGCCAAGGGGCTTTGCCCAATCCGCCTGGTGACTGTGTTCTGGTATCCGTGTCGGACACAGGGATTGGGATTAAGAAAGAAGATCAGTTGAGGATATTCAACGCATTTGAACAGGCAGACGGCTCGATCAGCCGGACATTTCAGGGTACCGGTCTTGGTCTCTCATTGACGAGAAAACTTGTGGAACTGCACGGGGGAAGCATCTGGGTCGAAAGCCCCGGCGTGGGAGAGGGATCGACCTTTTCATTCTTCATTCCTGTAATTCCAGTTAGAGAAAGGCATACCTCTGACGGACTTTGTCCGGTCGTTCATTAGGCCCTGGGATCTTAGCAGACCCTCTCAGCCCGCCCATCGGCAGTATTCTGGATATTTTTAGGACGTTCTTGCCGATTAAAGCCAATGGTCTCGAGTCATTGGATAAGGCAATGATTATGTCAATTGTATGTATAGATGATTATTGACAGTAAATGAATTCGTGGCTTATCCTGTAAGTAATAAGTCTAGCATTAGCTCAAAATTATTCGCAAGCAGGCAATTAAACTCCTTGGACTATGTTTATCCCTGTTGGAATGGTAAAAAGTGGGGTTTAATCCAGAAAAGCATTAATTTTGCAAAGGAGGACCCTA
>CAYOYU010000298.1:3366-4888 GCA_964408265.1 uncultured Syntrophorhabdaceae bacterium
TCTTACAAAGAGATCAAGCAACCCGAGATAGAAAAACTACCGGGTGAGGGATTTAGGGAGGTCACGGCCCCGGAGGTAAAGGTAATGCTGGATGACAGCAAGGCTCTGGTTGTCAACGTCATGAGTGGCGTAGAATACTCCTTGCAGCATATCAGAGGGTCAATCAACATCCCGCTGAATCATATGAAAACCACGGACAAACTGCCACAAGACAAGAACACACCACTGGTTTTTTACTGTATGGCCAAAGTTTGACCTCTTAGCCCAAGGGCCGCAAGGGTTGCGGTCGAGCGAGGCTATAACAACGTTTATTGGTTTTCCGGTGGAATCAGAGAGTGGCGCAGTTTCAATTACCCAATGGAAATAAACGAAGAATTCATGAGTATTGAAGTGCATAAATTCACCCCGGATAAGCTGAAGGAATTGATGGCAAGAGAGGATATCTTCCTGCTTGATGTCCGTCCGGAGAAGTACGAGGGCCTCTCAGGTTTTATTGAGGGGACGGTTTTCTGTTCCCTCCTTTATCTGGAGGAAAGGTACACAGCGATCCCCCGAGATAAAAAAGTCGTTGTCGTGGATGCATTCATGAAGCAATCCCCCATTGCTGCGAAATTTCTCATTCACAAGGGATATACAGTAGCCGGTGTGCTGAGAGGAGGCGTCGCAAACTGGAGCAAGAAAGGATTCCCCGTAGTTGAGGAAGCATTGACCAAATCCTTGGACACAGGAGTCGGCACACTGTCGGGGAACAAGGGTTCGGGTGGGCCGTAAGTCCGACGTGGCGAGTCAATGAAGAGACTGTTGGGCGGAGCTGTATGATCAGGAGTGATACGGCTGTTCCTATAACGTGCTGTCAGGATAGACGATCTGATCTTTGAGACATTTATTGACATGACCGATCTAAAACGCGCTCGGGAAGAGATAAAGCGGGCCAAGGAAGCCGCCGAGGAAATGAATCGTCTCAAGTCTGAGTTTCTGGCTACGATGAGTCATGAAATCCGTACCCCCATGAACAGTATCATGGGAGCTGTGTATCTGGCGCTTGAGTGTGACATGACCCCGGAGTTGAGAGATTATATCTGCACTATACAAGCTTCGGCTCAGTCTCTGCTGGCCATTGTGGATGACATCCTGGACTTTTCAAAAATTGAGGCGAACAGGCTTTAACTGGAGGAAATCCCTTTTACCCTGGAGCACCTCCTTGTGAACCTGGACGACATGTTTTTCGAACAGAGCAAGGAAAGGGGGATTCAGCTCCATATCCTTGCCGACGAGAACGTTCCTGCGGAACTGACTGGAGACCCGAATCGTTTGAGCCAAATTCTGATCAATCTAACAAGCACTTTCATGAAGATTTCGGAGAAGGGTGAAGTCGTCGTCCGGGTCAAGAGTGTCGGTGGTCTTGGACAAAAGGCAAGATTGACATTTTCCGTAAGTGATACGGGCATCGGGATAAGCGACGCCAGGGCCGCAAGACTATTTTCTCCATTCACTCAGGCAGACAGCTCAACCACCAGGAAAT
>CAYOYU010000299.1:0-4884 GCA_964408265.1 uncultured Syntrophorhabdaceae bacterium
CCGCGTCGTCAGGCGTCCTCGGCGTACATCCCAGTACAGCCTGCGGTTCCTGACTTCCTTGCGTCTCGAAATCCATCAAACCCATCCTGGCGCCTCCGGGTGCAGGCTCGCTTTGCTCGCAGTAAGGAAACTGCCCCTGCCATTTCTATAACGACAAGTCCACTTCAATGCCGTCCCCGTCCTTCACCGGGAGCGCTTCCTTAAGATGAACCGATGCAACGATCTCAAGGATATTCCCCGGATAGTCCGGTACCAGGGGGATTATGACGCCGCAGGGGTATCGGTCGGCGATCATGCCTTTGAACAACAGGGCATCGCAAAAGCCCTTTTCAGGCGAAACAATCCTGTCTGCCCTGCGCCTTTTAAGCCCCTCCTGGATCTTCGCGTCCTGCACATCTATGTTGAGCGTCCCGCAGTAGGGAGAAAAACTGAGTTTCTCCACCAACTGTTCGCAGACCCAGGGGATAGCCAGGAAAGACCCTGATTCTCCGAGGCCGCTGACGACTGTTCCCGTTATCTTCACAGGTTTGCCTCGCTTCCCCATTCTGAGAGGCCCCCACTCTGTCCGTCGGGCCATTCTTTTCTCGTCCTTACCACCTTTATCTCTTCCTTGGTGCCCCACCGTTTGAAGAGCTTGCCGTCGATGGAAAAGAGATCGAGCATCTTTCCCACTGTCTGGTCAATGATGTCATCTATTGTCTTGGGCATGTGGTAGAAGGCCGGCACAGGGGGCATGATGACGCCGCCCATCCGGGTGACCTTGGTCATCAGTTCGAGATGGCCTTCGTGGAGGGGTGTTTCCCGGACCACGAGCACCAGGCGCCTGCGCTCCTTCAGCGTCACATCGGCGGCCCTCACCAGAAGGTTGTAGTTGAAGGAATTGGCAATGGCGGAGAGGGTCTTGATGGAGCACGGCATGACCACCATACCGTCCACCTTGAAAGAACCGCTTGCAATGGCGCCTCCCACGTCGTCCACATCATAGACCGTGGAAGCCATTGCTTTCAGATCGTTCACGGTATAGTCCGTTTCAATCATGAGATTCTTGACGGCCGACTGAGTAATGACCAGGTGTGTTCTTACGCCGCAGGCAGCCAGCGCCTCCAATGCACGGACACCATAGACAATACCCGTGGCCCCTGAAATACCCACAATGATGCTGTTCATTTCCCACCTCCCATTGATTCCGAAAGCTCCTCGATTCTCCTGCGGTTGCCGACCGAAACCCGTGCCCGTCCCCCAATGTTCTTGCCCTGCGTGGTGGCATCGAACCCGATCTTTGTCACGCCGAAGCCGGCCCCGGCCTCAGGATCTATCGGCTGCCCCTGAAGGGCCGGCAGGATGATGAGGTCATGCTCCGAAGCACAGCGTGTCATCAGCGCCCATTCCACATCCCTCAAATCCTCGGCATTCACATCACTGTCGACGGCCACGACCTTCTTGACCATGGGGAAGGCGAGCATCCCCACTATCATGCTGCGGACTTTGCTGCGGTCGGTGGGCCTTACCGAGACGACCACCGACGTCCCGAAGGTCTTCCTGACGAAGACCAGCCGTTCTATGAAAGGGAAGAGCTTTTTCACGTTCTCTTCTATATGTGCGCGGCTCACGAAGGTAAGATAGACGTCTCCTTCGGGCCCCGTCGGCAGCAGGGCGTGGTACAGGGGGTGATGGGGGTGGGAGATTCTTCTCACCACCATTGTCGGCGTAGCATCGAGGGTCAGATAATAGCCGCTGATTTCCCCCAGCGGTCCATCCTGCCTCATATCATCGGGGTCCACGTAACCTTCAAGATAGAATTCGGCCCCAGCGGGCACATCGATTTCTGAATCGAAAGAATCGATCACTCTGATACCGGCGCCTTTCAGCCCCCCGGCTACCTCGAGCTTGTCAATATTCCCCATGGGCTTCAATGCCATGGAAAGGAAGAGGAGGGGATCCACCCCCAGGGTGACGGTGAGCAGCATTGGTACCCCTCTCTCCTTATACTTTGTGAAGATGTCCGAAAGAGGGGGGTTAAGGAGGGCCAGGCCCAACCGGTTGCCCCCCCGGTACTCCATCCTGTGAATACCCCTGCCCACAACTCCCGTGTCCGGGTCCACGCAGGAGACGATACCGGTGGTGATGAAAGGCGCTGAATCCTTCTCGCAGTGTTTCAGCATGGGGAGAAGGCCTGCAAGGTCCTCCTTTGTCACATCCCGCGTTTCAAGCTTTTCTCCTTCTACAGGAACCTTCTTCGCCGTCTTCCTGACGCCTTCCAGGAAGGCCGCGTATGGATCATGCCCCCCCATGAGGGCTTCGAGCGCCCCCTGCGAAGGAACGAGGTTCGCCACGATATGGCAGTCATAGCCTTCCACATCCCGGAAGAGGAGGAGCTTCCCCTTATCCGAGAGTATTTCTATGAGCCCGGGGATATCCGGGAGCGCTACCTTCTCCTTTATTTCTAGGACGAGGTTTCGCTCTTCCATCAATGAAACATAATCCCTCAGTGTCTCCATTCTCATATACCGGCTGGTATCACGCTCACATATTCTATAATCTTCATGGAGCAGGGGGTCTCAATGAGCTGCCCCCTTCCCAGTCTTACCCAAAGCTTTTCGGGGTATTTCCCGGGGTCTTTGGAGACATTGATCCGGGCATAGGTGGAGCGGTACTTATATCTCCCCGGCGTAAGGTCCCGGATCACGGTGACCTGTTCTTCATCCTCGGCCATATCCTTGAAATCGGTAGCAATGAATGTATCCCACTCGGCCATATTTCCCTCCTGATCTACTCCTTGAATCCGTACGTCTGCCATTTGGAAAGCACCTTCTCCTGAATCTCCTTTGGATAGACGTTGTTGAAAGAAACCTTTATGGGCACATCCGACTCGGGCCAATCCAGGGGGAAGGTGCAGTCGAAAATGACCTTGGGCGCGGTGCCCAGGCGTCTCTCCTGAGCGGATGTGTAGGGGTTAAGGGGCGTTCCTACACCCCGGGGTTCTACCCGGATGCCGGTTACGGGATGGCACTTGGTTGAGAGCGCGTGGATCAGTTCATCCTTGTCGTAGATGTCGGTCTTGTCGTCCACGACCACAACCATGTGGAACCATGGGCCCAGCTTGCTGCCGAACACGAGCTGCCCTATCTGAGTAGCTATGTTGGCGTAGATGGGTTTGACGCCCACTACCACGAGATGGTGCGTCGACTCGGGAAGCATGTAGACGCCGGTTATAGGGATGCCCTGATCTTTCAGCATTCTCTCCATCTCCAGGGCAAGGGAGAAAGAACGGAGAAGCTGCCCTTCGTCGGTAGGGATTCCCATGTTGGAGACTGCCATGATGGGTTTCTTCCTCATGGTGATTGCCTTCACCCGGTAGACGGTCCTTTTTTCCCTGGGACTCGTGCGGTAGCCCGTATACTCGCCGAATGGCGCCTCCTCGATGGTGACGTTCGGCACGATGACCCCTTCAATGATGATCTCGGCGTGGGCAGGCACATAGAGGTCGCATGTCACACATTTGACCACCTCTACGGGTTCGCCCATGAGCAGGCTCGTAAACTCGTCTTCCGGGATCGCTGCAGGCGCGCAGCTTGCTATGGCCGAGAGGGGATCAGGGCTGATGACCGTGGCGAAGGGCATGGGAATGTTCCGGGGTGCGTACTTCTTGTAGAACATCTTCCCCATGTCCGAGAAAGGGAGGACGGGCCCTACCATGGTCTTCTCGTCGAAAAGCATCTGCCGGTACATGCCCCAGTTGATGGTAGGTGTATCGAGGTCCTTGGCCACCACAAAGTGCCAGGTGCCGATGTATCTGCCGCCGTCACCGTCGTGAACCATGGGTGCGGGCAGGTTCATGATGTTGGCGTCGTCGCCCCGAAGAATGACCTCCTGGCAGGGGGCCTTCTTCACGACCTTCGGAGGAAAGGGCGTTCCCCCCGTCGTCCTTCTCAGGTATTCGGCGGAGATCTCAGGGATACGGGTTGCAGGGTCGAGGCCGAATGCGATCGCCAGCCTCCGGTAGGTGGCGATGGGGGCCCCGATGGCTTCGAAACCCGGGTATTCTTTAATCTTCTTGAAGAACGCAGCAGGACCTTTCTTTTCGCAGGTCCTCCTGACTATGGCGCCCATCTCCAGATCCCAATCCACCTCTTCGTTCACCGTTATGGCGTCCCCGGTCTTCAAGAGTGCATCGATGTAGCTCCTGTTGTCCTTGTAGTATTTGTAAGCCATTATTTCCCCCTGTCTCCGTTACTTGAACTGTGCTGCAAAACTTTCCCATTTTCCTTGTGCCTCAAGGATGAACTGGGCCAGTTCTCTCACTACCCCTTTGCCTCCCCCGGCGGAGGTAACGAGGTCCGCTGCTCCCCGTGCCTCACGGGAGCCATCAGAAGGGGCCACCGAAAAACCGCACCGCTTCATTATCCCCAAGTCGATCATCTCGTCTCCCACGTAGCAGATATCTCCGTCGGTGAGACCCGATTCTTTTTCGAATTCGTCGAGCCGTGCTATTTTCGCGCTGGAACCCCATAGCTTCTCAGGAGGAATACCGTAGATCTTGCCCATCTGCTCGTCGGCACGGGAGATCTTTGAAGTGAGAAAAGAGACCCCTATTCCCGAATCGGTGAGGGCCTTTATTCCCAGCCGGTCGTGGAGCGAAAAAACCTCCGATTTGATACCCGTCTGTGTGTAGTAAAGGGTGTTGTCCGTCAACACACCGTGAATATCGAGGATCACGAACCTTATATTTCTTGCCTTTTCCATCGCTTCCGTGGGAGCCATACGCGCACCTCCTACTTGTATCCCATTTTTGTGACCTTCTCGACCCAGCCGTCCCACTTGCCCATGGAGTCAAGGATGAATTCGCATATCTCCCTCATGGCGCCTCTTCCACCGGGGGCGTTC
>CAYOYU010000300.1:0-4865 GCA_964408265.1 uncultured Syntrophorhabdaceae bacterium
GACAGCAGTTGCTTCTGGATACAAAAAGTGGTCAATATGTCTATACCACGTGCCAAAAATTTAAGGCAGGATCTTTCGAACCGGGGTTGCCTCAGGCTTTTCTGATGGCGCACAATAGGGCTTTCACCTCTGGGTATCCCATGATGGGTTCGCCACACTGCGTGTCGGTGAGCAGATTGGCATTGGCCTCGCCGGGCCACCCGTGGGGGACTATGACCAGGCCCTCTGCGAGTCGTTCTTCTACTTTTGCCATCATGTGTACCTGACCGCGGTTGGTCTCGACGATGATCTCGTCGCCATCTACCCCCAGCACGGCGGGACCGAATTGATTCTTCAGAATAAGGAGCTTTTCGGCGATTTCAGCGAGGGCGGTCTCCCAGAATATTCTCTGCCACCCTTCCGCGGTCCTTTTCAGCGGATACTTGAGCCTCTCAGGATCATAGATATTCTCAAGCATTGCCTCGCCTTTGGCACAGAGTTTCCCTTTGTTCAGAGGGTGCGACGGCAATCCTTCCACCTTTATTGCCTTGCCGCCGAATCCTTTTCCTTCTTGGCATTCTTGATGATGGTCAGAAGACTGCACAGGTGACTATTGCCTTTGCCACTACAGTTCCGGACTCGCTGCGCACCTCTACGTCGGATACCGCGGATCGCCTGCCCCTGTGTATGACCTTTGCCTCAGCTATGATGGCGGCATCCTTCATGGGGGCGAAGAAGTTTATCTTCATTTCCAAAGTTACGGCATTTTCGGTTTCATTGAGCGTTGTCAAAACCGCATTGATTCCTGCAGAGTCTGCAAGGCTGGCGATTGCCCCTCCGTGGAAATAGCCGAAAGGGTGGGTAAGATACTCCTTGAAGTCGAGGGTAAGTCTGGCAAAACCCTCACCCAGATCAGCTACCTGAATTCCCAGGTGGCTGTAATAGGGCGTATCTTTTGCTAATTTCAGTTGTCCGTCGCTGTCCATCCGCGCAGCTCTGTTTCCAACTTTATACCGGGCCGGCGGTATAGTCAACAGGATTGTCGCTTGAGAGAGCGGCTTGAGAGGGGGCTCCTGATAGAGCCTCTTCTGTCTGACTGGGGGTAACCCGCGGTGCTGTTTTCGGATTATTGCGAAGGCCTGCTGTTCTTCGACCGGAGGCCCGGTTCGGCCGGGAATCAGGGTTCCGTATTGTCTTGTATTGGAGGCGAAAAACGAATATAATTTTCCATATTACGAGAGAGGAGAGAACCGTGGAGGGGCATATTTACAAGGCTTTTGATATGGAACTAAGGGAGCTGAAGGAACGGCTCCTTTACGAAGGGGCCCTTGTTGAGAGGGGTATCCGGGATGCGATCAAGGCCCTCCTTGAGCGGGACTCTGACCTTGCCAACAAAGTGATTGAAGATGACGAGGTGATAAACGCCAAGGAAGTCGAGGTTGATGAGTTCTGCTTGAAACTCCTCGCCTTGAGGCAGCCTGCTGCCCGTGATCTGCGCTTTATCACCACGGCCATCAAGATCAACTACGATCTTGAGAGAATAGGAGACATGGCGGTCAACATATGCGAGAGGGTCCTTGAATTGAACCAGGAACCTCAGCTCAAACCTTACATTGATTTGCCAACCATGGCCAGCACCGTGCAACTCATGGTCAAGGAGAGTCTCGATGCCTTTGTTAAGGAGGATGTGGAGCTCGCCTTGAAGGTGACGAGGGACGACGAGAAGGTAGACCAGCTTCTGGACCAAATTTTCCGGGAACTGCTGACTTACATGATGCAGGATCTGAGGACCATCACCAGGGCTACACGATTGCTCTTCATATCGAAGAACCTTGAAAGAATGGCAGACCATGCCGTGAATATTGCCGAGCTCGTCATATTCATGGTTGAAGGAAAGATAATCAGGCACCTTAAGTACCCGCTTGAGGAATAGCTTCATGACCAGAACCATCTGTGTTGTGCTGCTTGTGGTATCAATGGTGCTCTGCTCCTGCCACAGCAACAATTCGAAACGGTCCAGCGGGAAGCAACACGGGGTGACAATAGCCGGGTCAACCTCGGTGATGCCCTTTACGGAGAAACTTGCAGAACATTTCATGGTTGACCATCCGGATTTTGCTGTTGACGTGCAGGGTGGAGGCTCCACGGCGGGGATACAGGCATGTGTAAACAAGACCGTCAGTATCGGCATGTCATCGAGGCCACTCAAAGGCGAGGAACGGACGCTCCGTGAAATTGTAATCTGTTACGACGGCATCGCGCTGGTGGTTCATCCCCAAAACCCCATCAATGCCCTCTCTATGAAACAGATCAGGGCCATCTACGGCGGGAGTATCGTAAACTGGAAGGACCTGGGATGGGTGGACAGGAAGATCGACGTCGTTACCAGAGAGGAGGGCTCGGGCACCCGGGGCTCTTTTGAAGAACTGGTTATGGGAAAGGAAGAGATAGACGACGCCATAATGGTTCAGGATTCCAACGGGTCCGTCAAAGCTGTTGTCGGTTCGGACCCCTATGCAGTCGGATATATTTCAATGGGTCTTGTGGACGACAAAGTGCGGGCCGTTGCCATAGATGGGGTCATGCCTAATATGAAAGCCGTTAAGGAGAAGCGGTACAGAATTGTGAGGCCTTTTCTCTTTCTCACCAACGGGGACCCCACCGCGGCGGCAAGCAAGTTTATCGAATTTGTTCTATCCAGGGACGGACAGAATCTCCTGAAGAAAGAGGGGCTCATAGGCGTCCATGATTAGAAAATCCTTCAGCAAAGAAGATGTTGTGAAGTGGGTGCTCACGGCCTTCGCTTTTTCCTCCCTTCTTTTCCTCTTCCTTATCTTTGCTTTTATCCTTTTCGAGGGGTTGCCGCTCTTTCTTAAGGTTGGGGTGCATAAGATCATCTTTGGTTTTAAATGGGCGCCCACAAAAGGGCATTTCGGCATCTTCCCCATGATAGTCTCGTCCTTTCTCGTAACCATCGGCGCCCTGGTGATAGGCGCACCCATGGGCCTTGCCTGTGCGATCTATCTTTCCGAATACTCCGGACGAAGGGTCAAGATGTTCCTGAAGCCGGCATTGGAACTGCTCGCCGGCATCCCTTCGGTAGTATTCGGTTTTCTCGGGGTCCTTTATATAGTGCCCCTTATCAGGACTTACCTCGGGGGATCAGGGTTTTCCCTTCTTGCCACATCCATTATTTTGGGAATCATGATTCTGCCCACGGTGATCAGCATCTCTTTCGACGCTGTGGTGAGTGTCCCCAAGACCTACAGAGAGGGATCGCTGGCCATGGGGGCGACGAAGTGGCAGACAATCTCGCGGGTCGTCATTCCGGCAGCGAAGTCAGGCATTCTTGCCAGTTTTATTCTGGGCATGGGGAGGGCCATAGGGGAGACCATGGCAGTGATTATGGTCGCAGGCAACGCTTTGAAGATTCCCGGGAGTTTCCTTGATCCCTTAAGGACCCTTACAAGCAACATAGCTCTGGAGCTTGCCTATGCCACGGGAGACCACCGGCAGTCGCTTTTCTCTACAGGGGTGGTACTCCTTGTGATCATCATGATCCTCAACTACGTGGCGAACTTCGGTATAAAGAAGAAGGTGATCAAGTGATGATTAACCCCAGGTTTACCGACAAGGTGATGAAGCTCGCCCTGGACATGCAGGCATTTTTCACTGTGGCCATCCTGGTCGTCATCGTCTTCATCATATTCGTGAAGGGATTTCCCTATGTGAATCTGGAGTTCATATTTTCCTATCCCGAAGACATGGGCCGTCATGGAGGTATCTTTCCGGCAATCATAGGGACGGTCCTGCTGGCACTTCTTTCCATCGTCCTGGCAACGCCTTTCGGTGTTGGTACTTCAATCCACCTTACGGAATATACCAAAGAGTCCATCCTGACGAAGGCCATACGGTTCGGCGTTGAGTCATTGGCAGGCATACCTTCCATCCTCTACGGCCTCTTTGGGTTCATATTCTTCGTGATCAAACTGGGAATGGGGTGGTCGCTCCTCGCAGGCGTCTTCACAATGACCATAATGATCCTGCCTACCATCATAAGGACCAGTGAGGAAGCCATCAAATCGGTTCCCCGCCATCTGCGTATCGTAAGTTACTCTCTGGGGGCCACAAAGTGGGAGACAATAACAAAGGTCGTTATACCCTCAGCAATTTCAGGTATTCTTACGGGCATCATGCTCAGCGTGGGCAGGGCGGTCGGCGAGACTGCCGCCATCATATTCACTATGGGAAGTTCGCTGCGGTTGCCTACGTCGCTGTTTGACTCAGGCAGGACCATGGCGGTCCATTTCTATATACTGGCGCGCGAGGGGATCTCCATGGAGAAGGCCTATTCAACGGCCTTGGTCCTTGTGTTAAGCATCCTTCTAATAAATATAGTTGCCTATTACCTCATGAACAGAGCCATCTCAAAGTATTCTTAGGAAGCAATGGACATCAAGATAAGGATAGAAGACCTCAAAGTTTGGTTTAAGCAGGAGCCCGTGCTGAAGGGAATCGATGTCAACATACACAGGAACATGATTACCGGTATCATGGGTCCCGCAGGCAGCGGCAAGTCAACTCTCATATCCATCGTGAACAGGATGATAGATTTTGAGGAACATGTCACTATGGAAGGGAGAGTTTACATCGACGAAGAGAATATCCTTGATGGGGATATCGATGAGGTGAACCTGCGCAGAAGAGTGGGAACGGTCTTTGCGGTGCCCATTCCGCTTCCCCGTTCGATATACGAGAATATTGCCTACGGTCCCCGTCTCAAAGGCATAACAGACAGAATGGAATTGATGCAGATTGTCAGGGAGAGCCTTAGGAAAGCCTATCTCTGGGATGAGGGAAAGGACCGCGTGAGCCTGTCGGCATTG
>CAYOYU010000301.1:0-4864 GCA_964408265.1 uncultured Syntrophorhabdaceae bacterium
TCGTCGATTCGAAGGTAGCCCTGGAGGCTTGCCTGGACGCCGTTGCAGCGCAGACCGATGAGGAGAGGAAAGGGAAGCTCGAGCGCCATGCCCAGCAGGTGCGCACCCACGTGAAAGCCCTCTCGTCGAAGGAGTATTGGAACCAGTTCGAGAAGTCGCCTGAATTCGTGGTGCTCTTCATGCCGGGGGAGTCCTTTCTCGGCGCGGCCCTCGATATGGACACCACCCTGATCGAGGACGGCATCCAGAAAAGGGTCATTGTGGCAACGCCCACGACCTTCATCGCCCTCCTGAGGGCCATAGCCTATGGGTGGCAGCAGGAACAGGTGACGAGAAACGCCCGGGAGATAAGCAACCTCGCCAAGGAACTCTACGAACGGGTGGGCACCATGGCCAGGCACTTCGATGACGTGGGCAACGCCTTCGGGAAGGCCATCGAAGCCTACAACAGGAGCGTGGCCTCCTTCGAGGCGAGGGTCCTGCCCTCAGTAAGAAGGTTCAAAGATCTTGGTGTCACGGCCCCCGCGGACATCCCTACCCTGGAACAGATAGACAAACGCCCGAGGGCGCCGGAGGTCCTGCCGCCCGAAAAAGGCGAAGGATAGACAGGGTACCCTCCTAATCTCAAAACCTGTGCTCTTATGCCCTCGCCTGTGCTATCATAAACAGACCAATCCTTAGAATGCGCCGGTATCTGTGCTTATGGACCGGCGAAGGAGGAGATCGTGGATGACCTGCAGAACATGAGGATAGCCCTGGAACATATGATGGAACGGAACATGTCCTTTTTCGAAGAATATGAGAAATGGGCCGACCTTGCGGCGAAGCTGGGAAAGGCGGAGGCTTCGGATATGATCAGGGCCGCCGGAGAGCACGCAGGCAAAGGGAACGAGGCACTGCGGCGCGCCGTGGAGGCTCTCCGTTAGAGATGCCGGGGGTCCCCACATGATTCCGTGAAGCCCGGAAACTGAAGCGGCGGGATTGCGAGCGAAGGTGGAGAAGGGAGGTCTTGAGGAAATGGCAACAAAGATAGGGCTGAAGAAAGGGAGACTCTCAGGAGCCCTGAGAAGGACTCTCGATGATTACTACAGGCCAATCGATGGCGGGCCCGCATACGTGGACGCCAGGTGGAAAGAGTGGGAAGAAGGCGGCAAGGTCGTGGTCTTCACAGCAGGAAAAGGCCCGGCAGGCTGGATCATCTATGACCCTTCCACAAGCACCATCAGGGATATGGTGCTCTCCTCCGGAGCCACCGGATGGGGGCTCCTGGATGAGATTCTGGATGCACTCCTCGTCAGGGAAAATCTCGTGGCCGCCGAGGTGGCGGCAGCGGATCGGGCAAAATACGAAAAGCTCGTGGAGTACGGGTTCCGGCCGACGCGATCCTTTTCCACGGGCGCCTGGAATTGCCTCAAGATGGAGTTGAGCACAGCCACGCTGCTTAAGAGGCTGGGCAAGGAAAAGCCTGCCAAGACCTATTCGAAAAAGGAACGGGTGGCCTTGGAAAAGGTGCCCCCCACACAGTCCTATGAAGAGATAAAGAAGGGCCTTGCAAACCTTTTAGGGAAGCTCGGCGGCCTGAAGAAATTCGTGAAGAAGGGGCAGACAGTACTGGTAAAGCCCAATATCGTGAGCGATCACGGCCTGAAGGACGGCGTATACAAGGGCGGCATAGTAACGGACGTGAGGCTCATCAGGGCCCTCGTCGAACTTCTTCTGCCCCTGGCCGGAAAGGTCATCATCGCCGAAGGGTCGTCCATAAACAGGAGCGAGACAGGGAAGATGTTCGAGCACTATGGATATGACAAGCTCATTGACCTGGATCCCTCGAGAGTAAGCCTCCTCGATCTCAATACGGACAGGCTCGTGGAAAAGCCCGTTCCCGGCGGAAAACGGATGCTTTCCCGGAAGATTTCGGAAACACTTGACTCTGCGGACCTGATCATCAGCGTGCCCGTACTCAAGATCCACTTTGCCGCGGCGGCGTCACTCGCGGTGAAGCACCTCCAGGGCGCCGTACCACCCCTTGAGAAATATATGTCACACTTCTTCGGTCTCTGGCAGAACCTCGTGAACATTCACCACCTGGTAAAGCCGGGCCTCACCATCATCGACGGCCTCACAGGGCAGGAGGATTTCGGTCCTGTCTCGGGGACCCCCAAGAAGATGGGCCTGTTGATGGGCGGGACTGATCCCGTGGCAGTCGATTCCGTGGCTATGCGGGTCATGGGCCTTGACCCTGCCACGTCGCCCCCGGTATGGCTGGCATGGATGCAGGGCCTGGGTCCCCTGGAAGAGGCAGGGATCACCGTTGTGGGACCCACAATCGAAGAGGTGCGAAGCCCCTTCAAACAGCCCGAGATCAACGTGGTCGGCGGGAGGGACATCACGATCCATGCCGAAGGCGCCTGCCCGGGGTGCAAAGGCTACCTCCATTTCGTCCTCATGAAGCTCAGACGGCCTGATCCTCAGGACCCGACGAGGCAGCTCATGGACAGGCCCTTCGACAGGAAGGTGAACATCTTTCTCGGTCCCGCCGGCGAGACCGCGGTCAACCCCCGTGAAACGAATATATTCATGGGCATCTGCCAGCAGCACCGCGGACGCATGGGTAAACATCTCCCCGGGTGCCCGCCGCACGCCGAGGTCATCGTGAACGGCATCTTCTCCCTTTTTCCTGATATGGAAAGACCGAAATATGCTGATGAGAGCGAGGAGAAGAAGCTGGGAGAGATGCTGAAGCAGATAATGGCAATGGAGTAGAAGGCCGCCGTTCTGATTGCGCACCCGCACGGGGGTACCCGGTTCCGCCCCACCGGCCCATTCATTGATTCGCGCTTAAGCGAAGGGGTGCTGTCCCCGAAAGGGGCGACAGATTGCCGTTTATAACCAGGTTTTTCAATGAAGTCGCAGTTGACATCTCACGGAAGCTGATAACTCTTCTCCCGAAACAATCTCAAGCATGCATCAGCGACAGCGGTGTCGTAGAGGTGTCCTTTGTTCCTTTCAATCTCCTCCAGCGCCGACTCTATCCCCAAGGCAGGCCTGTAGGGACGGTGGGACGCCATGGACTCCACAACGTCTGCCACTGACAGAATCCGTGATTCCATGAGAATAGTATCTCCTTTTAAGCCGTTCGGATATCCGGAACCATCCATTCTTTCATGATGCTCCAGGGCTATCCTCGCGACGGGCCAGGGGAAGTCAATATCCTTCAATATATCGTAGGCGGATTGAGAGTGGGCTTTGATGAGACTGAATTCGATGTTCGTCAGTTTTGTCGGTTTGCTGAGAATCTCTGCCGGCACGGATATCTTGCCGAGATCATGGATGCCTGCGGCCATGCGGATCCCGTCGATCTGATCGGTGGAAAGGCCCATCTCCTTGGCAATGGCACATGCCAGATCAGCCACCCTCAGTTGATGGCCGGCTGTGTAAGGATCCCTCGTTTCAACTGTTGCCCCAATGGCATGAACGGTCGCACCCAACGCCTTTCTTATCCGCTCGGCCTTCTGCTTGCGGTCGGTGATGTCGCGCCCTATGCCCAGCACGCCGATGAGTGCTCCCCGGGCATCGTGCATTGGCATCTTGATGGTTTCGAGAAATGCACGATGGCCATCGTCTGCAAAGGTGATCCACTCTTCATTTCTGGTGGGCTTGCCCGCCGCCATGGCTTTACGGTCACGATCGAGGAAAGAGTCTGCAAGTTCCCGGTCCACAAAATCGTAATCGGTCTTTCCGACAATATCCGCTTCACTGGCGCCGAAGAAACGCTCGAACATTCTGTTACACAAGAGATAGACGCCATCTTTGTCTTTCAGCCAGATCAGGTCGGGGATAGTCTGCAGCAGCGTGCGCAGGCGGATTTCACTATCGCGCAGTGCCTTCTCTGCCCGTTTGAGATCGGTGATGTCAACAATAACACCGACCAATCCGCCTAAGTGCCCCTTCGTAGAGGTGAACGTCGCTTTGTTAAAAATGACATTATGCCTGGATCCATCGGCATAAGCGACCTCTGCCTCGTATTGCTGGATGCCGGGATTCTTGAACAGGCTATCGTCACGCTCAGCGTACTTGTCTGCAAGGTCTTTGGGAGACAAATCGTAGACAGACTTGCCCACGCATTCCTCTTCAGAAATGCCGATATATTGTTCAAAGGCCTTATGGCATCCCAGATACAATCCATGGGAATCTTTATAAAAGACGGGATTGGGAATCGTATCGATCAATATCTGCAGAAATCTCAGTTGATCCTTCTGCGCCTCTTCCGAACGCTTTCGGTCGGTGATATCGCGGATGTTGCATTGTGCCAACCTTGCCCTGTCGACGAGATATATATCCGTATCGATATACTGTCCGGACTTGGTCTTTACCGGAACATCGTCGTAATTGAGAATAGCTGTCCTGTTCAGGCTTTGCATTGTCATTTGGAAATCACCCGTGCCGAGCACCACGCCGATGTCGCCAAGGTCATTCCCGATGATCTCCTTTTGGGTATAACCCAACATCTTCTCAATGGCAGGATTCGCATGGGTTATTGTCCCTTCGGATTTATCGAGAAGCACTATGCCGTCGCTTGCGGTCTCAAAAAGACGCCGGTAGCGCTCTTCAGACTCCTCTAATATGCCTTCCAGTCGTCTGCGCTCGGTGATGTCTTCAATGGCCAGGAGGATCGTCTTTGCGTCTGTATCTTTTCGATGTATCCGGCGGGCGTTGAGGAGCATGATCTTATGGCCGATGTCCTGGAAATCATGGACGACCTCAAAGTCGTCGAAAGCCTGCTTTTCGGGAAGGACTTCTTCAAGCAGTTCCCGGAGTTTGGGGATGTCCCATTGTCTGTTCCCAAGGTCATAGATGAAACTTC
>CAYOYU010000302.1:0-2572 GCA_964408265.1 uncultured Syntrophorhabdaceae bacterium
TGAAGCGCATCTTTGCTTTTCCTGAGGAGACCCTCGGCCACTACGTGCTCTGGGCTGCTAACGGCATGATGGCCTACGTGCACTATACCCGGGAAGAATATGAGGCCTGTTTCGAATGTCAAAAGAAGGCAGTGGAGCACTCGCGCATCCACGGCTGGGTACACCACCGGGGTCCCTACAACTTTGAGTACATCAAAGGGCTGGAGGAAAGAGGCTATTTCCACGAAGAGATGAACTATGACTCCGAGATAAAGAGGATGCTCAATTGGGACGACATCTACATGAAGGGCGTTGCGCTCCGTTACCGGGCCATCAGAAACATGGAACGGCAGCAGTCTGCGGGCAGGATTCTCCTCGATCTCAAGAATAGTGAAAAGTATCTCAGAAAAGCCGGCGCCGAGATAGAACTGGCGCGAACCCGCATCTCCTTAGGCACTGCCTACCTGAAGAACGGGGAGATCGCGCTGGCGAGGTCCTATCTTGAAAAGGCCTGGGCTGTCTTTTCCAAGGTGAACAGGGACCTCTTCCCCAAGGATCTCCTCGTCTTCCTGTCCCAGGAGCAGAAGATCGAGTTCGTCATCGACAGGATCATATCCATCAACGAGTCCCTGGGGGCCATAAACGACAAAGCCCTGTTCCTCGAAAGGGTGATCAATGTGGCCATGGATTTTACCATGGCAATGCGGGGCGCCTTTGTGGTCGTCGGGCCGGAAGGCGATCTCAGTATGATTGCCGGCCGGAACCTGGACCCCCTGCTCCTCGGTACAGACCAGTTCCGCCCCGTGCGGCAGGTGATGAAGACCGTAGCCCGGACCGGCCGGGAGGTGGTGCTGCCGGGCCTGAAAGATGATGCCCTTGAAGGGTCCCTTCGTGATGCCGCCATCTACTCCCTTATCTCCATGCCTGCGCGGTTAGGGGATGAGACCCACGGATATCTTTACATTGACAACCGCCTCGGCGGGGCCCCTTTTCCGGAAAACCAGCTTCCCTTCGTACGCCTCCTGTGCAACCAGATAGCGTTGGGCCTCTCCAACATAGAGACTTACGAGGAGATGAGGGCCTTAAAAGACCGTTTCGAAGAGGAAGCTCTCTTCTACAAACGTGAAATGGGCCAGGGGCTGGCAGGCACGATCGCCAGTCCTTCCGACATGATCGTGGGCCAGTCCGAAGGCATGAGACGGGTCCTGGAACAGGTGCGGCAGGTAGCACCCACGGACAGCTCGGTCCTCATCGTTGGCGAAACAGGCGTGGGTAAGGAACTGATTGCCAAAGCCATTCACAACTTGAGCGCGCGGAAGGATGGTCCATTCATCCCGGTCAATCTGGCGGCCCTCCCCCAGGACCTTGTTGCCAGCGAGCTGTTCGGCCATGAAAAAGGCGCATTCACCGGTGCCCACGAGAAATCGAAGGGGAGGTTCGAACTGGCAAGCGGCGGCACCATCTTTCTCGATGAGATCGGCGACCTGCCTCCGAGCATCCAGGTTAAACTGCTTCGGGTCCTTCAGGAAGGGACCTTCGAGCGCCTGGGGAGTGCAAAGGCGGTCCGGTCTGACTTCAGGGTGATTGCAGCTACTCACAAGGATCTCCGGAAAGAGATCGAAAGGGGCACCTTCCGCCAGGACCTCTTCTACCGGCTCGATGTCTTCCCCATCACTGTTCCGCCGTTACGGGAACGGAAAGAGGATATATCCCTTCTGGCGCGCTATTTTGTCGAGAGGTTCAGCAGGAAGATGGGGAAGAGAACCTTACGGATTTCCATCGAGGAATTGAGAAAGCTCACCGGTTATCCGTGGCCGGGAAACGTACGTGAACTGGAGCATTTCATCGAAAGGGCCGTCATCCTCTCCGATGGAGACAGGATAAACTTTTCCGGTATGGAACAGGCTTCCGGGCAGATGGCAGTAGCCGATGAGACGTCATCAACGACCCTCGCCGATGTGGAGCGCGATCATATCCGGAAGACCCTCGTTGCCACACACTGGAGGGTGAGCGGACCCCTCGGCGCCGCTGCGATTCTGGGTCTGAAACCAACCACCCTTCTCTCAAGGATGAAGAAACTGGGCGTCACGAAACCCCGATAGGGTTCTTCTTCTGTCAGCCCCCAGAAGACCGATGTCCGGATGTGACTTCCAGAGCCGCCCTCAAGCGATAAAGAGCGCCTAACATGCTGACATGGGGTGGTAACTGTGCTATATAAGACTTAAACTTATATATATATATCAAGATACTGGAGGATCTATGGAAGAGAAAGAGTTGATCCAAGGTTTTCGTCAGATATTCGAAGAAGTGATCCCCCTCTTTGAACGTACAAAAAAAGGATTTTTCGTAGAGAAGGCCTCCGTACTGAAAGAGGAAAGGGCCAAGTTCAACGAAATTATCAAATCGAGAGTATCTCAGGCCGCCTCTGTGGTGGGAAAGAAAGATAAGAACGAAGTTGAGAAGAAATATATCGCTCTTCTCACCAGTGCTCAGACCATGTCCCTGGCAATCGAAAACCTTGTCCAGAAACTGGAGATGAAGGTGGAAGGCAGGATTCACTCCCTGCTGGCTGCCTGGATATCCGAAAAGTTGG
>CAYOYU010000302.1:2582-4848 GCA_964408265.1 uncultured Syntrophorhabdaceae bacterium
GCGCACCAGGGGCAGTTCCGGGACACCGCTAATTTCATGGCCACCAGGAATCAACACTTGAAGGATGCTGCCCGCCGGGGCATGGAGGAAGTCATCAAACTGGCCGACGAATATGAAGTAGTCCACCAGCAGAGGCTCATCGAAGGCGTTTGTATGCCCAAGGCTTCCTATCTGTACCTCGATATCGTAGATTCCTTTAAACGGATCACGAAGAGCCTTGACGAGTTTGCCGAAAGGGTTTAATGCCTGGTAGTGCTCAGGCCACCCTTGCCGGCAGGATAAGGGCGCAGAAAGCCTTAAAGCCAATATTCGAAGCCCAATTTGCCGGGAAGGTCTATCTGGTGGGCGGCGCCATCCGGGAACTGATTCTTGGAAAGCCCGCAAAGGATTACGACTTTGCTTTAGAAAAAGAGGAGGATCTGAAAAGGCTTGAAAAACTCTTCAGGTCCCACTCCTTCGTACTCGGGAAAAAACCGATTCAAGCCCATAGGATCACCAGGGGCCGACTCACAATCGACGTAACATTCCTCAAGACATCAATTGAAGAAGATCTTTTAAGGCGTGATTTCACCATGAATGCCATAGCCTACGACATTGCCGGAGACCGTCTTATAGACACCCTTGGCGGTCTTGCCGACGTGGCAGCCGGATTCATTCGATGCCCGGATAAGGCGAATATAGTGGCCGATCCCCTCCGAATGCTGAAAGCCGTCCGCCATCTTGCCACGCTTAAGGATTTCGTGCTGGACCAGGAATTGATGGAGGCCATAGGGGAACTCAAATCTCACATCCGGGAAACAGCCCGGGAGCGTATCAAATATGAACTGGACCTGACTCTCATTTCCCCGGGGGGCTTTGGCGCCTTGAGGTTGATGGAACGGACAGGCCTCCTCTTTGAGATCTTTCCCGAATTGAAGGCCCTCAGGGAACTGGATCAGGAGAAATCTTTTGAGCTTGGCACTTTCAGCCACACCATCGACGGTTTCAGGTACCTAAGGAAGTTTGCCAGGATCTACGGGCTTTCGGCACAGGAAAAGAGGCACGTTGCCTATGCGCTCCTTTTTCATGACCTCGGGAAGGCCACCACCTTCAGTTACGATGAGGATAGGAAACTGGTTCATTTCTTCTATCACGAGCGCGTATCCAGAGGGTTGGCCGAGGACATAATGGTGAGGATGAAGTTCAGCTCACTGGAGATGCGGACGATCCTCCTCCTCATCGAAATTCACATGCGGATCTTTCTCATAAGCAATGAGGAATCGACGGAAAAGGCTGCACGCAGGCTGGTTCACAAGGCCGGCGACCTGACACCTCTGTTGATAGTATTGACCCTCTGCGATATGTACGGGAGTTCCGGTGGACGCGAGAACCCGTCGACGAGAAGGGTCCGTCCCCGGTGCGATGAACTACGGGCCGTTTTTGAGGAGTGGAAGAAAGAGCCGCTGCCAAAGCTGATTAATGGTCGCGACCTGCTTGCCCTGGGTTACCCCCAGGGAGTGGAACTGGGCAGGTGCCTCGCCGAGATCAGCGAGAAACAGGCTGCCGGTGACATAAGGGGGCGCACTGAGGCCCTCGATTATGCCCGGGGACGGCTGAGCCTTAAATGAGACGCAGGTCCTCCGGTTTCTCACTCGACATCCCCCGCCGAGTGCTTATAATTATGGAGCGAATTCGGTAGAGGCAGGAGACATGGCTCCCAGCAACGAAAAGAAACTCATCTGGAGCATCGTGGTCACCCTGATCATCCTCGTGGGAGAGGTAATCGGCGGGATTATGAGCAACAGTCTCGCGCTTTTGAGCGACGCAGGTCATGTGCTCACCGATACCTTTGCCATGGGCTTAAGCCTCATTGCCGCATTCATCATGCGGAAGCCTTCCGATTATCGGGCAACATACGGTTACCAAAGGATCGGGCTCCTCGCGGCACTCATCAATGGGTGCAGCCTCATCATCATTGCCATATTCATCTTTATAGAGGCTTACAGCCGGATAAAGACCCCTCCGCAAATAGATTCTTCTGTCATGCTCGTCATAGCAGTAGCGGGTCTTCTGGGCAACCTGGTGATGACGTGGATTCTCAGTGGGGGGACCAAGGACCTGAACATTCAGAGCGTCTGGCTCCATGTCTTCGGAGACACAATATCGTCGGGCGGTGTTATCCTTGCAGCGCTGGTTATCAAGTTTACGGGCTGGCCGCTTGCAGACCCCATTGCCAGCGCCGCAGTGGGCGTGATCATCATAGTGGGAGGAGGGCGCGTGATCAAGG
>CAYOYU010000303.1:0-4843 GCA_964408265.1 uncultured Syntrophorhabdaceae bacterium
TTGATCTCGAGGCAAACCTTGCAGCCGCGGCACTTGTCGGTGTCAACGGTGTAGATGGCAGCCGGGAATTTGCGTTTCTCTCTGCGGAGCATTATACAGGGGCTGTCTTTGCAGAGTATGAGGGATGCATCGTCCCTATCCAACTCCTCTTTGACTATTTTCATCGTCTCTTTGATGTTGTAGGGATCGATCTTTCTGATATTCTTGACACCGAGAGCTTTGCCGAGCACTTCGTAGTCGATCATGTTGGCAGGTTCCTGGCGGATGGTGAAGCCTGTACCCGCGTGTTCCTGGTGGCCTGTCATGCCGGTAATCCTGTTGTCAAGAACGATAGTCGTCGAGTTGCCTTTGTTATAGACCGCGTCCATGAGAGGTGTTATGCCGCTGTGGAGGAAGGTGGAGTCGCCAAGGACCGCGCAGACCTTTCCCAAGCCTTCTTTGCCAAGGGCTTTCATTGCCCCGTGTGCTTCGCCGACTCCCGCGCCCATGCAGACCGTGGTGTGTAGTGCCTGCAGAGGAGGTGCAGCGCCAAGCGTGTAACAGCCGATGTCGCCAAAGACGAAGGTGCCAAGTTTCTTAAGTGCGTAGAAGAGCGGTCTGTGAGAGCAGCCGGCACACATATTGGGGGGTCTTCTGGGAAGGTCTTCCGGTTTCACCCGGACCTTCGGTTCCTTATACTTCTTCCCCAGGAGGGATTTTTCGACGAGCTCAGGAGACAATTCGTACATATTGGGAATCACGTCTTTGCCGTGCCAGATCTTGTACCCCAGGGCTTTGATTTCTGTTTCCAGGAATTGATCGAGTTCTTCTACGATGATCACCTTCTTGACCTTGCTGAATAAGTCGGCGATCATCTTTTTCGGAAGCGGCCAGACCATACCGAGTTTCAGGAAGGAATATTGAGGAAATACCTCTTTTGTATACAGGTAAGATACTCCGCTCGATATGACGCCCACACTGGGATCGTTAATCTCCATCACGTTATACTTGAAGGTATCGGCATATTCCTCGAGTTTCCTCATTCTCTCCTCGATGAATTTCCTTCTTACGCGGACATTTGCCGGCACCATGACGTACTTGGGTGCGAGTTTCGGATCGAGTCCGAGGGGAATCTTCGATTCTACTCTGTCTGCCGTTTCGACCGGGGAGTCTGAGTGAGCCACCCTCGTCTCCGTTCTCAGGAAGACCGGCGTATCGAACTGTTCGCTGATGTCAAAAGCTACCTTGGTAAAATCCTTGCACTCCTGGGCGTCGGCCGGTTCCAGCATGGGCACCTTGCCGAATCTTGCCCAGTTCCTGCTGTCCTGCTCATTCTGCGAGCTGTGGACGTTAGGATCATCGGCCACAACAATGACGAATCCCCCCTTGATACCGGTATAGGCGAGCGTCATAAAAGGGTCGGCTGCAACGTTCATACCTACGTGCTTCATAGTAGCTATGGATCTTGCACCTGCTATGGCACCGCCGCTTGCTACCTCAACGGCCACCTTCTCATTCGGAGCCCATTCTGCGTAAATATCCGGGTAATTATCAGCGATCTCTTTGAGAATCTCGCTGCTCGGTGTTCCGGGGTATGCGGCTGCGATGGTCACGCCCGCCTCCCAGGCACCTCTTGCAATTGCACTGTTTCCCTGCATGATTTCTTTCATATTTCCCCCATTTGGCTTAAAGCCTGAATTTTAGAAAGTAATTGATTCACCTCCTTTACGTAAGTCCCAATTTTTATCTCTACTTTTACGGCTTGTTAAAGGATTCACTTATTATTTTCTACTGACTTATCGATTTTTGTCAAGAAATTTAGTTGCCCCCATATCATTGCAAGGATGTCTGAATTACGGCGGAATGGCGATAGAAGAGGCTCTGTTATTGTATACAAGTATCTCGGATAAGTCTATCTGAAAAATGATTGCTCCGCCTTAGGAACGCTACTTTGTTAGGAACTTCACAATCTCGTAAGTGCCCCGAATCCCTTCGTTGATATTGTCTACAGAGATCCGCTCATTCTTTCCGTGCATCCTGAGATGCTCATCTGCGGTGAGGGTGATTGGGCAGAAACCGTAGGCCGGAATTCCGAGATCCCTGAAATATCTCAGGTCTGTGGCTCCGGTGGTAATGAAGGGAAGAGTCGGAATAGGTCCTTTGAGGTCCTCCACAACCTTGCGAATTCCCCTGAAGAAGGTGGTATTATGCCCGGAAGGCGTGGGGTTGCTGATCCCCGTACTGATGGGAGTGACCGTGGTGGACTTGCCCACGAGCTTTCTTATGGTTTTGAAAAAGGATTTGTGCGATTCGCTGGGAAGGAGTCGTGCATCGAAGTAGATTGCAGATTCTGCAGGAATTACATTTATCTTCTCTCCTGCCCTGAGTACCGTGGGCGTCACGGTATTCCTGAGGAGCGCATTGTAAATAGGCGTATCCTCAAGGAAGGACCGGAACCGCTTCTCTTCGAGAGCTTCCTCCAGTGTCGTGAACCTGTAGCCTTTGATGACTTTCCCTTTGAGGACTGCGTTCAGGTATGTCCGGACAATGGGCGTGGGCCGGAAGGGCCACTGATACCCACTTATGGCATGGGCAGCGGAGATTGTCTTCCTATTGGCGTTATCTTTGTGAGGTGCCGAACCATGCCCGCCGGTGCCTATTGCAGTGACCATGAACTGGCTCAGTTTCTTTTCCGCCACCGAGATCTGAGCGTAAAGACGGCCGTCCTCCTCCATAATGCAACCTCCCTCGCTCAACACAAAGGAAGCATGACGCAATTCTTCCGAGTGGGTCAACATATGTTCAGCACCAAACTTGCCTCCCGCTTCCTCATCTGCGGTAGCGAGATAGATCAGGTCGTTTTCGGGCACCAGGCCTTCCTCGTGAATCCTTATAAAGGAAAGGAGTTGAAAAATAGCCTGAGCCTTCATGTCTATGGCTCCCCGGCCATAGACAAAACCGTCTCTCAACTCGCCTCCGAATGGATCCACTTCCCATTCTGATGCGTGTGCAGGCACTACATCGACGTGGCTCAGAAGCACCACGGGTTTGCCTCTTTTCCTGCCATCCAGCCGGGCCAGCACGTTAGCCCTTCTGGGGGCAGTTGAGACAATCTGGCTCTGGATACCGGCCTTCCGGAGAAGAGCCTCAAGAAATAGGACTGATTCTTCTTCCTTTCCGGGAGGGTTGGAACTGTCGATCTTCAGAAACTCCCTGACCAGTTTCACTCCGTAGTCAGGGCTTGTCATGATAGATCCTATTCTTTCCTTCGTTCTTTGCCGCGTAGAGGTTGTTATCGGCCAGCATTACGAGGCTCTTGGCGTCTGCGCCGTCCTTGTAGGCGGCGAGGCCCCCGCTTACGGTAACATGCATGGTGGAGCCTTCATAGTGGAATGGTTCCTGTTCAATGCTTCGCCGGAGTCTTTCTGCTGTTTTGTACCCCCGTTCGCTGTCTGTCTCGGGGAGGATGACGAGAAATTCTTCTCCGCCGTACCGGCCGGCTATATCGATGCTCCGCAGCCCTTCCTTGAGCAGTTCCGCTACCCTGCGCAGCACGTAATCCCCAGCGAGATGGCCGTGTCTGTCGTTGACCATTTTGAAGTCGTCCACGTCGAAAAGGACGATGGAGAATTCCGTATCATACCTTCTCGCCCTTTCGGCCTCCTCATCCAGTTTTTTCAACACGAACATATGGTTGTAGATTCCCGTGAGCCCGTCGTGTATGGAGAGGGACTTTATCTCCTGGAAGAGGGCTATCTTTTCGAGGGTCAAAGAGATATGCGAGCAGAAGCGGCGGAAAATTGCCTCTTCGTCGGCCGTAAAGGGGTTGCCCCTGAATAAGCCTGCATACCCGTAAGTCTTGTTCCTTGATGCCAGGGTGGCGGTGACCGATGCCAGAACCCGGTTGACGGCCTGGTTCACCTCCCTACTGCCGTTTAGTGTCACCGTCATGGCCATATTGCTGCGTACGCTCTCGGACCCTTTTTCGAGGAGCAGGGTGGATACGTACTCTCTATCCACTGTAGCCACAGGAGAAATGGGGTACACGTGTATGGCGAGGTCATGCTCTCCGGGAATAAGGGCTGCGAATATTTCAAAATTGAGAAAGGATCTGAGCAGCGAAAAGGAGTTGCTTAGAACCGTTGCCGGATTTTCCGTCTCACCGATGAGCCGGTTAAGACTTTTCAGAAAATCGAGTTCCAGAAGGTTGATCTTCTCGAACTCCAGTTTTCTCGCTATCTCTTCCGACAACTGTTGCGTCCGCAACAATTCCCTGTGGTAGCAGACGGCATTATTGGTAACATGATAGATTTCTTCAAGGTTAAGGAAAGGCTTGGTAAGGAAGGCGTAAGCCCCTTTCCTCAAGGATTCTATATTCTTGTCATAGTCGGTATAGCCCGTCATCATGATGACGGGAAGTTGGGGATATATCCCTTTTATGTCAGCCAGCACATCGAGTCCTGACTTATGGGGGAGGACTATGTCGAGCAGGACTGCGTCGGGATGCAAGTCCCCTATGACCCGCTTAAGGTCCGGAGGCTCTGCAAAGCTGCTGCTTTCCATGCCCTTTGAGCTGAAGTAACTCTCCAGCAGACGAAGCACACCCTCGTCATCGTCTATTATCAGGATTCTCATGGGATTATCCATTTCCAGCAAACCCCTTTTCCCCGGCCCGAAGACTTTCGGATAGGCCTGCGGTCTGATATGATCCTTATTCCTTATGTCACGCCATTATCGGCCATAAGGAGTCTTCTTGTCAATGTTACACTGCAACAACCTCTTTGATCTCGGGTACTTCCTGCTTTATTGCTTTTTCCACGCCCATCTTGAGGGTCATCATGCTCATAGGGCAACTCCCGCAGGC
>CAYOYU010000304.1:0-4835 GCA_964408265.1 uncultured Syntrophorhabdaceae bacterium
ACCAAATGGCGGGTCAGCGACTCTCGATCACGTCATCATCCGTTATGCCGGCCAATACGGCTACAACCAGACTCCCTTCGGCATCTACAAGACAGGCACGGGAGACCTCTCCCTCCGACACTCCACTGTAGCAAGTAACTTTGGACCCGGCATCTATCTCAACGGAGCCACGGGAACGAACACCATTGCCGGTAACACCATCACCGGGAATCAGACCTACGGGATCTTCGCTGCAGGGACCTCACAGGCCACGATAAGCGGCAATACCATAAGCGGCAACGGTACAGGTGGCCTTATGTCCATCGGACTCCAGACGGTGACTTCCGGAGTCGTCGTTACCAGCGACAACATATACTCGGGGGCCGTTTTGGTAGAGGGCGGCACCCTCACCGCCAACACCACCTGGGGGAACGGTTCCCTCATGCGCTACTACGTCACAGGGGGCATCGCAGTCAATACTGGTGTCACTCTTACCATCCAGCCGGGAACAGTGGTAAAGTTCGCTGAGGGCGCAGGCCTTTATATCACGGGCTCTCTTCTCGCCCAAGGAACCTCGGGCAATGTGATCTATTTGACCGACTACCGGGACGATGCTGCAGGAGGCGACACCAACGGTGATGGGGAGGCAAGCAGTCCCGCTCCCCGTTGGTGGCACGGCATAGAGATCGGGAATGGCGGGTCGGCCACTCTTGACCACGTCGTCATCCGTTATGCCGGTCAGTACGGTAATTACCAGTTCCCCTTCGGCATCTTCAAGACGGGTACAGGGACTCTCTCCCTCCAGAACTCTGTCATAGCAAACAACCACGGACCCGGCATCTATCTCAAGGGTGCCACGGGAACGAACACTATAGCCGGCAACACCATCACCGGCAATCAGACCTACGGGATCTATGCTGTGGAGACCTCTCAGGCCACGATAAGCAGCAATACCATAAACGGGAACGGGACCGGCGGTCTTATGTCCATCGGGCTCCAGGCAGTCACGTCAGGAATCGCCATCACCAACGACAATACCTATGCCGGCGCCATCTGGATAGAGGGCGGCACCCTCACTGCCAACACCACCTGGGGGAACGGTTCCCTCATGCGCTACTACGTCACAGGGGGCATCGCCGTCAATGCCGGCGTTACCCTCACCATACAGCCGGGAACAGTGGTAAAGTTCGCCGAGGGTGCAACCCTCAATATCAGCGGTTCTCTCCTCGCTCAGGGAATTTCGGACAATCTGATTTACTTCACCGACTACCGGGACGATACGATCGGAGGAGATACCAACGGTGACGGTTCAGCAACGTCCCCCGCTCCCCGCTGGTGGCACGGCATAGAGATTCCAGATGGCGGCTCCGCCGCAATTGACTATGCTGTCATCCGCTATGCCGGTCAATACGGCAACTACCAGTTCCCCTTCGGCGTCTACAAAACCGGAGCGGGAAACTTCTCCATCCAACACTCCAACATAGCGAACAACCATGGGCCAGGCATCTATCTCAACGGGGCCACAGGAACAAACAGTATCGTGGGCAATTCTATTACCGCAAACCAGACCTACGGGATTATGGTGCAAAGCGGCGGACAAGACATCACCATATCGGGCAACACCATAGACCACAACACCGATGGTATCGGTATCTTCAGCTCCGCACCCTTGATTACGGGCAATATGATCCATTCTAATACGGGGAACGGTATCTCCCTTTCCGGTGCAACTGCGACGTCTCAGATCTCCGGGAACACTATTCGCGATAACACCACAGGCATCTACGCTGACTCCAATGCCAATCCAGTCATTGGCGGTGCCCCCGACTCCGGCAATGACATCTACAGCAATACTACCTATGGCCTCCAGAATACCTCCGCCACCGTACCCATCAATGCCCTCTACAATTATTGGGGTAGCTCATCAGGCCCGTTAGCGACCACCAACCCCACGGGCACAGGCAACATGGTGAGCAGCAATGTAAGCTATGGTCCTTATACCGGAGTCTCCATAGCCTCGCCGCAGCCCAACATCACCGCAGCCCCCACCTCCAAAGACTTCGGCATGTCGAAAGTCCACGTCGCGTCTGCCCAGACCTTCACCATCACCAACAACGGCACACAGGACCTTGCCGTGGGGAGGGTAACCCTCACAGGAGTCGACTTTGCAGTGACCGGGGATACCTGCTCCAATCAGAGCCTTACCCCTTTTGCCTCCTGCAATCTCCAGGCGATCTTCCTGCCCCTGAGCACGGGGAACAAATCCGGCGAGATCCATATTCCCTCCAACGATCCCGACACTGCCTCTTATACCATCGCCCTTTCAGGAACAGCCATCCCCAATGAACCGGACCTGCTCGTCGCCAATTACGTCACCAGTTCCATCCCTTCTTTCAGGCTTTCAGACACTGGTAACGTATCTCCCGTGGCAGTCATTGCGGGAGGAAGCACCCAGCTCAGCGGGCCGGTAGGGGTCTTTACCTACAAGGGAGAGATATTTGTCACAAACTACACTGGAGCGAGCATCACCGTCTATTCCGCGGATGCAACGGGCAATGCTGCACCGGTCCGGACGATCACGGGGATAAGCAATCCCGTTGCCGTCTCCGTGGACAATGACGAGATCTATGTGACCTGCAGCCAGGACCGCCGCGTTATCCGTGTCTTTAATCTCACCGACAGCGGGAACGCAACGCCTAAAAGGACGATCACCGGTCCCGATCTCCTCTTCGCCAACTACGTCTATGGATCGGAGATCTTTGTCACCGCGAGTACAGGAGCCATGGACGAGATCCAGGTATTTCCAAAGAATGCGAGCGGGAGCATGGCGCCGATAAGAACCATCACCGGGAATAACACCCTCCTCAACAATAGCTCATTCCCCTATGTCCATAACGCTGAGATTCTCATGGCCAACTCCTCGGGCAATTCCATCACCGTCTACGACGTGAACGATACGGGTAACGTGGCCCCAAAAAGGGTGATAGCCGGTGCATCAACGGCCCTCAATTTTCCCCATGCGGTGTGGGTCAACAATGGCGATCTCTTCGTCGCCAATACTTTCGCCCACAACATCCTTGTTTTCAACGTCACCGACTCGGGAGATGTTGCACCGAAAAGAACGATCGGCGGTGCCAATACCGGGCTCAACCAACCCCATTCCCTCACCCTCGGCGGGCCGGGCCAATTCTCTTTCATCCTCTCCCCCGGCTGGAATTTTATCTCCACCCCTATCCAGCCCGCCAATCCTTCCATAGGAGCCGTCTTTACCGGAATCAACATAAGGATTGTCTGGTCCTACAACAACGAGACGAAGCAGTGGCTCAGGTACGTGCCCGGTACGTCCTCTACCCTTGCGCTCTTCGAGGCGGGCAGAGGGTACTGGGTCTACGTGAGTGCCCCTGAGGTGCTCACCATTACCGGATGGTACGCGAATAGTCCCGTGGTCCTGAACCCCGGATGGAACCTGGTGGGGTATCACGGGTCGGAAGGACAAAGCATCGTCTCTTCCCTTGCCGGACTCACGGGAGAGTGGTCCTTCCTCTGGGGATGGGAGGGAAGTATCTGGTCTCTCGCAGTTGCAGACCCTATTCTATCTCCCGTCACACCTACCCTCACCAGCTTCAACAAAGGCAGGGCTTATTGGATAAAGATGCTCCCGAACCAGGGAACAGTGGAGTGGAGGCAGTAAACAGCATGACCCCGGCGAGACAACTTGGGTTGAGTTGACAGCATCAAGGAAAATGCGATATAAGGCAGATCATGGGCCACTTGAAACAGGCTAAAGAGACACTCTATCTTGCTCTGGCCGAACGGCTCAACAGGAATCCTGTGGGCGCACCCGTCAATGAGACGCTCATAAGAATTCTCCACTCCCTCTATACCGAGGCCGAAGCCCAGGCAGGTTCGAAATTCCCTCTCATACCCTCCCCCTTGAAGAAGGTCGCCGCAGCCATAGGCGTCGGCCAGGAAGAAGCAAAAGCAATCCTGGAAAGTATGGCCGCAAAGGGGCTGGTCATCGATATCCCCAGAGGCCACACGACATTCTACATTCTGGCGCCCATGGTGATAGGCTTCTTCGAGTACACCTTCATGCGGAGCGGGCGGGAGGTTGACCTTCCCTCCCTGGCCCATCTTTTTGAGCAGTACTTCGCCGACCCCCAGGTGCGGAAGGAACTGTCGGGCACGGCTGAGACAAAGCTCATGCGCACCCTCGTCTACGAGAGCCTCATACCAGTGGCGATAACCACGGAGGTTCTCGACTACGAAAGGGCCTCGCAGATTATCAGGGAATCGGGCGGCGGGGCTATTTCTCTCTGTGCCTGCCGCCACAAGGCAGCCCATCTGGGCAAAGCCTGCAACGCACCCCAGGAGGTCTGTTCATCCCTCGGAAGGGCCGGCGAATGGGTCGTGCGCAGGGGACTCGGGAAGAAGGCCACCGTTGACGATTTGCTCCGTGTTCTCCGGGAAACGGAAGAGATTGGCCTTATCCACACCTGCGACAACGTCCTTGAAGCCCCCGCATTCCTTTGCCACTGTTGCGGATGCTGTTGTGAGGTGCTCAGGCCTGCTGTTGAAGGGGGCGATTATATGGCGGGAAACGTGGACCGCAGCAACTTCATGCCGGTCGTAGACAGGGAAGCCTGTACGGGTTGCGGCATCTGTGCAGAATCCTGCCCCATCCACTGCATAACCATGGGTCACAGCCACGGAGATGAGCAGGTGCCCCTTCTCAACGAAAAAGCCTGTGTCGGATGCGGTGTCTGCTGCCCCCCCTGCCCTTCGGGCTGCAGGACCATGACGAGAAGGGCAGACCAGCACGTCCCCCCGAAGACCGGAAGAGACCTTTTCGCACA
>CAYOYU010000305.1:0-4772 GCA_964408265.1 uncultured Syntrophorhabdaceae bacterium
GATTCACTGCTACGCCCCAGGGATAGTGCCAATCTCCCACCGCGATGGGCGATCCGATGACCATATTCGTCGACGTGTCGATGACGGAAATGGTATTGTCACCGTAATTTGCCACGTAGACACGCGTTCCCGCTGAGTTTACCGCTATGCCGCTGGGTTCCATGCCCACAGGAATGGAACCGATGAGACTGTTCGTCGACGTGTCGATGACCGATACACTGTTGCCGTTGAAATTCGTCACGTAGGCCCTGGTGCCGTCAGGGCTTACTGCTACGCCGGTCGGCTCGTCCCCTACCGCGATGGGTGAGCCCACGACGGAATTCGTCGCTAAGTCGACGACCGACAGGGTATCGTCCTCGGCGTTGGTGATATAGGCGAAAGGTGCGGCATCGGTCTTCAGGGGTGCTGCAAGTCCTGCCAGAAAGAGAGCGAGCAGCAGGATGATCGACGGCAGGATGGTTCTCACGGATGTTCTCCTCTCAAGAATACTTATGGCAGATTTGTGTGATTGCGTCAATATCCGGAAATGGCAGCTTCCACTCCGTCCTCCTGCGGGCAGTTTATCTATGCTTTTCATTGACAAGAAAAACAGGTGAAATGTAGGATTTTAGAAAACCACACGCTGGAATACATCAAGGATTCGGGTTGAACCCTGATACTGAGGTATGCGGAACATGATTCACAGATTCTGTCTTATCCTGTTGTGCCTTGTACTGGCATTGCCATCGGTTTGCTTTGCCGAGGAGAGTGAGCCGCCGTTGAGGTACGATCGGAAAACAGCCTCGTATAAAGCCATTCAGATGATGGCCCAGGCGCTTTCGCTGGTCCAGTTCGCGGCAAAAGGGGATACGGATGAGAAGGTCCTCCTTTACTCAGCGCTTGACGGGATGGCGCGGGCCCTGGACCGATACAGCTACTTTGTGCCACCGGAGATGGTAGGCATCTTTATGAACCGGATGAAGGACAAGCGCATAGCCGTCGGGGTGCAAATAGCACGGACCGATGACGGTAATATCGAAATTGTCGCGACGGTACCCGATGGTCCTGCATTCAAGGCTGGAATCAAACCAAAAGATGTAATCACGGCAATCGACGGGCAGCAGGTAAAGAACATGAAGTTTATCTCGGCATTAAAGCTTCTTGTAGATGTGAATCACTCGGCCGGCACTGTCGTCAACCTGTCCGTAATGCGGAAGGACGTACCGGGCCTCCTGGAGTTTACCGTGACCAGGGAACTCCTTCAGTTCGAGAAGGTCGAGTCGAGGCCGTTCGGCCAGTACGGGTATGTAAGGATCACCAGTTTCAACGGGAGTACGGTAGCAGAGTGCAAGGAGGCGATTGAGGAACTGGAAAAGCAGAATCCGGGCCTGAAGGGCCTCATCATCGATCTGAGAAATAACCCGGGCGGAACCGTACAGGCGGCTGTCGGGTTGACACGGCTTTTTCTCGATTCGGGTGTGATTGCCTCTTTTGAGAGCAATTTTCCTCAGCAAAATGTCAAATTCAAGGCCGAAAAGGGAGAGACCTACAAGGGGCCCGTTGTGATTCTTGTGGATGAAGGCAGTGCCAGCGCATCGGAGCTGTTTTCAGGGGCGCTCCGGGCCAACGGCAGGGCAATACTCGTGGGCCGCAAGACTCATGGAAAGAATTCATGCCAGACCTTCGTACCAGTCAGTGACGATGCAGGATTCCTTCTCACCATTGGTCACTTTTTGCTGCCTGATGGGAGCACAATCGGAGGCTCCGGTATAACTCCCGATGTTCTGGTCAGTACAGACGTGAAAGACGAGGGACTGTTGAAGAGAGCCGTTCAGGCGATGGAACAGTAACCAATTAAGGAGGGTGTTATGCATTCGTTCAAATTCGTGTGGCTTGTGATTCTCTTGCTAACTATCCTGGGCTGTACTACCACAACGGGCATGATTCAGGACAACCGGTTCTCGGTGGAGCAGGATTTCTCCGTAGCGCTGCTGGACAGCGACTGGCAGGTAGGCCGTCAGACTGTCTTCAGGGATGGAATCATCACGAGACAGAATACCCAGTGGCCGATCAGCTTCTCTCACAAGAATAGCAATGGGTTCGTGGGGGTAAGGTCTTTTCAGATGAATGAGGTGGGCCAGGCCCGGTCTCTGGAGGTATGGGCCGACAATATGGTTGCAAACTCGGGAGGACTGAAGCTGTCGCAGAAGTCCGTCAAGATTGACGGGAATGAAGCCATCGAGCTGGTCATCTCAGGGACATATATGGCAAAGCAGATCTTCCTGAAGAAGGGCGATAAAGGGTTTTTCATCGTCTATTCCAACTCACCCGCATATTTTGATCAGTATCTCGACGTATTTGACAAGTTTGTTGAGACGGTCAGGATATTTTACTCAGGGAAAGGTGCATAGGTTCCTATTTGGCTTCATTGATCCGATGTATTGTTCAGGGTGTCGCTTGGTCCCGCGGTCTCCACCGTGGTAGGCCGCAAGGCCCACACCGGGACGAGGGTAGTCCCGGGCCCGGAGGGTCGGGTCGGCACTGAGCCGGTCGAAGGGATGCCAAAAATATCACCGGTAATTCTTGTCTATTCAGACCAATTCAATCTATAATTGTATAAGACATGTCAAAAGATCGCCTATTTCGCGCTGTTCTCTTTGCGGATATCTCCAAAAGCACCCAGCTTTTCGAGACGCACGGAAATGTTCGGGCCCAGGAGATCGTATCCAAAGTGCTGTCCGTGCTGTCGAAGGTGGCAATTGACAATGAGGGCGTTGTCATCAAGACCATCGGAGACGAGGTGATGTGCTCCTTCTCCAAGCCGGACAATGCCTTCCAGGCGGCCTGCGAAATGCAGGAGTGCCTGACCCGGGATGCAACGAGCCTCCGTTACTCCATTGCCATCAGGATCGGTTTCCACTATGGTGAAGTAATCCGGGACGACCTGAACGATGTATTCGGTGATGCTGTCAACGTGGCTGCCAGGATGGTAGGCCTGGCACGGGCCGGTGAAATCATCACCAGCCGGCAGAGCGTAGAACAGCTGCCCATCGAGTTGCGGGAGAGAACGCGTCCGCTGAACACGGTAAAAATCCGAGGCAAGAAAGAGAAGATCGAGATCTTCGACGTGCTCTGGCAGCAGGACATTTGCGACCTGACCCTCACAGGCAAATCCTTCCCCCTGGCTGCGTCGTTCAGAAAAGAAGAATGTAAGAAGGCGGAACCGGTGCTTATTCTCAGGTACGGAGATGCAACTTTGAAGGCCGATGGCCGCAGACCCATAATCCTGATCGGTCGGGATAAGAGCAACGACCTGGTAGTCAACAACCCCACAATGGTTTATATCACCAAGGTCTCGCGAAGGCATGCAAGCGTCGAGTACAGGGACGGCTGGTTTGTCGTCTGCGACCACAGCAGCAATGGTATAGGAATACATTCAGGCAAGGGCGAGACTTTTTTCATCCATCGTCAGGAACATCCTCTTCAGGATGAGGGGAGGCTGATCCTGGGCGGTCCCTCAGAGGACCTGGGCACGGAAACCGTATTCTATCGCGTCGAATCCTGAACTGCCGGAGCGGCCTGTGCTTCAGGTTCTTTAACGTTTCTATATCGCTTCATTGGAACAAATCCAAGCCGCTATTGATCCGATCCGGCGAGTCACCAGGATAGCCTTAAAGGGAATCGAACACTTTCTTCAGTTTTGCCTCAACGACCTGTGCTATATCGGCCAGCTCCGGATTGGAAATGATCTGCATCGCGAAGGTAGGTCTCATGATGGCCAGCACAGTCCTGCCGTCCTTTTGGTAGACGAGAATATTGCACGGCAGCATAAGGCCTATGTTCTCCTCCGCCACTATCGCCTTGTGGGCGAATGAGGGATTGCAGGCGCCGAGTATAAGATACTGGGGGAAGTCGATCCCGAGCTTCTCTTTGAACTTCTGCTGCACATCGATGCTGGTGAGAATGGAAAAGCCTTCCTTCTTCAAGGCTTCAGTTACCCTCGCCGTCACCTCATCAAAAGGGATATCCAGTTCCTTTGTAAAAGCGTAATCAACCATAACTGCCCCTCCTTGATATCTGTCGTGTGAGTGGACAGGGCTAACCGGCTGCTTCCCGGCACCTGTCCTGAAGAAAGGGATATGCTCACATCAGGTAACTAAGCATCAGGGGGGTAATGTGCCAAGCCCTCTGTCGTGGAAGGCCGAAGGGAAGTCTGTTCGACATTAATGTCGATAGGAATGATGGGTTTTCGACAAATCTGACTGTCTCGTGGCTGCGCTCCTTTGTGCGGAGGAACATGATACACAAGGCCGTTACCTTCTTGTTGCCATGGGGTTGACAAAGCCTTAAGCACGGCATATTATTTGCAATATAGACCGATTGAAAAAGGGGCGGTCCATAGAGATCGAATCCTTGAGAAGATGAGGTGAAGTCATGAAAACGGGAAAAAACACGGCCGAAGTTCTTGAGAACGAAGAGGTAGAGGAGCTTGAATTCGCCGACGAGGGGTCCGACGATCGGACACTCATACTGAAGAAGGAAATTCCGCCGAGAAAGGTGCAGCTCATGGCACACGGCGTGCAAGAGATACGGGGCGTCTGCTGCAACAGGATCATGCCCATAGCCACTTCGGAGGAGTTTGACGAGGGGTGGGTCTGTGAATACTGTCTTGCGGAAATGATGCCTGAACCGAGATACGGCGGACAGGCTGGCCGGTGACAGAAGTTCTCCTCTTAGCCAAAGCTTTATCAGGAAGATTCTAAGGGCGTTGCGTCCGCGTCCCAAAGGGACTG
>CAYOYU010000306.1:0-4744 GCA_964408265.1 uncultured Syntrophorhabdaceae bacterium
GATCCACAACGTGACTGAGTCCTTCATTAAACAGGTTTCTGATGTGCAGATCGTTAAGTAAGTAGTACGCGATCTTTCCTTCTTTCCGATACTTCACGAGATCGAGATTACGCAGCACCCGAAGCTGATGGGATATGGCAGATTGCGTTTTGTCGAGCAAATAGGCCAGGTCACATACACATAGTTCATCTTGAGAAAGCGCATACAAAATCTGGGTCCGTGTCGGGTCTCCAAGGACCTTAAAAGTCTGGGCCAACTTTTTCATAACCTCTTCTGTCTGCATATTATTCCGCACCGCATCAACCTTTTCTTTGTTGATACACAGAACTTCGCAAACATCCGATTTGTCTCTCACTCTCACCTTTTTATATGAATACCTGCACATATGTTACTTTAACTGAGTTAACATGTCAAGAGACTGTATGGTCATAATAGTAGATGGGCATAATGCGTGTCTTAAGGCCCCTGATGATCTGCGGTATCCTTCAGAGATTGGCATCAATCCTGCCGTGCGAAGATCATGAATGCCATTCTTAACTTCTTTTATACCAACGCTCTTCTTGAAAGATTCCGGAATGGTCTCCGGCGCACTTAACGATAGAAGCGGGGCATTTCTCTGATCGGTCAACATGAGGTGATGTTTAGCGGCCAGTTGCTGTCTGAGTTCTGACTTTCACGACTCGAGTGGGGAAGTATGTCAATTCACAAAACAACCTTTCCATGACAGGCCTTGGTTTCAGGCCTGTCTCGTCAGGCCAGTCAGTGTTCTACGGGGCCAGGTTCATTAGGATTTTCGTTAGTGATGACAAATACCCCCGCCTGAGCAAGAAGGTTCGGTAAAATATATATCCGCCTCCTAGTACCTATAAAATAAGAGGATTCGACTGAAATACCGACCTGTTTACAGTATTCCTGGAAATCACGCAGGCTCAGAAAATGGAGGTTCGGAGTATTGTACCACTCGTAGGGAAGCCCAGGTGTAATTGGTACCCTGCCACGGAAGAAGATCTGGAACCTGGCGCTGATATGGGCAAAATTCGGTACGCCGACAATTACTTTTCTTCCAACACGCATTGCCTCTTTAAGCACCACATCAGGGTTCCTGACCTGTTGCAGGCTCTGATTGAGTATGACAAAGTCAAAGGACTTGTCGCCATATTCACTGAGACCGGAGTCGATGTCCCCGTGGAAGACACTGAGGCCTTTGCCAACACAGGCGAAGACTGATCTGTCATCAATTTCAATCCCCTGGCCGTGCACTCTTTTCTCACGCTCCAATAGAGCGAGAAGGTCACCACTTCCACAGCCTAAGTCAAGCACCGTGCTGCCTTGGTCCACGATCTGAGAGATCGCGTCGTGGCTCAAAGCTATTGGACCATGGGTGTGGTCCTCACCCCCTCTTTCGATGGCGACTGAGCGCTCGGCGAGAAAAGCGGCGAAGGACAACCGTTGGTGTTTAGGAGCTGTCTGCATTGTCTGCTACCTTTCTTAGAAAATGAGTCACCAGATAGGCCTGCTCGTCGAACTCCACCAGGAAGGCATCATGGCCGTAATTGGATCTGATCTCACAGTACGTGGCGTCGATACCCGCCAGCTTACAGGCTTTGGCAATCTGTTGGGATTGGTAGGGCGGGTAAAGCCAGTCCGACGAGAAGGCGATGACGAGAAACCGGGACTTGGTTGCTTTCAAGACCTCGTGGAGTTGCTTGCCGGTGGCGAGGCTAAAGTAATCGATAGCCTTCGTGATGTAGAGATAGGAGTTAGGGTCAAATCGTTTGATAAAATTGTCCCCCCGGTATTGAAGATATCCCTCCACCTCGAAATCTGCGCTGAATTTGAACGGTTGTCGCGTATCTTTGAACCGCCTTCCGAACTTTTCGTTCATGGAGTCGTCACTCATGTAAGTGATGTGACCGATCATCCTCGCCACGCTGAGACCTTTGACAGGAAGGGGACGGCCATAGTAGTCACCGTCGTGCCAGTGGGGATCCGCCATGATGGCCTGCCTTCCTACCTCGTTGAAAGCTATCTGCTGGGGCGAATGAACTGCCGTAGTGGCGATGAGTATAGCTGAACCGACTCGTTCCGGGTAGGAGACCACCCATTGAAGGGCCTGCATCCCGCCCATGGAACCGCCTGCCACAGAGAGAAGCCTGCTGATGCCCAGGTGGTCCATGAGACGAGCCTGGGCATTCACAATATCACCGATTGTTATAACGGGAAAGTCAAGACCATAGGCTTTCCCTGTGGCAGGATTCATTGAGGAAGGACCCGTGGAACCCTTGCACCCGCCAAGTACGTTGGAACAGATCATGAAGTACCTGTCCGTGTCAAAGGCCCTTCCGGGACCGATCATGCTGTCCCACCAGCCCGGGATCTTCTCTCCCTTGTGAAACCCTGCTGCGTGTGCGTCACCGGTAAGGGCATGAAGCAGGAGGATGGCGTTCGACCGATCTGCGTTTAGCGCACCATAGGTCTCGTAAGCAATAGTTACAGGGGCAAGGCTTTCACCGCTCTCGAGAGGCAGAGGGTCGGCAAACGTGTAATAGCAGGTCTCGACCATCCCTATACCCTGGAGCCTCTCCTTTGAACTTGGTGTCACTTTTCTCCTTCTTCAGACCATTGATAGGCTCTAGGTGATGAATAGAACCGATCAGGCGCCGTCACAGCAAACTTACTCTACCGACCTCTGCAGGGCCTGGTCTATGTCTTCCTTGATATCTTCCACGTCTTCGATGCCGATGGACAGCCTGATGAAGTCCTCGGTCACTCCCGTCTCTTCCTGCTCCGCCCGCGTCAGCTGCTGGTGGGTGGTTGACGCAGGGTGAATGACAAGGCTCTTGGCATCCCCGATGTTGGCGAGGTGCGAAAGGAGTTTCACGGAGTTGATGAATCTCTTCCCCGCCTCCAAACCCCCCTTTATGCCGAAGCCGATAAGAGAACCATATCCACCCCGGAGATACCTCGCCGCAAGACCATGGCTTGGATGATCTTCAAGGCCCGGGTAGTTAACCCAGGAGACGTGGGGATGTCCTTTCAGGAACCGTGCTACCTCCAGGCCATTTTCGGAATGTTTCTTCTGTCTGAGTGGCAATGTTTCAAGGCCCTGAAGGAAGAGAAAGGCGTTGAAGGGACTCAAGGCGGGTCCCAGGTCCCTGAGTAGTTGGACCCGCACCTTGAGGATGAAAGCCACGTTGCCCAAGCCAGGAAAGTTGCCAAAGGTGTCCCAGAATTTGAGTCCATGGTACGTCGGGTCCGGTTCTGTGAACTCCGGGAACTTGCCGTTACTCCAGTTGAACTTCCCAGAATCCACAATCACACCCCCTATGGATGTGCCGTGCCCTCCCACATATTTCGTAGCGGAGATCACTGTGATGTCAGCGCCGAAGTCAATGGGCCTCGTAAGACCAACCCCCACCGTGTTATCCACCACAAAGGGGACACCCGCATCATGGGCAATCTTAGCAATGGTTTCAAAATCTGGGACATCAAGCTTCGGATTACCGATGGTCTCCGCGTAGATTGCTCGCGTCTTCTCTGTTATAGCTCTTTTGAACTCTTCAGGCTTCGAGGAGTCAACAAACTTTACCGACCGTCCGAGCTTGGGGAATGTGTAGTGAAAGAGCTCGTAGGTCCCTCCGTAAAGGTTATTTGCCGCGACAATCTCGTCGCCTACCTGGGTGATCGCAAGCAGGGCCAACGTCTCAGCGGCCTGGCCCGAGGACACCGACAGTGCGCCGCTCCCTCCCTCCAAGGCAGCCATGCGTCTCTCGAAGACGTCATTGGTGGGGTTCATGATACGGCTGTATATGTTGCCGAACTCTTTTAGGGCGAAAAGATTGGCAGCATGCTCGGTATTGTTGAAGACGTATGAGGTGGTCTGATAGATGGGAACTGCCCGAGCGCCCGTTGTAGGATCAGGGGTTTCCTGTCCAGCGTGGATTGCTAGTGTATCAAGTTTCAGTGGTGCCATTGTCTCCTCCTCTGGATTTGGATGTAGGCACGCCTGGGGCGGGGACTCTAAACGAAGAAGGCAAAACCCGCCCCGTGGTCACATCATATATGGTACGTCAGTCCTTCTTCTCCCGCCTTCTCTTTCTGTCGTTCTACCACGTCGGCAAGGGTGTAACCTGATAGTGTCTCTTCGATCTTACTACCAAGAATTTTCCAGATATCTCGGGCAGCACACAGGTCTGCCTTTGGGCAAACAGTCATATCGGCAACGCAGTCTACCAAGCTGTCACAGGGGCCTTCAAGAACGTTAAGTATCTGGCTCACTGTTATATCAGCAGGAATCCTATTCAAAAGGTATCCGCCTTTCCTTCCACGAATCGCCCTTACGAGTCCAGCTTTGTGCAAGGATCCCAATATATGTTCGAGATACTTTTCCGAGAGGCTCTCCCGTTTCGCAATGTCCGAAAGAAGAACCGGCGTTCCGGAAACCTCGAACACGGCGAGATCCACCATCGCCCTCTATCCATATCTATCTTTCGTTGATATCTTCATTCTAAATAGCCTGCTAACATTATAGGAATAATATACTTAGACCTGATCCCGTTGTCAACATATCTTTTCTACCGCACCTTGGTCATAAGGCTTGGCCTCATAGACCGCCCCGAGTCCGACGAGAAATAGGTAGCAGCTACCCACATTTCACCGGTACCGGCATTTGCCGGTAAAGGACGTCGCATAAACCTCGCTAATTTCCGAGAAATGATGAGGCTTGTGAGGGCGTCTCCTGCCT
>CAYOYU010000307.1:0-3360 GCA_964408265.1 uncultured Syntrophorhabdaceae bacterium
AAGGGGAGAGGAGGGGGTCAAGTGGAGAGAAAGGGGTCAAGGGGAGAGACAGGGATCAAGGGTGGAAGCTGTAAGAAAGCAGGGGTCAAGGGGAAAGACAGGGGCAGTTCACTTGAACCCTCGAACCCTGCCTTTCCACTATCTTGTGATATTGTACTTCCTGATCTTGTATCTCAGCATGCGCTCACTGATCCCCAGTTCCTCCGCTGCCCTGGTCTGGACCCAGTCGCTCTTTGTCAGGGCTTCCATGATCATCTTCCGCTCCATTCCCTCCACGGCACCCCTGATATTTCCCTCAGGCAACGCCTGGCCCTTCTCGGTGAGGGTGGGAAGGTCCTGCGCGGAGACATATTCGCCCCGGGTGAGTATAACGGCACGCTCTATGATGTTCTCCAGTTCCCTCACGTTCCCGGGATAGTCATGCTTGATGAGTGCGTCCCGGGCCTCGCGGGTGAATCCCCGCACGTTCCGTTTGTGCCTGTCGTTGAACTTCTTCAGAAAGAAATCCATGAGCAGGGGGGTTTCCTCCTTCCTTTCGCGGAGCGGCGGAACGGTTATCCTCACCACATTGAGCCTGTAGAAGAGATCCTCCCGGAACGTTCCCTTCTTTACCTCTTCGTCGAGATTCTTGTTCGTGGCGACGACGATCCTCACGTCAACTTTGACCGGATGGAGCCCGCCGAGGCGCTCCACCTCCCTCTCCTGGATCACCCTGAGGAGCTTCGATTGGAGGAGCGGCGAAATATCGCCGATCTCGTCGAGAAATATGGTTCCCTTGTTCGCCAGCTCGAATTTGCCTATCTTCCGCTGGAAGGCGCCGGTAAAGGCACCTTTCTCGTAGCCGAAGAGCTCGCTCTCCAGGAGGGTTTCCGGGATGGCCGCGCAGTTTACTTTGACCAGGGGCTGGTCTTTCCGCTCGCTCAACTCGTGGATCAGGTTGAGGACCACCTCTTTTCCCACGCCGCTCTCGCCTTCAATAAGAATGGTGGAGTCCGTCTTTGCCACGCGCACTATGAGGCTGGCCACCTCGTGCATCTTCTCGCTGGAATAAATGAAATTCTCCGATTTGAAATGGTCTTTCAGCGTCTCCTTGAGTATCCTGTTTTCCTTGACGAGGTATTTCTTTTCCTCGATCCTCTTCATCTTGATGAGGAGATCATCAAGGTCAACGGGTTTTGTGAGGTATTCCGAGGCGCCTGCTTTCAGGGCATTTACCGCGTTCTCTATGCTCCCGAAAGCGGTGATCATGATTACATCGGTCTCCGGATTTATCTCCTTGAACTGCTTGAGGAGGGTGAGGCCGTCGGTATCGGGAAGCTTAAAATCAAGGAGGATAATGTCGATGGGCTCTGCCCGTAAAGTCCTCAAGGCAGTCTCCCCGTTTCCGGCCTCGTAGGCACGGTAGCCTTCCTTTCGGAGTAGTCCCGCAAGCAGGGTCCTCTGGGTATCCTCATCCTCTACAATCATTACCGGTACATTGCTCATGGGCGTGGCCTCTCATTTTGGGGGTTATGTTTCTGGTCGGCAGGCTGGATCAAAGGCAGGGTTATGAAGAAGGTCGTTCCTTTCCCTTCCTCGCTCGCTACCCTGATCTCACCGTTGTGGTCTTTGATAATCATGTAGGAAATGGGGAGTCCCAGACCCATCCCTTTATCCTTGGTGGTGTAATAATAGTCGAATATGGCCGGTATCTGATCCTTCTTTATACCCGTACCCGTGTCCTTTACGGCGATTTCCACGAATTTGTTCTTCGTTTCACCCGAAACCTCAATGGCCCCATTTTGCCCGACGGCTTCTATGCCGTTGAGGATTATATTGCAGAATGCCTGTTTCAGACGATCTTTCTGCACCGGTGACTTCATGTTCCTGTCCATCCTGTTGGTCATCTGTACCTGCCTCGATTCGGCCTTCTCGCGGAGGATCAGCATCACCTCGTCCATGACGTCATGGAGGTTTTCCTCCTTCATGGGGACCTGGGCTTTTGTGGACAGAAGGAACTCTTCCACGATCCTGTCCACCCTGGTCACTTCCCCCCGCATAATATCGACGAACTGATAGTACTCATCCTTCCTGTCTTCGGCAGGGACGAATTCCCGTTTCAGCCTCTGGATGGAGAGGCTTATCGCGTTGAGGGGGTTGCGTATCTCGTGGGCCATGCCGGAGGCCAGTTTACCCAGGGAAACGAGCCTTTCCTGGAGGGCAAGCTCCTTCTCCATCTCAGCCACCTTATCGGCATGTTTTCTCTCAATAAAGAAGATGGCGTAGATGCTTAAGGCACCGGAAACCAGAAGAAGCGTGAGTATGAGCATCAGGCTCACTGCGGTACGCTTGGATATATTCCTGGCCAGTTCCTTTGAGACGAGTATCTCCATGGTAAAGCCGGGGAGAAGTTTCGAGTTGAGCGGTTTCGTCAGCGTAAAGGCATCCTTCTCTGCCGGGTCGAGATTGATGTAGGGCTTCCTGTCCGGACCGTATATGCGTATCCCCCCGATATTGAACCGCTTGTCATTTTGTTCGATGATCTCCTCGATTATATACTTGGTCCTCAAGGCGTCCAGTTCTTCACCGGTGAGACTGAAGAAAATGATGCGGCTGCCCGACGAAACGCCGATGAGGAGTGTATGGTGCTGATTGGTGGGCATCCGGACGAAGGTCTCCTGTTTCTTCGACAGGAGGTTTCCTATGGTCTGCTCGGGGACTTTCAGTGTCCCCCTCTTCCAGATTGTTCTGCCTTCCCTGTCGATGACGAGGATATTCTGAAAGGGCAGCTTCGCCAATCCTGCCTGGGGTGTGGCGGTGACGAGAGAATAGAGGTCGTCCACTATCGCTTCATCGTAGATCATGATGTTGAGAAAGGTGGGGGTGACGATGAAGGGCGATTTTTCCAGGAGACTCAGGTACTCCAGGTTTGTGTCTATTTCCCGTTTGATATGCTTGAAGAAGATCTCGCCTTCACTGCGGAGAAGTTCCTCGATGTTGTTGTAGGTAACGTTGATCTGAAGAAAGCCGGTTATGGTTATGAGACAAAAAAGAGTCGCAAAGAGCAGAGAGGGGAAGATTATGGTCCGCTTATCTCGCATATCCTCTCGGACGCAAGGGGTGCATCACTCTTCTTCGTTCATTTTCATTGAAGTTGTTGTACCGTTCCCGCTGCCGGTCGTTGAGGACCCTGGAGACCTCGTTCTTGTACTGGTTGTAGAGGTTCTGACGCGACTGCTCTATTGTCCTGATGTCGTCCTGAAGCGCCTGGGCGCGGGCGCTGTTCGAGGAGGACGGATTGCGGGAGAGTTACCTGAGTTCAAGGCGTTTCTGGATGGATTCGCCCTTCAATGACTTCCACTCTCCGATGTATTTGTTCTT
>CAYOYU010000307.1:3370-4707 GCA_964408265.1 uncultured Syntrophorhabdaceae bacterium
AGAGAGGGGGCACAAGGGCGAAAAGGAAAAGGAGGATATATGTTAAGCGGTTCATGGATTGACGGGTTGCCATACTCTGTGGGCCGGTACCCACCTGCCTCCTACCCACTGACCGGGGACCATGATCCATTCTCCGGGCGGCCCTTCAGGCGCCGGTCCCTGAGAAACAGCGTAAGCCCTTTGGTTCTGGGCCGTATCAACACGCCTGTTCGCTTCATCCTGGTCGATCGCGTTTCCTACGAGGGCGCCCGCAAGAGCACCCCCTGCCAGGCCGATGAGAGTGCCTGCCGTGTTGCGGCCGATGGCCTGTCCCGCAAGGGCGCCCAAGCCGGCGCCAATGGCCGCACCTTTCTGTGTATTATACCCTGTTGACTCGCACGAAACAGCAAAAAATGCTGTCAATGCCACTACTGCCATTAGTAACGCACCTGTTTTCACAGTCTTCCTCCAACCCTTTACGGAAAGGCCGGGGCCAGCGGCCTTTCCGTCATTTCCCAGAGGTTATTGGCAATCAAAACCCTGTCCCCTGCCGCCCATACCTCTGTGTGCCATACCTCTGCCGAATCCCCTGCCGCGGGGCATTTCAGCGAGCTTCTTTATCTGATCAGCGGTTAGCACGCTGCGCTGTTCTATCCTGAACTGTGCGGCCTTGTCCAGCATCCTCTCTCTCAGGGCAGAGAGTTCTTTCTGCTTTGCCAGGAGTGTTGCCTCGTCCGTGGCAGGGTTGGTGAAGAGTGTCTTCATCTCGAGTCTCTTGGTGAAGAGGTCGTGTCTGAGCGATTGAGTATCGTTGCGAAACTTCTCCCTGAGCTGCCACATTTTTTCCTTCTGTTCATTGGAGAGGTTCAGGCTTGTCATCATGCCGTGGTGGCTTCCTGCAAAAGGGCCTTTGTAACCGCGCTCCGGGCCAAACCCCCCGTCAACCGGATTAAGAGCGAAGACCGTTGTGGTCAACGCAAGAAATAGTATTGTCAACATGCCGCCTATCTGCCATTTCTTCATCGTAGCCTCCTGATGTCTGATTTTGAACATGATCATCTGTTCAGCAAGTACCGTGCCATGATCCCTGCGAGCCGTACATTGTTAAAATTACTTAATATTGGTGAACAAGAAGAGTGACTCTTTCCCGGAGGAGGCCACAAAATGTCGAAAAGGAGGACGGGTGGTTCGACGAAAGTGTCGACCATAGGGGCTAGCGGCGCCCCCTCCTGCGGGCAAAGCCCGCGGAGCCCTCCCCCTCTCGCTCACGAGGTGAGCTAAGGGCTTCGCCCATAAGAGCTAAGGGCTCACGCCTGCCCTCGGACACGGGGCCTGTCCCACCGGTAGGTGGGGGTCGC
>CAYOYU010000308.1:0-4664 GCA_964408265.1 uncultured Syntrophorhabdaceae bacterium
ATCTCCGGCAGGACCTGTCTCATGACGCTCTCGTCACGGACCACGCTTAAGGGAGAGTGCATATATGAGGCCCGCCTGAGCAGCGAATAGGCCTGTTTCTGTCTCTTCTCGAGGCCGAGGTACTCGTCCAGGAGTTTGAGCATTGCGCCTTTTCGCTCATCGAGAAAACCGTCGACCTCCATGAGGAGGTTCAGGCTGAAATCGCCGCAGGAGAAATAGCTGTGCATCTCATCCAGCTCCGACACGAGAAGCCTGATTTCCGCCACTATCTCCTCGTCCGTCATCTGTACGAAGGTGCCGTTCTGAACCATCTTCTGCATGGGTGAGATGGGGTGCATGGCAAAGGTGCGGACCCTTATGAAATCGGGTTTTACCGCGTTGAGAAGGCGTGCCGTCTCTCGTGCGTGCTCCTCGCTCAGCGCTTTCCCGCCAATGCCGGGCATAATGTACTCTGAAAGCGATATTCCCGCCTCCACTACATGGCGGCCGCCTTCGACGATATTCTCCGGGGTGATGCCTTTCTTTATCATCTTCAGGACGGTGGCGGAGCCGCTTTCCATGCCGACGTGGATGCGGCTGAGGCCGACCTCTTTGAGCTGTTTCAGTTCCTCCACACTCTTCCGCTTTAGTGTGGGCGCCCTGGCATAGGAGGTTATCCTCTCGATGCCGGGAAATTTTTCCCTGAGATAAGTGATTATCTGGAGAAGGTCTGCAGTGGGCAGGAGCAGGCTGTCCGCATCCTGAAGAAAGACTGACTTTATGCCCGCGAAGCCGCGGTACTCCCGTGCCATGGCATCGATGTCCTTCTTTACTTCTTCAACCGTTCTCTTCGAGAATTTCACTCCCTTATAGGCAGGGCAGAAGACGCACTGGTTCCACGGGCAGTTCCGCGTGACCCGTACAAGAAGACTGTTTGCTTCACTCGGTGGTCTGATGACTCCCTGTTCGTACATGAAAACCCTCCTGGTGCATATATGATCCGGACCTGGTACCTGCTGCCTGCTGCTTTCGCTATGCGGTTTTCAGCGGGCAGCTTCTATCCTGATCCGGTTTGTTGTCCTTACTGTCCTGAGGAGCGTCGCGTCGCCGGTGATCTTTCCCACAAGGTTCACGTCGCTTGCGGGCACCGGGTCGGGCCCGCTGCTCATGGGTGTGGGTCCGAAGAAGATGGCCAGGGCATTGCCGGGAGGCCAGTAGCCGATGTCTCCTACCTTTACCTCGGTGGTCGCGGTTTCATCGAGGGGGAATGCAACGGGGATGGTAAAATAAAATTCATCGCCCCATCTGTTCGGCGTTACCTCAATGGGCAGAATCGCCGCAATTGCCCTTGCACAGGCTGTATCGGCCAATTGCGCTTCGAGGGAGAGATTACCTGCTATGATCCTGACTTGCCTTTCCACCTTCAACATCCTCCTCTGTATAGTATAAAGATAAGCATTATTGGCCCTTTTTATCCAGTCCGCCCAGTCTCACCCCGATGAGCCGGACCTTCTTTCGCAGGTCAAACTTCTTAAGACAGCCGAATGCCAGCGTCCTCACCGCCTCCACGGTGTCGAGGGGCTCCTTCGACGTTATGGCCCGTGTATGGGTCGTGAAGTCACTGAACCGGATCTTTACGGTCACCGTCCTGGCCGCATAACTCCTCTTTCTCAGGTCTTCAACCACGTCTTTAGTGACTGAGGAGAGGGTACGGGCAATGGTCTGCCAGTCATTGGTATCCTCCTGGTAGGTCGTTTCCCTGCTCATGGACTTGGGTTCCCATTCCGTGACAAGGGGGCTGTCGTCCAGACCCCGGGACGCCCGGTAGAGATAGATGCCGTAGGAATTGCCGAACCGCCCCATGAGTGCATCGAGGGGCAGGGCAGCCAGGCCGCCGATGGTTGTAACCGATTCTGCTTTCAGGGCCGCTTCCGTCTTGGGCCCCACGCCCCAGAGCTTCCGGATGGGCAAAGGCCAGATGCGCGGCTCCACGTCGAATTCGGTGATTATGGTGAGGCCGTCCGGTTTCTCCATATCGGAGGCTATCTTGGCGAGGAGTTTATTCGGCCCTATGCCGATGGAGCAGGTCAGGCCGGTCTCTCTCCTGATCTCATCCTTTATCTTCGCGGAGAGGTCCCCGGCTGTTGACTCGATACGGGAGATGTCGAGAAATGCTTCATCGATGCCCACGTCTTCCATGACCGGCGAATACCCCGTGAGAATCTTCTTGATTCTCCTTGACACCCTCGAGTACTCCTCGTAATCGACAGGCAGGAAGACGCATGAGGGGCAGAGCTTATGGGCTGTCCGCAAAGGCATGGCTGAATGGACTCCGTACTTTCGGGCCTCGTATGAAGCCGTGGAGACGACGCCCCTTTTAGTCGGATCGCCGCTGCCGCCGATAACCACGGGCCGGCCCTTCAGTTCGGGACGCCTGATTTCCTCGACAGCAGCAAAGAAGGCATCCATATCGAGATGGAGGATTCTTCTCATGGGCTTTATTATACCCCATTTTTGCGGTCCATTCCCGTTGCGCGCCTTGAGTGACTTAAGTCACCTCTTTTCTCTGGATTAGAAATCTCCTCTGGTCTAGAATGATGCTCAAAACCGGACAGCAAGAAGGTATGAGGGATAACAGACTCTGGTATGACGAGGAGGGCGCCGTGTACAGAGGTGTGATGTGGCGGAAATTCAGGACCTGTGTCTTTATAATTGCAGTTGTTCAACTCCTTTTGTTTGCCGCACCTTTACATGTCCTGGCCGTGCCTGCATCCCGGACGCTCCATACCATGGCCCAGCCTGACGGCACAACATTCCAGGCTCGGCAGTGGGGAGACGAGTGGTATCACGGATGGGAGACTGAAGAGGGCTACACCATCGTCTTCGACGGGACCCTTCAGGGCTGGGCTTACGCGGTCAACGACAGTGAAGGCAACCTGGTCTCGTCTTCGCAGCTTGTAGGCCAGGGAAATCCGCCGGCTGGTCTGGAAAAGCATCTCAGGGTTACCGGAGATGCGCTCCTGAAGCTCCAGGAACCGCGTCAGCGAATGCGCCCCCTTTCCCTGGTTGAGCCCGAGTCGAGATCTCCCATGGCCCTGAGAACAGGCACGAACAATATCCTCGTCCTTCTCATGAACTTCAGCGACACCACGACGACCTATACGGCTGCCGATTTCGAGGCAGCCTTCTTCAAAGCCAACAGTAATAGTCTCGTAGACTACTTTAAGGAAAACTCCTACAACAAACTGAGCGTCTCCTCAGGGCCAAGGGGGATTCAGAACTGGTGGAGAGCGCCCAATACCCACGACTATTACGGTGCCGATGACCCGAACGACCCGAAGAACAATGATGCAAAACTGCCGGAGGCCATCCTTGCCGCCGTGACGGCCCTGAATACAGGGGGATTCAATTTTGCGCCTTACGATCAGGATGGAGACTGCTACGTGGACACGGTGGCCTTTATTGTCCAGGGCATGCCGCAGAGTTCCACGGGCGTTGTCAACGATATCTGGCCCAAGCAGGGCGAGTTGGAGAACGATTACACGACCCTCACGGCCTGCCCGAGCGGCGGTTTCATCAAGATCAAGAAATACACTGTCCAGACAGAGCTTGAAGGTGACGGCCTCATGGCAACGATCGGGACCTTTGCGCACGAGTACGGCCACGCCCTCGGGCTGCCCGACCTCTACGATACCTCGTACCGTTCCTCGGGCGCAGGATATTGGACCGTCATGGCAGCCGGATCGGATACGAAGCTCACGCGGGATGGAGACAGGCCCTCTCATTTCGACGCATGGAGCAAGTTTTATGTCGGCTGGGTGACCCCGGAGAGGGTCCTCTTCCCACTCACAGACGTGACCATACCGCCTGTGGAGGACTCCCCGAAGGTCTATCAGATGCTTCAGGGAACGCCGAAGTCAGGAGAGTTCTTTCTTGTGGAGAACAGGCAGAAGAAAGGTTTCGATATCGGCCTCCCCGGGTCGGGCCTCCTCATATGGCACATTGACGGAACATTGGTGGCCAATACCTGGGAGATAGGGAAGAACACGGTCAACGCCAGCCCCTGCAACAACGGGACTTTGTGCAGCACCCAGCACTTCGGTGTAGCTCTCCAGCAGGCCGACGGGCTCTGGGACCTGGAAAAAGCACCGAAGGCGGGCAACCGCGGCGATAATGGAGACCCCTACCCGGGAAGCAGGATAAACAGGACCTTTGCAGAAAGCTCGATTCCTGACAGCAGGTTGTACGACAGGAGTGCAAGCAACGTAAACGTGACGAAGATAACCGCCTCCGGCGAGAACATGATCGCCTCCTTCGGTATCAGCCATTCCGGTTCCTACCTTGATGTATCGGAAAACTCCGTCGCTTTCGCGGAGAGGATTATTCCGAACGCCGCGGCCTTTGAAACGAGGACCTTGACCATTGCGAGCTGCGGCCCCTTTGATCTTTCTATCGGTACGGTGACGCTCAGCGACACGACAAACTTTACGAAGATATCGGACACCTGTGCCGGCAATACCGGTCCTCAGAGGTCAACCTGCCAGATCGTCATCCAGTTCAATCCGGTTACGGTGGGGACCAAATCGGCTACCCTGGCGATTGCGTCGAATACCGGCAGCAGCACCAATACGGTTAACAAGATTACGAATGTCGCTCTCCAGGGACGGGGGATCCAGGTCGGGCTT
>CAYOYU010000309.1:0-4654 GCA_964408265.1 uncultured Syntrophorhabdaceae bacterium
GCGGTATTGGCACCCCTTTTTCCTATGTAGAAGATAAAGGAAGCCAATGGAAACCGGATCAACTGACGATACATTTGAGATTTCAAAATCTATATGACTTGTATTGGCAGCAAGATCCAGAAGGTCAACCAATTGAGCTTCGATGTCTTTCCATTCGAAAGTTGTTTTCAATTTGCTTCCCGTCATCTCCGCCTCGTAATGGAACCAGAACTACCTTTATGGTGGTTCGATCTTCAACAAAGACACTTTCTGGAGATTACTTATTTGGTAATACTAGTCAAATGGAAAAGTTTTCTGCGTCCCTCCCGCCATTCTCTCAAGCATTCCTGAACGTTGTCAAGGAGTTTTAGCGGAACCGGATCGAAGAATGGATGCCCGCCATGGCAGGGGGTCCATGTCCGCATCCGTTCCCAATCCAATATCTTCCTTCAATCCGCCAAAAATCCCAGAGTTTCAGTCCAGTAATTATGGCCCCAAGGGGAAGATAGTATCGAAATTGGCTTTGAATAAAATGGGCAGAAATTGAGCTACCGTTTTGTCTACGTACAAGACTTTTGTCAGGTTAAGAGTTTTGGTGCTCCCGTGCCATGTCTCACCATCTTATGTCCAGTGAGCCGTAGAACAACCTTCTGACAACTGCCGAAATCATCGAAGAACTATTGGAGATAGCCCGAAAGATACGGACCGTAGACGGCTTAGCTGAGGAGCTGAAGTTAACGAAAGATGAATTCGCCTTCTATACAGCATTGGAGATCAACGACAGTGCGGTGAAGATCCTCGGTGATGAGACGTTGAAGAAAATCGCCCGGGAAATTGCCGATAAGGTCCGCAAGAACGCCACAATAGACTGGGCCATGAAGGAAAGTGCCAGAGCCAAGCTGATGGTCATCGTGAAACGTACCCTCAATAAATACGGTTACCCGCCAGATAAACAACAAAAAGCCGTCGATACTGTACTCAAACAGGCTGAAGTGTTGGCCGATTACTGGTTGGAACAGTAACTGATTCCGCAGTGAATAAGGGTGGGCGGATAAACCCAGAATAGTGAGGTTGGATAAGAATTTTGTTGGACTTTGGACGAGATGTTCTTAGGCCGCCAATACACGCATCTCGTGCACGAAACACCAGACGATTACGCCTGGTGTAAAGAGGAGAAAGGATCCAGATTAAGGCCATAAACAGACCTCACCCCCGTTGTGTAGTCAGTGGGGGCAGCAAAATGTCTTGGAACGGGATAGGCTATTCGAATGTCATTCATAAAAGAACGAAATAGTCCCGTTGCTACCGCCTGCATCTTGCTTCCCGTGGGTGCAATAACCAAACGTTCCGTTGCACCGTGTTCTTGGTATATCCGGATAAGACAAGCTAGGGTGTCCCTGTAATCAAGGGTGCTAGCTTCACAGTCCTCATGCCCGGTGATACTGTCTGTATGATTGAGTCGTCTAATGGCATCAAGCCTCCAGACATTTTCTTCTAAAGGAGGCCTTCCGTGAATTATGCTATAGCTGGCTGGCTGCAATTCGCCCCGAAGTGCATCCAACTGATCCCTGTTGAACGAAGGAAAACATATCAATCTAAGAGGCTCTCCCTGAAGTGCTACAGAGGACAGTTCAGGCACGATTACTACATCGAAAACACCGGATGAAAGAAGCATACCTCGATAAACGCTGTTCTCTGTAATTTCCTTGAGGACTTGATCAACCTGTTCCTTCGAAGGTGGGTATCCTCCGGCCTCGGAGTAAATAATATCTGTTTGCCGGAAGCGTCTCTTTGAACTACCGAGAGCTACGATCGTCTGGGTTATCAGAAGTCTCGACATGGCAGAAATATCTATCATAATTCTGCCGCCTATATCCGCCAGTATAGAAAGGATACGATCTCCAGTTCCACTGGGATCTTGGCGATCATACACTAGGGAAATCATCTTTATGCCGTTTTCTTTGCAGATTTTTTCAATTTCATCAAATCTATTCGTTTCTATGGGCGGTAGATAAGAGACTACGATAAGCAAGAACCGGGTAGAACCTGCCTCAACTAGCCGCTTCAGGACCTCCATTGCTCTGTCCTCAAACCCAGCGCAGACTATAAGGCAATCTCTTCTATCGGCTTGGAATTTGCTAAGCTGCATGAGCGGAGGTTTTATCATCTTGTCTATCAGATTATCGATCCTTTCGATCCGAGTCATTCTGTTGGCTCCTCAGTTTCGAAAAGAGGTAGGGATTCCACGGTTTCTTCTGGGCCTTGTTCTTTACGAAGCCGGTGTTTATTTTCAAAAACTTGCGGTTCCAGCAAAAGATTTTCAATGTCCGTAGCCTCAAGCTCTATTGAATCACGGTGACTAAACGTCAGGTTAAAGTGAGGAAGTAGGGCTCTTCGAAGATATAGCCTCGGCACGATCTTTCCTCGCCTACTCTTGCCACGTGGGTCTTCCAGAAATAGCGAGTAACGTAACAGCTCATCATAGACAGTCTGAGCCTTGGAATTCAACTTTAGCTCCTCGTATGGTTCTATACGGGAAGCTAGATGTGGCGGATTTCCGCTCTCATTCTTTGCGTTTTTGAATTTCAGATACGAATGTGCCACGTTGCCAAAGGCTGTGACAACGGCAACCAGATGTTCTCCGTTAGGAATCCCGCGAAGATTGTTAAGAAAGTTTCCAGCCTCTTCACGGACAGCTTTCTTCTGAAGCTCCTTTGCTATTCGCGGGGTGTCCCCGACTTTGGTCAGCCCTTCTATATCTCCCGCCTGGGATACCATCCTACCAACAAGGGTAAGTGTGTAGAAGATATCTCCACTGCACAACTCACAGAGCGTTTCTTTGCCCCACATGTCTGGTTTCTCACCACGGCGTAATGCCAATGCGACATCGGTCTGTTTAGGCAAGGGGCAAGTGCCAATAAGTTGTTCGAGGCTCGATACTGGATAACCGGGAACTGCTTGGAATCGTCTCGCGAACACGTCCTCGATGAACAACAACTTCTCTTCTGCCTTGCTAGCGACCAAGTAAACCAGACCGAGATTGACGAGAGTGAATTCCCTTCCTTCCACATATGCTTTGCCATCAATATCTTCTCTTACGTAGGATACAGGGCTCTCCGTTGAAAGCTTGAAGAAGGTATTCGCTGACCGCTGCATGAGAAGCCTGTTGAGGTTCTTTTGAAGATCCCCAGTTATTTTTGGAATCGAATAGTCATCAATAAAAAAATAGAATGGAAGCTGATTCAAAAAGGAAAGTCCGTTGAGAAGTATCTCGCAAATCCTTGAAAGAACTTCTGGCCCTAGGTAATATCCGAACTTCTGTTTCGGGTCGTATGCAAATCGCTGCTTCTCTGCAGCCCTACGTCTTTCGCTTTGCAGCCGAAAAGAAATGGCTTTGAATGTATCAGAAGTAGGTTCTCGCGGTTTGTCTAACCGCAGGGCCTCCCAGATCAGAGCAGAAACGCCGCCTTCCTTGTCTGAGAATTCCTGATCATATCGTCCCCTTGACAACATCTCAATCGATTCCAAGGTCTGGATAACAAGCGTCGCGGTGAGATAATGCATCGGAATGTTGATAGCTTCTTCTCGGACGGGTAATTTATACCTCGGGAAGACCGAATATAGGTCGTCGCACCTGTAGTATATTCCAATGTACGATATATCAGAGATTGCGTCGTCAAGGGCAAGGACTCGATGACGTAGGCTTAAGCTTTTGTAAACGGTGCTTTTACCGCAACCCCGGGGTCCGGTAAGTACCAAATTGTTTCTACGTTCAATTTCGGGCAAACCGAGGAACGCGTTTGAGTAAAGGGCCTTCAGAAGACTGTGAGATTCGCCGATTTGTTCGCAGCTGAGAAAATCAAAAGGAGTAACAAGCTGTCTTCTGCTACTCTCGCGCTGGATTCTGTTGAAATCAAGATCGATCTCCCCCAGCCTCGTATGCAGTCCGCGGGCGTCCCTGGCTAGGGAGTCTCTCGTTCGGTCCTTTTCAACTAAATGCCTTGCCAGGAAATGGTCGTTGAGAACATTGTAGGCATACTTATCTCGGGCCGATAGAATCTGATAGTCAACGTTTTTGAGAAGCCCACGAAGAACGATAGCAATCTGTTCGTAGTCATCCTTGATCCTGCTATCGCTTGTGGTTGAGGCTACACCAAAATCTGTAACACGAAAGGCATAGTCGGGGCCACCCAACTGGTCTGTTAAGTCTTCGACAAGTATGTTCTTACCATGAAGATCGCCATGTTGCACTTGATGGTTCTCCATGTCGTATACGAGAGAGAGCATATTGGCCAGGAAAGATTCACAAAAGCCCAGGGAAAGATCCATTTTGTGTTCTTTCATATGTTTTTCAAGATTCTTTCCGTGGATATAATCAGAATAAAGCACGATGCATTCAATACCGGCATCCACATCAACCCATTCTCCAACGTTGAAGAACTTGACAACTATCGGAGATCGAAGAATATTTGCCTTATCAATTTCGGCCCGCCATTGAGAGCCAGATAGATCGCGATCAGCCAGGTTGGCCTTGGGAATCACTTTGCATGCGATATCATGGTTGGCTCGGTCTGAATGTGCCCTAAAGACGTGGGCATTATTACCACTACCTATTTTTTCAATTACGACATATCCCTCCATTCCTGGAGTTCTATTTGCTATGAAATATTCTGGA
>CAYOYU010000310.1:0-4624 GCA_964408265.1 uncultured Syntrophorhabdaceae bacterium
GGGCCGTAATGGTCGATATTACCGCACGGAAAGAGACGGAGGAAAGGCTCAGGCAAAGCGAAGAGATGACGAAGAAGGCGATGAAGGGCATCTTCCAAGCCCTGATATCAATCATAGAAAAAAGGAGGTCCCAAGCACCGGGGCGCGGGAAGAGGATAGCAAACCTGGCTTGCGCAATAGCCTCGGAAATGGGCATTTCAGGGGAACGTATCGAGGGGATATTCATAGCGGGGCATATTCTTGACCTGGGTTACATATCTGTTCCCGGTGAACTGTTGACCAGACTTGCCGGACTCACCGACATCGGATTGCAGCTTGTGAGGAGCCACGTGCAGACAGGATATGAGATATTGAGAGAAATAGAGTTCCCCTGGCCATTAGCCGGAATGGTGCTTCAGCACCACGAACGCATTGACGGATCAGGATACCCCCGGGGCCTGAAAGGCGACAGTATTCTTCCTGAGGCAAAAATACTCGCTGTTGCCGATACCCTGGAAGAGATATGTTGCGACCAGCCGCACCGGCCAGGCCTCGGTATGGAAAAGGCGCTGGAAGAGATTGAAAAGAATAAGGGTGTCATCTATGACGCCGGAGTGGCAGAGGTGTGTCTGAAATTGTTCCGGGAGAAAGGATTCAGGTTTGAATAGAATGAAGAAATACCGGGGACTGTGCAGTTTCAGAGGTTATGCGTTGATTTTCACTATAATCTTGATGTCGGAGGCCAGAAGAAGCCTGCTGAGGAGACATGGGTTCAGATAAACGTACCATAAAAGGTTCTTCACCGCACAGGCTTGCCGAGATACTGCTGAGCAAGAAAGACCTCTATTACAGACTTATCCTCAGTATCGGCCTTTTCTTTATCTTCCCCGCTTTCGGATTTCTCTTCTTCGCGGTGAAGTATGATATCCTCGACGACACATCGTTCCCGATCTTCCTTGCCGGATGCCTTGTCTTCTCGTGCATAGGCTTCATGGCGCTGAGAAGCGTTTTTCGCAGGGTGTCGAGAATCTCGGACGAGTTTTCCAGAAGGGCGGTATCTGAGATTGATAACCACAACGTGCAGCAAGGTGCAGATGAGTTGAACACTATCGTCAACTCCTTCGACGCGCTGGAAAGCCATCTCAGGCGAACCGTGGAAAGGTTGGAGAAGAGAGGTTCGGAGATTTCCACGCTCAAAGAGCTTTCGGATCTCTGTTATGTGACCTTTGACACAGAGGAACTTCTCCAGGTTACACTTGAACGCGCTTTGAGACTGGTGAGGGCAGACATCGGATCGGTATTGATTCTTCAGCGTCCTCAGAAGAAAGAATTCATTGTGCTGGCACACATCGGCCTTGGCGAAACAATAAAAGTGGGCAGCCTCATCGATTTCGATACGAGCATAGCCAAGTATGCGGTAATCAATAAGTCCCCGCTCCTCGTTGAGGATATAGAGAACGATAGCAGGTTTGGGAGAAAGAACCGGCCCCCCTATGCAACCAAATCTTTTGTCTGCATGCCGCTGAAAACCATCGGTGATATCATCGGCGTCATTACCTTGTCCAGGAGGCGTGAGGACGCGGCTTTCACCCAACAGGATGTGGAGGTGCTGACGCCACTACTCAGCAATGCCGCCTTCACTTACGAGAATATCCGTCTCTTCAAAGAAAACGACATGAATACGGAGTTCCTGAAAACAACCACGAGGATATGCCGGACCATCAATTCGAGCTTGAAGGATAGTGAACTCCTCCAGACGATTCTTGGCGAAGCCCTTTCCGCCATTCCATTTGATCTGGCGGCGATCCTGCTGCGGGACGCCAACAGACCCGATGACCTTATGGTCTCTGATTTCTTGTGCACCACCGAAACCACCCTGGCCAAGGGAGCCTATTATGCTTACCGCGGAAGCATACTCGACAAGGCCATCAACCAGGGATCGCCCATACTCGTTTCAGACGGCAAGGTCCTTACGGGAGACCTGGAAAAGGAACTCTTCGGAAAAGAGGGAAAGGAGCGTTACCTTCTGGTGGGGCCCGTAAGGGTGGGAGGGGAGATAATGGGAGTCATTGCGGTCAGGTCCAGGGACCAGACAACCTTCACCAAAGGAGAGGGATTTATAGATATTCTCAGAGAGGCGCTGGCACTGGCCGCGGAACGCCTCAGGCTTTCCGGTTCCATCGTAAAGCGGAACCAGGAACTGGATACGCTGAAGCACATCGGGACAGCCCTTGCATCTTCAACGTTTGATGTGGACAAGGTCTTAAGCTATGCCATGGAGATGATCCGCCACACCATAAATGTTGAGGCCGGCTCACTGCTTCTTCTTCAGGGTGATGAACTGGAATTTAAGGTGAGCTTTGACATCGAGGCAGCGAAACTTGGCCGTGTCAGGATAAAGCTGGGTGAAGGGATCGCAGGGCACGTTGCGGCCCAGGGTAAGCCCGCCATTGTGAACGATGTGAGCCAGTCGTCCCTGTTCTTCAAACAGATCGATGAGAGCACGGGTTTTGTAACACGATCAGTCCTGTGCCTCCCCATGATATCTCAAGGCAAAGTTATTGGGGTCATCGAGTTGATAAATAAACGGGACGGTGATTTTCTTGTCAGTGACGAACAGCTTCTCCAGTCCATCATCGCATCTTTGGTCGTAGCCATTGAGAATGCGAGGCTCTATCACGAGAGAGTGTCCATGACGGAGCACGAGCGGGGAATAAGACATATCTTCCAAAAATTTGTCCCCAAACAAATAGTGGACAAGATCATTTACGGCGAAGAGACGGGAAAGCCGCTTACGGACGAATTCAAAACGCTGACCCTTCTGAACATTGATATACGCGGTTTTTCAAAACTGGCCAAGACAATAGGACCGCACAGGACGGTGCCAATGATCAATTACTTCTTCGCGGTCATGGGCGGTAAAGTATTCGAACACCACGGTATTATAGACAAGTACCTGGGGGATGGGTTCCTTGCCCTCTTCGGTGCCCCCGTGTCCAGTGTATCAGACGCGGACAATGCCATATCGGCGGCCATGGATATGAAGATCGCCACCGCTTCGGTGAGTGACTACTTTCTGGAGAAAGTGGGCGTCCCTCTCTCGATCGGGATAACCATTCATACCGGCGAAGTAGGGATAGGAAATATAGAAAAAAAAAAAAAAATGGATTACACCGTGGTGGGCGACGCGGTGAACACTGTCTTCAGACTGCAGTCCATTGTAAAGCCCCTGAAGAACGGAATCCTCATCAGCGAAAAAACCCTGAGAGCTTGCCAATTGTCTATCCAAGTGAAAGAATTAGGTGAGTACGAACTTGATGCAACATCAGGCCCGATGAAGGTGTACGAATTGATCAATCAACTGGACAGCCTTTCTAAAGATGGGGGCAAAACAATCTGAGGCCGGTCTTTTGCTGCCGGCCCACGTATTTCACGGTGCGAAATTGGAGAGCTGATAGGGTACTTCTTTTTTCTCCAGGGAGTCCTTCTTTTCGAAGTAGACCTGATGGTCAGCAATTTCGCGCAGGGCTGTCACGATTTCCCTGTTGGAAGACTTGGTGAGGGGCTTCGCCCCTTTTATAAGCTGCTTTGCCCTTTTTGTGGAGAGGTGGACAAGCTCGAAACGGTTTTCCACGGTTTCCATGCAATCCTCAACAGTTATCCTGGCCATGAGCCTTCCTCCTCATCTCTTCTATGATGCCCCGAAACTTGTTGTACGCGCTTTCGAGACTGTCATTGACTATAGTATACCCGAAAAGCGGCTCCTTCTCAATTTCTCCCTCTACCCCCCTCATCCTGAGGTCTATTTCCTTTTCGCCGCGCAGCAGGAGTCTGTCGATGAGCACTTCCCTGGAAGGGGGCTTGACGAAGATGAGACAGGCGGCGGGACAACGCTCCCTGACGCTCAGAGCACCTTTGACGTCGACATCGAGGAGGATGTCAAGGCCCTGTGCCAGCATCTCCATGACCTCAGCCTTTGGGGTCCCGTAATAGTTTTCATGGACTCTTTCCCATTCCAGGAACCGGCCCGTTTCTGTCATTTTCGAGAAGACCTCTGCGGTGACGAAATAGTAATCCTTTCCCTCCACCTCTACAGCCCGCTTTCTTCGCGTGGTGTAGGAGACGGAAAATGCTGAGTGCCTGTCCTCTTTGAGAAACCTCCTGATGAGGGAGGTTTTCCCCGCACCGGAGGGGCCCGAGACGACGAAAAGCCTGCCCTTGCGTGGCGCTCCCATATCTTTTGTCACACTTTTCCGATTGTCTTTCATCTTCTCAATTTACTGGGGCTCTCGCCTGTCCCCGGACACGGGGGTCGTCCACCTGTCTCCCCTTCTCGCCACAGAAGTGGCTAAAGGGTTGCCTTCAGTCAATCCTATTCCGTATTCTGAACCTGCTCCCTCATCTTCTCTATCTTCAGGGGCTCTCGTCGCCCCCTCCGGAAGCCAAGCTCCCGGAGCCTCCCCTTCTCGCCACAGAAGTGGCTAAAGGGTTGCCTTCAGTCAATCCTATTCCGTATTCTGAACCTGCTCCCTCATCTTCTCTATCTTCAGGGGCTCTCGTCGCCCCCTCCGGAAGCCAAGCTCCCGGAGCCTCCCCTTCTCGCCACAGAAGTGGCTAAAGGGTTGCCTTCAGTCAATCCTATTCC
>CAYOYU010000311.1:0-2959 GCA_964408265.1 uncultured Syntrophorhabdaceae bacterium
CTCTCGTCATCAACGACGCCTATAGGGATTCTCTCTTCTTTTCCGAAATAGACAAACAATCAGGCTTCCACACTCGCAACATTCTCTGTGTCCCCTTGATCACCCGCGACAAAGGGTGTATCGGTGCTCTCCAGGCCCTTAACAAGCATTCAGGCCCCTTTACGGACGAAGACCTTCACCTTCTCACTTCCATGGCGGCCTATGTGACCACTGTCTTGGAAGATACAGCAAGACGTCCGTAAAATTGCGGTCCCTGAAAAAGGGACCCACAGGGACGTTCGATGCTCATGCTCCGGGAATTGTTTTTCCCTTTACCCTTTCCTGCTCGGCTATGAGCTGGACTTCCACCACCCCTCTTCCCGGACAATCCTTGAAATGGTTTTAGAGATTTCCCGAATCTCCGCCAAACGGCCAGGGATGCCACCTCGCACAATACCCAGTTCAAACATCAGGAATGAAAGTGTGGGGTAAGACGAAACCTTTTCCCTGCGGTCAGGAAGACTAAATCTAATAAGTTAAGACCTCCTGGCTCCCGTCTTTGCGTCTTGTCCACCGAAACCGCGCGAAATTCGCTTTAGTCTTGTGGGCACGCTTTTAAGTCATCCCTCGTCCTCGCCTGCCGGAACGGCCTTTCATGGGCGGCGAGGCGGCAAGGGCGAACGCCCCTTTCCCTCCTTTCTGATGCCGCCTCCTGCTGACGCCCCGTTGATCCGTACGGACAAGAAGGCGCCAAAGGCCAAGAAAAACTGAGGCCGGGTGGAGGGAACGTTCTCAAAAGAGTAAGGGGGCGCCTGATTCTTCAGGAGCCCCCAAAGGTCGAGCGACTTTGAAAGAACTTACTGCGAGTTGTTGTAATCGTAGGCTATTTCTGCGCCAGAACGAACGGTAGTGTAGATCCTGACATTATCGATAACCCCGGGAAATGAATGGACGTAGTCCTGGAACTGGCAACATCCTGTACTTCCGCCCATATACATCTCTCCGTAGTATTGACCGAAATTATAAGTATAGCTGATGGTATAGACCAGCGGCGAGGAATCGACAAGCACCCCGTTGACGTACATCTTGGCCTGCCCCCCGACATGGGTGACTGCTATGTGGTACCACGTGTCAGGCGCCAAAACCGTATTCCACGAAACCACCTTGGCCCATTCTGACCCAAGGCCATAGTCTATCCAGAACTCGGGCTTTCCGTTGGCCAGTTGAAGTTTCCAGGAAAAATTGACTCCCGCAATCAGGGAAGTCTGATCGGTCGGCACGGAATGAGGTTTGATCCAGGCTTCGACCGTGAGCTGCTGCGAGTCGAGCTGGGCCGAGGAATCATACAAAATATGCGTTTGAGACCCACCGTTTTCGAAGGAGAGCCCGTTGCCCGCCCTGCCCGGTACCCATTGCGCACCGCCCGTTATCTCACCCTGCAGGACGGTTGTGCCCGAGCACGTCGTGGTACTGCCCGAGCCCTCGGGAAAAGAGAATACCACGTTCTGCGGAGTCGGTGTCGCCCCGCTTCCGCCGCCCCCTCCGGTTGCCGGCGTGTTGTAGTCATGGACAATATCCGCATCGGAAAGAACCTTGGCGTAGACCCTCACATCTTCTACAACCCCGGGGAACGAATGGATGTAGTCGATGAACCCGCAGCACCCCGTGCATCCTCCGATATACATGTCTCCGTAGTATTGACCGAAGCTATAGGCATAACTGATGGTATAGACCCGTGATGAGGAATCGACAAGCACGCCGTTGATGTACATCTTGGCCTGCCCGCCGTTGTAAGTAACCGAGATGTGATACCACGTGTCGGGTATCAGGACCGTGTTCCACGATACCAGCTTGGCCCATTCTGAACCAAGCCCATAGTCTATCCAGAACTCGGGCTTTCCGTTAGCCAGTTGAAGCTTCCAGGAAAAATAGACCCCCACAATCAGGGAAGTCTGGTCGGTCGGCACGGAATGGGGTTTGATCCAGGCTTCGACCGTGAGCTGCTGAGAGTCGAGCTGGGCCGCGGAACCATACGAAAGATGGGCCCGGGATCCATCGTTTGCAAAGGAGAGGGCGTTGCCTGCCCTGCCCTGGACCCATTGGGCCCCGCCCGTTATCTGGCCCTCCAGGGCGAGAGCGCCTGAGGATGTTATGGCATTACCCGTTCCTTCTGAGAAGGCGAACACCACGTTCTGTGTTGTTGGTGCACCCCCGCCCCCGCCCCCGCCTCCGTCGCTGCCTCCACCCCCGCCTCCGCCAGATCCCACTATTGAGCATATCCCGGTAGCAACAAGGAAAGCGAAGATCAAAATGCGTAATGAAAGCCTTGAGCCCATCTACGTTATCCTCCTCATCCTGCCTTCAAATGGCCTTGTCCGCCAAAAGGGCTATTGTCGATCGCAGTTGAGAGCTGTAGAAATCGCGGCATGTCATTGGGCTGCCGTAATCGTGGCAGTGACTATCCAACAACCCTGCCGTATCGACTTCCGATTTATTGTTTGGGTTCTGGGAGATCTTTCTCTCCACGTTACCACATGAAGAAGGAAAGGCAGAAATAGGATTTTGGTCAGCGGGTCCGATGGCGGATAATCAATTGCCGGGGCAAATGTGGGCTTTCGGTTTCGTTGCAACCGATGGCTGGAGAATTTTCTACTACTCGGTGTTTTCCATCCTGCCGCCAGCTAAACGCTGGCGGCAGGATGGAATGACAAGGTCTTCTATGGTACGCACTTCCCGCCAACGCATTTATTTGAGGAACATTCCAGAGCCCGCCCACATTGATAGTTCGGGCTCATTTTTCCGGGTTCGCATTTATGGGTGGCGCTATTGCAAATCTTGCTGGAACAGGCTGAGTCATTTGACCAGAGGGAATTAGGCAAACCGGGCTCTCGGACGAGATTGCTCTAAAATTGAGAGCAATTCCCTGACTCCCCGCAGAACAGCCAAGGACGCCACTTCGCACAATACCCAGTTCAAACAC
>CAYOYU010000311.1:2969-4596 GCA_964408265.1 uncultured Syntrophorhabdaceae bacterium
TGCGGTCTGGGTCAATACAACTTAACAACCTATGGAGTCCCCCCGATTTCAAAGTCGGCCATCATCTCCAAAGCTCTTACCATGGCCGAATGATCCCAGTCGCTTCCCCCGTGGGCAGCGCAGGAGTTGAACAGCTCCTGGCAGGTTGCGGTATTGGGGAGGCTGACGCCGATTGCACGGGCTGCAGAGAGGGCCAGGTTAAGGTCCTTCTGGTGTAGGCGGATCCTGAATCCAGGGTCGAATGTCCGTTTCAGAATCCGTTCCCCGTGGACTTCGAGGATGCGTGACGAGGCAAAGCCACCCATAAGGGCCTGGCGGACCTTGGCCGGGTCGGCGCCCGCCTTGGCCGCGAAAAGGAGGGCCTCGCTCACGGCCTCGATGGTGAGGGCCACAATGATCTGGTTCGCCACCTTGCAGGTCTGGCCGTCCCCGTTGCCACCTACGAGGGTGATGTTCTTGCCCATGAGCTCAAAGAGGGGCCTGACCCGGTCGAATACTTCCTGTCTTCCTCCGACCATGATCGTCAGCGACGCCGCCTTGGCGCCAACCTCGCCGCCCGACACGGGGGCGTCAAGATAGTCGCATCCAAGGTCTTCTATCCTGCGGGCGAATTCCTTTGTCTCCACCGGCGAGATGGAGCTCATGTCGACCACGGTCTTTCCCGGCGTCAGCCCGGCAGCGACACCATCCGGTGAAAAGAGCACGTCAGCCACCTGAGGCGTGTCGGGAACCATGATGATGACGATATCAGTTCTTTCAGCGACCTCCCTGCCCGACCGGCACAGGGTCGCCCCCTTGTCCCGGAGGCTCCTGGCTGGAGGCACCGCGTCATAGATGAAGAGTTCCTGTCCGCCGGCAATAAGGTTTCCAAGCATGGGCGTGCCCATGATTCCAAGCCCGATAAATCCGATTTTGCCCATGATACGTTCTCCTTCCATCGAGAGTTTATGTCTCTTCTATTCGAAATATCTCATTTTCTTCCCGGGGATGGAACAAGGTCTCCGTCCTATCCTGCTGAATCGCATACGTTGAGGATATCCGGCCAAGAAGATAACGAAGTCTCCGGCGAAACATCCCTCCATGCTACGTGAGGGCTAGGCCCCCAAAATAAAATTAGCCCGATGGTCGGAAGACTTCTTCTCCGATCATCGGGCTAAGAAAAAAAGAAACCCGGCAACGACCTACTTTCCCACAGAATTTCCCCTGCAGTATCATCGGCGCGGCAGAGCTTAACTTCCGTGTTCGGGATGGGAACGGGTGTGGCCTCTGCGCTTTGGTCACCGGGAAACTTAAATACCCTCTAAATTTTAGGACAACCATATATGCTTAAATTTTTGATTAATGGTCAAGCCTCTCGACCGATTAGTATTGGTAGGCTGAACATATCGCTATGCTTACACCACCAACCTATCAACCACGTAGTCTACGTGGGGTCTTAGCCCAGTATTGCTACCAGACGGGATAACTAATCTTGAGGTGGGCTTCCCACTTAGATGCTTTCAGTGGTTATCCCTTCCGAACATAGCTACCCGGCATATGCCACTGGCGTGACAACCGGTACACTAGAGGTCCGTCCATCCTGGTCCTCTCGTACTAAGGACAGCTCCCCTTCAAATCTCCTACGCCC
>CAYOYU010000312.1:0-4528 GCA_964408265.1 uncultured Syntrophorhabdaceae bacterium
AGGAGCCTTACCCTGCAGTAAGCACAGGACAGGAGCCGGTCGGTCTCATCGAGACTGACCGGCGCACCGCACTGGGGACATTGTAGCGCTATCTCCATGGAAGGAACTTACAGTTTTTCGCCGCAGTGATTGCAGAAGACGGAAGCAGCCAGGTTCTCCCCGCCGCAGCCGCGGCAGGTTGCGGGACGCGGCGTTTCGTCGCAGGAGGTTCCGCAGGCCGGGCAGAAGCGGGCATGGTGCGGCAGGTTCTTTCCGCACTTCCCGCACTGGCGCGAAACAAGGACCTGATGACCGCATGCCGGGCAGAAGCGGGCATCGGGAGGTATGCCGTTGCCGCAGTCAGGGCAGGCCGGTACTGGAGGCTCGCCTGCAGCAGCCTGGGTGCCGGAACGCATCATATCGGCGCCTGTACCGACGCGCATCATGTCGGTGAACATTGCAGGCATCATGAAACCCATGGACATGCCGAGTCCGGCGCCTGCCTCGCCTTTGGACTGCGAAGCCGTTTCCAGCGCCATGGCAGCCTTCATTTTGAGGAGCTTGTTGAGATCGTCAAAAATACCGAGGCGGCTCTTGTCGTCGATGGCCTTCTGTACGTCCTGCGGCGGCGTGATGGAGCTTATGAAGAGGTCCGAAAGCTGAAGCCCGTAATGGCCGAAATCCTGCTCCACTATTTTTCTGAGACCATCGGCCATTTCGTCGTATTTGCCGGGAAGGTTGAAGACCGTGTCAAGGTGGTCTCCCAGGTAATCGTTGAGGCGAGAAACGATGACCTTGCTCAGATAGTCCTGGATCTCCGTTATTTCATAAATGCCCTTGGTGCCTGCAATGCTGTTGATGAAGAGCACCGGCTGGACAACCCGTATGTTGAAGACGCCGAAGGCCCTTAACCGGATAAGGCCGAGTTCGGAGTCCCTGAAAGCCACCGGGTCAATGGTGCCCCATTTGAGATCGGTGAATACCTTCGTATTTACGAAACAGACCTCGGCGCGAAGAGGACTCTTGAATCCCCAGGGCAGGCTCAATATTTTGGTGAGAATGGGGATATTTGCCGTCGTAAGCGTGTGGCGGCCGGCGCCGAAGGCGTCGTAGGCCCTGCCGTTGTAGAAGAAGGCCGCTGCCTGACTCTGCCTGACAATGAGCTGTGCCCCGTATTTTATATCTGCCGATCCCTTTTCGGGGATCCTGTGCACGATCTGGGTGCCACTGTCATCGAACCACTCGATAATTTCGAGGAAAACGGCGTTGTCTGTTCCCACTTGTAAACCCCCTATGCAGTTTTTTGTACCTTACTATGGCGCGAGGACGAAGTCAACGGTTGGACTGTGATAAAAGTTGCCGAAAAAAGTGGCGGGGGTGGTTCTATTCTTCCGGAATCTGAGGGAGAAACTTTTCGTTCTCGAGAAGGCTTAAGACCTCTTCATCGTCAAGGTCATACCAGCTGCTGTAGGCATCTGCCACGGCAAAGGTGAAGCCGCTGCGGACATTGAGGCAGACCAGTTCGTCCACTTCGGGGAGGACAATGTCCACGGTCCTTTTGGACGCCGTGGGTACTGCGACTATGACGCTTGAGGGTTTGGCCTTCTTGAGAAAACGTACGGCAGCGAGCATGGTGTGTCCAGAGGCGAGCCCGTCGTCCACAACGATGACGCCCTTGTTCTCTACGCTCGGGAAGGGTTTGCCCGCCCTGAAAAGCTGGTTCCTTTTCCTGATAGTCTCCAGGGTCTTCTTCACCTGTCTTTCAACCTCGCTGCTCGTCAGGCCCAACTGCCGGACGAGCCCGTTATTGACGATGACCATGCCGTTCGGTGTGGCGGCGCCGAACCCCGATTCCGGGTCATAGGGGTTCTGAAGCTTGCGTACGATGACCAGATCCAGGGGAAGGTCGATTGTTTCTGCAACCTCTACACCTACAGGAACTCCCACCGAGGGAATGGCCAGCACGATGCTGTCGGTGCCGCGGTACTTGAGGAGTTCAGCGGCGAGGAGCTTTCCCGCGTGACCCCTGTCCTCAAAAACATCGACGAGATTTCGCAACGTTGCATCTTCGATAAGTTTTCCCATAGGAGTATTATCTATCCTTTTGATTCGAGGATCAAGGTCACCGGACCTTCGTTCACAAGACTCACGTTCATGGACGCCTGAAAGATCCCCTTTTCGACCCTGGAGACCCTTTCCTTAGCCTTTTCTACAAAGGTTTCATAAAACTCTCTTGCTTTGACGGCGTCCATGGCATCGGAAAAAGAGGGACGCCTCCCTCTCGAACAGTCCCCATAAAGTGTAAACTGGGATATAACGAGAAGTTCCCCCTCTATGTCGAGAAGAGATTCGTCGAGCTTGCCCTCTTCCTTCTCGAATACCCTTAAGTTTACTACCTTATCGGCCATCCACTGGATTTCTTGAGGCGTGTCGTTTTTTGCTATTCCGAGGAAGACGAGGAGTCCCCGTCCGATTTTCCCTACAATCTCACCATTCACTTCAACGGAAGCTTCTTTCACTCTCTGGATGACAGCCTTCATCGACTCATCGATCGTTTATCATCGGGTTACGGAACCCTTGGGCTATTTCTCCTGTTCCTTGGCCTTCTTCGCCGCCTCTACGACCTTCGGAGCGATATGGGCCGGTACTTCTTCGTAGTGCGAGAACTCTATGGTGAAAGTGCCTCTGCCGCCAGTCATGGAGCGCAGGTCAGGGGCATATTTGAGGATCTCGGCCATAGGCACGTGGGCCTTCACGACCTGATTGTTGCCTTTGCTCTCCACGCCGATGATCTTGCCCCTTCTTGAGTTGAGGTCACCCATGATGTCGCCCATGTATTCGTCAGGTACGATGACCTCGATCTTCATGATTGGTTCAAGGAGAGTCGGCTGGCAGAGTTCAAGCCCTTTCTTGAATCCCATGGAGGCAGCGATCTTGAATGCCATTTCCGATGAATCCACGTCGTGATAGGACCCGTCGTAAAGGATGACCCGGAAATCGGTTACCGGATAGCCGGCCAGTATGCCCTGGTCCATGGCTTCCACAATACCTTTCTCCACGGCCGGTATATACTGTCTCGGGATTGCTCCACCCACGACCTTGTCCACAAACTCGAAACCGCCGCCTTTAGGGAGCGGCTGGAGTTCCAGCCATGTGTCACCATACTGTCCCTTGCCGCCTGACTGCTTCTTGTATTTACCCTGCACCTTGGTTGAGCCCTTGATGGTCTCTTTGTAAGGGACTTTAGGTTCTTTCAGCTCCACGTCGACGCCGAACTTCCTTCTCATCTTTTCCACGATCACTTCAATATGGACCTGGCCCATACCGGAGAGGATGAACTCTTTTGTCTGCTCATCTCTGTTGTACCGGATCGTCCGATCTTCCTCTATCAGCCGGGCAAGGGAGGTGTTCAGCTTGTCTTCGTCGCCCTTTGCCTTGGGTTGAAGCGAGAAGGATATGAGAGGAGGTGGCAGGGTGACCTGTTCGTACTTGATGGGCACCTTCTCATCACAGAGCGTATCCCCCGTTGTCGCTTCCTTCAGCTTGGCCACAACAGCGATATCCCCGGCTGAAGCAAAGCCGGCCGGTTTCTGCTTCTTGCCCACGAGATAGAATATCTGCCCGATCCGTTCCTTCTCTTCTGTGGACACGTTGAGAACCGTCATGTCAGGATGGATCTCACCGGAATAGACCCGGAACATGGTCAGTTTTCCCGCGAAAGGATCGGTTATCGTCTTGAAGATAAATGCACTGAAGGGCTGGTCAGCGGCCATGGTACGTTTTATGGCGTTTCCGTTCCTGGGATCTATGCCTTCAACTTCTTTCTTGTACGTCGGAGGAGGGAAGAGCTTTACCACGTTGTCGAGAAGAGCGTTGACACCGATATTCCTAGTGGCTGCGCCGACCATCACGGGGACCAGCTTTCTGTTCCATATACCCGAAATCAGACATCTCTCGATCTCTTCAGCGCCAATCTCGTCACCATTCAGGTACCGCTCCATCACTTCATCATCCATCTCGACGGCTGTCTCTACCAGTTTTTCTCTGTACGCGGCAGCGCTGTCTACAAGGTCCGCCGGTATGTCGACGCGATCGTAGTTCCCCACGGTATCATCTTTATACATGAGGGCTTTCATGGAGATGAGGTCCACAAGGCCCTTGAAATCCTCCTCTTTCCCTATGGGGATCTGAACGACGATGATGGACTTGTCGCTGAAATTCTTCCCTATGTTTTCCAGGGTTCGTTCGAAGTCAGCCCGCTCCCTGTCCATCTTGTTCACGAAGATGGCTGCGGGAATTCCGAACTCGTTGGCGTAATCCCATACTTTCTCCGTCTGAACCTTAACACCGTCAACGGCGCTGATTACTACGATTGCGCCATCCACTACCCTCATACAAAGTTTGGCATCAGATATAAAGTTGTCGTCACCGGGGGTGTCGATGAAGTTGATCTTGTTCTTTCCCCACTCGAAGCTCGCCAGAGAGGATGAAATGGTGACCTTCCTCTCCACTTCCTCAGGCTCGTAATCCATCAAAGCCGTGCCTTCAT
>CAYOYU010000313.1:0-4468 GCA_964408265.1 uncultured Syntrophorhabdaceae bacterium
GCCTATGACTTCGTCTCACGGTTCTTTGCCCCGGGAGCGGGAATCGACGAAGACCCGGTCACAGGCTCTGCCCACTGCTGCCTGGGGCCGTACTGGAGCAGGCAGCTTGGCAAGAAAGAGTTCGTCGCATACCAGGCCTCGGCCCGGGGCGGCACGGTGCGTGTCCGGCTTGCCGGCGACCGCGTGATTCTCGGAGGAAGGGCCGTCACCGTCCTGCGTGGCGTGCTCGTTGATCCTTGACAGACAGGCGACCGATAACCTCTATCGATGCATGCGGCGCAAAGCCCCCTTCGGGAGAGACAGGATTCATGGGAGATATCCGCTCGGAATGGGAGGAGGCGCTTCGCGTGCTCGCTCATCTTTACGGGGAAGTGGACCATCAGGTGGGACAGCTTTCCGCCCTCCATGCGCCTCGTCTGGTCTGCCGCCTTGGCTGTCATGCATGCTGTGTCGACGATCTCACCGTCTTCAAGATCGAAGCGGAGCATGTTCGACGCCATCATTCGGACTTGCTCAGGGGCAGGGATCCTCATCCGGAAGGGGCCTGCGCCCTTCTCGATCCGGCGGGTGCCTGCCGGATCTACGATCCCCGCCTGTCACTGGACCTCATCGAGCGGCATCTGGGGACTAACCGATTGTTCTAGCCCCTGCTCTTCCCGCTCGTCCTCATTTCAATCCTTGTCAACACCCTTCGTATGTTTCAGCCTTATGGTAATATCCGTTGCAACTCCCCCTTCATCGACCACAACCCCTGCGGGCTTCTTGAGCTTTTCATAGAACCCAAGAGGCTCGCCCGGGTTGAATTCCCGGTCGTGGTTGAGATCCGCAAAGGCCATTACATAATAGGTCCACGGGAGCAGTCCCTCGATGGCGAAAGGCCCAGGCGCCGTGAGCTTCTTGCCGGCCGCATAGGGACCCTCGAATCCGGGACTTGGGTAGACCCTGACATAAATGTCCTCTCCATAACGCTTCTTGTAGACAACGGTCCCTTTTATGGCCCCTGGGTCATGCATCCTGATGTCAAGGCCAATCACAGGCACGGCAGAACTGAGTTCGACCGCCAAGGGGTTCCCTGGCTCTCCATAGATCCCGTAAGGTTCGGTCGGTCGCCTCTGGCCGTCACCGTCCACATCCATATAGGCAATGAGATAGTACTCGCCGGCAAGGCCTATCGGCAGGACAAAAGGATTCGGCGCCTCCACCTGGATCTCATACGCAGCACTCCCGTCAAACCACCGATTGGCGTATGCCTGCACACGGATCAGGCCGGAATGACTGCCCAGGTACTCGATAAGCCCTTGTATGACAAAGGTGTCATAGGTGCCTGGGTCACAGTCATCGTCCAAGCCGTTGCCAAAGATCTCAGATCTACCCGGACTCACATACGGGTTGTTGTCGTCGCAGTCTCCGTCACAGTCAGTGTACCCATCGCCGTCGCGATCAAACCCCTCGTCAATCTCGCCGTCGCAGTCATTGTCTATGCCATCACATATCTCCGTCACATACGGATGTACACGTGGATCGGTGTCGTCGCAATCGCCCTGGGAGTTATCAAACCCGTCGCCGTCAGGGTCCCATCCCCATGGCTGGATGAAGAAGCCATTGTCCGACTGTAAAGGGCCACCGGCCGGCTCATTGCCCGGACACTCGGTATGCGCCCCCAGATCGCGTATGAGTGCTTCAAGATAATCGACCACCTGCGGGTCCATATCAGCACCATACGTCTCTACGACCCAATCTAGGATGCCCTCTCCCATGCCATCAAGGTCATCTCTTGTGGTATTGAGGCCATCTTCCTCTCCGTCTCCATCAGCGTCTGCAAAGGCTGCTTCACTCCACGTCTCTACCTTGTTCACCTGTTCTACATACCCTGCATTCGGCACACAGTCCTCGGAAGGAACGTAGTCGCCTACCGCCTGGCATTTGAGCGCGCCCTGGGCCTCTTCGTATGCCTCCTGGTCTATTTCGATGAGGCGAGCAACCAACTCGTTTCCAAGGAAGTCAAGGTCGGTCGTGGTACAATCCTTGGCCAAATCGTAAAAGTCCCTGGCAGCGAGAAGGATATCTTGGGATCTCTCGGAATCATAGGTCAAGGCCTCTTCATGGACTCCCACATAGTCGTCGTCTGCACAATAACTCACACAATTGCAGTTATTGCAGCGTGCAAAATAGGGAGTGCATTGTCCGTCAAATGCCGCATCATGATAGTTGGTGCAATGGTCAATGGTTTCGCCATTGTCTTCGTCGTTGCAGCTTATTGCAGGCCAGTCCGGGTCTTCGATCTCCTCGATATCGAAGAATGGAGGGGCTTCACAGAACTTCCCTGCGCCACGGAGTTCATACTTGGTATGGAGGAGTTGGTCGATCGCTGCAAATGAAACAAGGTCTCTCATCCTCGCGTTTTCCCTCCACTCTCTCCTCAGGTCGCTGAGCTCCGGAGAAGTGCGAGGACACTTCGCGCAATCATCGCGGGCAGGCAAGTCCTTGATGATGGAGTCATACCGGCCCTCCAGATCACTCAGCCAGTCACTTACCGTGGTATCCGAGAAGTTCATGGAGTACATGAAGTACGTGTATAGCATGCCTTTGACTGAGGGAAGGCGGTCATCAAGCCCCTCGCTGATCCAGTACGTTATGTCAGAAGCAGCGACACCTATCACGGGATTGATGATGGTGAGCAGCGGGAAGAACTCAGGCTGAACCTCGATATCCCCGTTTCCCTCTATGTCCAAGGAGGGAAGGCTGGACTCGTTCGTGACAAGAAGGCTAACCTCCGAGTGATTGTCATTGAACGTTGAAGTGAATTTGAAGTCCGTATTGTCCACTTCTATCAGCGCTGCCATGATGGTCAAAGCAACCCCCAAGGCCAGCCATGCCAGGACGACTAATCCCCACGTGGCGATGACCCACACAAGTGCGGCGGCCACGAGGACCGCAGCAATGACAAATGCCCACCATGGAATATACACATTTGCCACGCCTTCGAGGCGCGTTATCTCGGGCACTCCCCCGTTCTCACCGCTTGGAATGGTCCAATCGAGGGTAGTGATCCTCACATAATTCAAGACAGGGGTCTCACAGGGATCGTCAACATCAAAGGAAATTTCATAGGGCAGATCCATTGTAGGCGCAGGTGCGCCTTCAGGCCGATAGAGCCCCGTGCTCGGGATGAGGGTTGGCAGTATCGAATCGAGAACTTCATTAGCGACGACCGCCGCAAATTGCCTCCCCTCAGGTATGAAATTGTCCAGGCCATCCACCCACGCGTATTCATCATACTCACCCATGAAGTCGAGCCCGATGGCAATGACCCCATCGGTGTGATTCCCATCGTGAGACCGCTCCTCCCACATCTTGTACCTCATGGTCGAAAAGGGGTCTTCAAGAAGACCGAGGTCGGAAAAGCTCAAGTGCAATGATTCGAGTTTGTCCTTGAGAAGGGAGATCTGATCCGCGATAAACGGCAGCGGGATCTTGGCCGTGATTTCATCGGCTATCTCGATAGCGACCCCGTCCAGTTCTATGATCTCGGTTCCCTGGCCGGAGGGCATGAAGTCATCCATATTATTGATAAGGTAGGAAATCAGGTTTGGAATGAACTCGAAGGAGAAGTCGTGCCGGATCCCTACGAGAACTCTTATAAGGTCTCTCCATTGATCGGGTGCCCCGGGCCAGTCAGGATCAACGGTCAGACCTGCTATCCTTTCCTCCAGGTCCACGAGCATATTCCCGTCAAGGACCTCATAGGCGGACACATCCGTATTCGGATTTGGAAACCTCATCTCAAGATTGACTTCCGACTCAACTACCTGGTATGCATCTCCCACTTCCACCGGACATAGATCGGGGAAACCGGAACTTAGTGTTATCCGATTCTCCGTATTCGCGACAATGGTCCGCCAATAAGAATCCCCACATCCCTCTCCGCCGATGCTCACAATGAGCCGCCTCCCAACCAGTTCCCCTTCTCTCCATTGCTTGGAATCATCCACTAGGTTATATTCATCCATCACATTGGTAACTGTCCCCTCATACCGTAAGGTCCTAAGCTCCAACCGGACCCTTACCACCTCCACCGCCCATGCCACCTTGATATCCTCGAACGAGCGGGCCATGATCTCGTCAAAGCCGGCAGGATGAAAGACCCTGTCCTCATGGTTCATATAGTACCATTTGACACATCCCAGGGGGTTATACACCCCGAACACAGGGAAGCGGAGCTCCGCATAGGGGCCGCCATCCGAGTCTTTTATCATGACCTTTGGATTCAATATCCTTAGCCAGTTAGGCCCTGGGGATAGGAACGTATAGTGGCTGTATTCCGTGTGTTCCGCCCTTTCGAGGGCAAGGGCAAAGCCCAAGAGGCGCCTTTAGCCGCCACGACCGATCCCCGTGTCAGGATCATCCACCTCTGCCATGGTTGGCCAGCCGGGGAGGGACTCAAGCAGTTCCTTGAGGGCGTCGTCGT
>CAYOYU010000314.1:0-4432 GCA_964408265.1 uncultured Syntrophorhabdaceae bacterium
AACGAGACGGGGTATGCTTCCGACACTCTCCTCCTCTCCGCATCCCCCGGTATGGTCACTTCCTCGGCAAACGCTCCGGGCCTGATCGGCGCGCCGGTAATGTTCACCGTCACCGGAGTTCTCCAGGGAGGCTACTACGGTGATTCCGACGGTGACGGGATGCCCGATGCCTGGGAGCTTGCACACGGGTTCAACCCCTATGATCCGAGCGACGGGACACAGGATGCCGACAACGACAACCTGACCAATGTTGAGGAGTTCAGAAGAGGTACTAACCCGCGCAATGCCGATACAGACGGAGATCTCATGCCGGATGGCTGGGAAGTACAGTACGGCCTGAACCCCCTCGACCCGACGGACGCCAACAAACTCGCCCCGGATGGTCTCACCAACCTCCAACACTATCTGAACAATACACCCCCGACCAGGGCGAACCACTTCAACGTGGTGAGCCCCACAAGCCAGTCTATGGACTTCTATGGCACCGTGACCGTGAACGGGACTCCTGCCCAGGCGGGAGATGAGGTGGCTGCAATCTGTGCCGACAATGTGATCTGCGGACGCTTCACGGTTTCGCTGGCAGGCCAGTACGGCTTCATGCATGTCTACGCCGACGACCCAACGACACCTACGGTAGAAGGTGCACAGCAGGGCAGTCCAGTCACATTCAAAGTTTGGCAGTCATCGACAAACCTGGAATTTCCGGCCACAACCACGGTAATAACCGGCAGCGACCCGCCTGCCTGGGTGGGAGACGGTCTGGTATCCAACGTGAACCTGAACGGCACCAATACCCAGGTGATACCACTTCGGGCAGGATGGAACCTGATCAGCTTCTCCGTTGCGAGGCTTTACTATACGGGCAGCGTGCCCCAGCAGCCGATGCTGCCCGGCCTCACACAGGTTGAAGTGCAGTCCATCGCCGAAGTATTAGCCTCCATAGAGGGCAAGTATGAGGTGGTGAGGAGTTTTGACAGTGCCGGTGCCCATACCTTTGATCCGGCTCTGCCGGATCGCAGCGACCTCACCTACCTAGCCCCGGGATACGGGTACTGGATCAAGATGAAGGAAGCGGCAAACCTGACGCTCCTCGGCACGAGGGTAGAATCCGGTGCGCAACTCAGTCTGGTGGCCGGCTGGAACCTGGTGGGCTACTGGGGCACCAACATCCGGTATGTAGGTGCGATACCCACCGTGAGCTTCCCGCCCGATGCGACAGAGAAGACGGCTATTGCCAGTATGGATGCAGCATTTACCACTATCAGCGGAAACTACAGGTCGGTCCGCTCCTATGACGGTGCGGGCGCCGGCTGGCATATTTATGACCCGCTCGCTGCCGATTATCTGAACGACCTGAGGTACGTGGGGCCCGGATATGGCTATTGGATAAGCATGAAGACAACGGGTCAGCTCCATTACTGATCCCGCTTTCCCGTTGCGGAAGAAGAACCTTAAGGAGGCATTTATGTCATCAATGATTTCCATATCGAAACCGAGACAGAGTGTATGCTCCCTCTTTTTTGTCTTCGTCTTCGTAGCCGCGGTGCTTATCGCAAGCGGAACAACACATGGGGACGCACAGGTCATCACACCTTACAGCATGGACGTCTACGGTGAGGTTCGGGGAGCCATGGCGGGAGACACGATAACGGTCTATGATGGTTCGGGCGCACTACGGGGAAAGTTTGTCCTCACCCGCGCGAACGACTATGGTTTCCTCCATGTTTACGGCGAACCGGCTATGCAGGGAGCAGAACTTACTTTCAAGCTAAACGGCCAAGCTATTTTCCCTGAATCGGGTCAGGCTGTTCATTGGCTCGGAGACGGCAGCAGGGTCAAGGTCGACTTTATCAGGAGGTAGGCAATGCACCGCTTCAAGAGAGCCTGTTAATGGGTAACCCTGCTGATCCTGGTCTCCCTGTCATGTCCCGCCTTTGTTGCAGCCGCCGACCACTGGAGTCAGCCAGGAAGCAATGAACATGTGGTATTCTTTGGTGGGACCCTGAGCATACGAGGCCTTCAGGCCGTGGCTGGTGACCAGGTGGCCTTCTTCAACCCACAAGGAAACCTGTGCGGGCTCTACACGGTCAACCAGAACAGTCCGGCAGGCTTTTACGGGCCCCTCTCCGTCTCTTATGAAGGGGCTCAAGCCGGGGATGTCCTTACCGTAAGAATCTGGGACTCACGATATCAGGTGGAGCTGTCCGGCGGTGATGTGCTGTTGTCAGCGGGTCTGCCCTCGGGCTATTGGATCGCCTCGCCGATCCCCCCTGCCTGGAACGATGGCGCCCAATATATTCTGAACATCACCACCGTAACCGTTCCCACAACCCATTTTCCTGTGCCCTCAGGAGTCAACGGCAGCTACGTCAGCGACTTTACGGGCAGCCTGACAATTCTGGGGCAGGCAGCTCAGCCGGGCGACGAGGTTGCCTTTTTCGATCCCCGCGGAGACCTGGTAGGGAGCGTCGTCGTTGGCCAGGCCGGAGTTTACCCCATCCTTCATGTCTATGGTGACGACCCTTCGACATCGTCGGTTCTTGAAGGTGCCAGACAGGGAGAGCTTCTGTCGGTAAAGGTCTGGGACAAGAGCGCCCAGGTTGAATACGACGCCCTGCGTGTCTCGTTCGCTCCGGGTCAGTCGCAGGGTTCCTTTGTCCCTTCCCCGATTCCGCCGAGATGGTCTGCAGATAGCGGATACATGCTGGATATCACGGTCTCTTCTACCGCCTTTGATACCTACACCCTCTCCATGGGTCCCGGATGGAATTTCGTCTCCCTGCCCCTGCAACCTGAGTATCCCGCGCCGGACGTCGTCCTGGCGGCCATACTAGACCGCGTGGATATTGTCTGGGGATACGATAACCACACCAAGGCGTGGCTCTCCTACAGACCCGGCTCCCAGCAGAGCCAGACCCTTCTCGCCATTAATGCCGACCGGGGCTATTGGATTCATCTCAAAGAGGAAGTCACGTTGCGGGTAATCGGAAGCTTTTCTTCATCGCCGGTGTCCCTTGAGACGGGTTGGAACCTCATTGGCTACCACGGTCAGGAAGGGAGAAGTCCGACGCTCTCCTTGCAGCAGATCGGCAACACCTGGTCTCTTATCTGGGGCTGGTCGGAAGAGCTGTGGAGAGGCGAACACATCTCCCAGAACATCTCACCGGTTCCCAAATTGACTGAGTTGAATAGGGGAAAGGCTTACTGGATAAAGCTCAACTCCAATGCCGGTAACATACAGTGGGTTCAGTGACGTTCACTCAGGACTGGTAAAGACGTTTTTCCCGCGCCCTAAGCCGACCTTCGTTGACTCCAAAGGTTCAACTGGCTTATATTAGAGTTCCATCCATGAGAAAAGAGACTGTTTTCATCATCCTCCTCTCCTTGCTCCTCTTCTTCTTCAACCTGGGGTCCAGGGATTTCTGGGCACCCGATGAAGGAGACTTTGCTGAGATAGTTCGGGAGCTGCCCAAGGACCTTGTGGTGCCTCACCTTAACGGAGAGCCTTACGCGGAAAAACCACCCCTCTTCTACTACCTTACCTACCTCTCTCAGAATGCCCTTCCATGGGCAGAACCGGAGACGTCCATGCGCGTGGCCACGGCATTCTGCGCATTCCTGGGTCTTTTCTTCTTCTTCCTTGCTCTGATCCATATCTTCGATCCCAAGAGCGCCCTCCTGGCTGCAGCCATTATGGCAACCAGCCCCCTTTACTACTGGCAGGCCCGATACCTCCAGGTGGACATGGTCTTTGCCGTATTCATCATATCATCGCTCCTCTCTTTCTACTGGTACTATCAGAGCAACCTGAAGAGGTTCTACTTTGCCTTTTTTGCCTGCCTCGGACTCGCCTTCATGACCAAGGGGCCTTTAAGCGTCGTCCTTGTGATTCCTGTCATCGTCGCGTTCCTTGCATGGGAGAGGAATTTCAGGCCCATCGGGTTGAAAGATACACTGCTGGGAATCCTCCTCGTCCTGGCCATCGTGCTGCCCTGGTACCTTGCCATCTACTTCCGGGAGGGTTTTCCCTACCTCTACGAGAATGTTATCCACCAGAACGTGACTCGCTTCTTCGATGCATGGAGCCACAAGAGACCCATCTACTATTATTTTACAACCCTGCCCCTCGACTTCTTCCCCTGGAGCCCCTTTCTGCCCCTCGGCTTCTACGGGGCATTCCGGAGCCTGAAGACAGACAAGGGCGCCCGCTTCTTCCTCCTCTGGTTTGTCTGGATCTTCTTCTTTCTTTCCATATCATCGGGGAAGATCAGCAAGTATATGCTGCCCCTCATCCCGGCAGCATCGGTCATCTCGGCCCGGGCATTGACGATGGAAGAAAGCACCTACAACAGGGTCGTCTTCTTCCTCCTTTCGGCCTTTTTTCTCGTCGGCGCCACAGGCCTCTTCTTCTTCAAGACGGGAATGTACGAGG
>CAYOYU010000315.1:0-4410 GCA_964408265.1 uncultured Syntrophorhabdaceae bacterium
GCCTTCTTTGAGACATCGGCGCCTGATGAGGTGCATCCGGGGATAAGTTCCTTTTTATCATTGTAAAACGGATGAACCGCATCCTCAAAGTCGTTAAAGCTGATTACGCTGTATGCTGCCTTGCTCTTGTCCATATCCTCTGAACTGTATGGACATGCCTTCTGGCACAGGCGGCAACCGATACACCTTTCCTGATTATGGATCGTCATGCCGTTTTCGTGCTTATGCATGGCCTTTGGCGTAACAGGACAGGCCTTTACGCACGGCGCATCCGTGCAGTGGTTGCAGAGCACGGGCCTTGCCGTAAAGTTCACATTCGGGAATTTACCTTCTTCCTTCATGATGAAGTCAGCCCAGTTGAAGGCCTGTCCTTTAGTCCTGTCCTGGGTATTATTTTCTGTCTTGCAGGCCAGTGCGCATGCGCCGCAGCCTACACATTTCTGCAGATCTATGACCATTCCGTATTTAGACATTTATCTTTTTCTCCTTTTTCATATCTTTTCGATCTTTACGCCGGTGAAACCACCGTTGCGCGCAGTAGAGCCGCTGAGGCGGTCGTAGTCGTCGGGCATGAGTTCATTATTGTTGCCGCCGCGCGGCTGTGCCTTGGCATAATCCTTGGCAGCCACACGGCCATAGGCCCAATGGCCTTGTCCGAAGCATTTTGCGATGGTGCCGGGACGCACGCCTTCCCATAGCCGTGCCTTGGTTGTGATACTGCCGGAAGTTGAGATGAGCTTAACAGCATCACCGTCTTTTAGTCCCAGTTTTTTTGCATCCACTGGATTGATCTTGACCACGTCTTCCCAGCTTACGTCTCCCACGTCAACTTTTTTGAACTCCTGATACCAGGTTGTATTCTGGCTCCTTCCTTCCCTGTTAAGCCTTGATTTGTAGTCAATAAAGGTGAAAGGGTATTCTTTTTCGCTGCCGTGACGCTTTGGAGACTCGTAGTGCGGAACAAAGGCCAGTTCCCCACGGGCTTCGTACCCGCTTGCCTGAAGTATGTCGTCGATGGTAGTCTTGTGCTTTTCGGCATGCTCCACAAAGGCCTTTTTCATGGTCTCACTGTAGAATTCGAACTTCTTGGTCTCGGTCTTGAACTTGCCCTCGAACTTTTTGGTCTCAGCATTCACCTTGCCCCAGTTTTTCTTGTACGCATAGGTCTCGGAGTTGTAGATGCCTTTTTGGCGGAATTCCGCCCAGCCTGCGATCTGGTCGCCCTTCATCTTCTCCTTGCCGTTCCAGACCTTTTGGGAGGTGATCTTGACTGCTATCTCGGCGAACTCGGAAGCACTTGCAGGCTTCTTCTTGGTTTCCGGATCTTCGAAAGAGGCGTAATAATCATACAGGTTAGTAAAACCCTTGGCCTTCAGCTTCTCTGCCAATAGCCACATAACCTCTGTTTCTTCAGATTTCACCTGCCAGAGAGCCTTTCCCACCGGCTGCTGGATCGACATATGGCCATGCAGATTGGCCATGTTCGTGACAATGGAGAGTGTCTCAGTAGGGGCAAAGGTGGCCGGCAGTACGATGTCGGCGAACTGGGTCATCTCCGAGGCATTGGTGACCATGTGGACAAAGAAGGGGACCTTGGCCATGGCCTTGTCCCACCGCTGGGCGCCGGTGCAGGAGAAGTTGAAGTTGGACCAGGAACTGAGAAAGACCTTGACTGCACCAGGATCTTTCAGCATACCGTTGGCCACATTGTTGGTGACAACGCCGCTGCCGGGCTTGCCACCCATCATGGCAGGCATGTCTTTGGCGCCGCGTCCGTCAATCTTCTTCCCTTTGCTGGATTTCTTGGCAAGTTCGTCAACAAACTTATCGCTAATATCCGGAAACTTCTCAGTCGGAGCACCGGAACTCTGGAAAACTCCACCTTCTGTCTCAATAGAGCCGAGGATTCCGTTTAAGGCATACACCGCCATTGCAGCATAGGTGCCTCTTGGGGACATGGCCACTCCTGGGCCCATAAATACTGCGCAGGCAGAACCGGCCTTGCCCATGGTGCGGGCAACACGAATGATCTGCTTCGCAGGTATAAGGGTAATCCTGGCTGCCCAGTCAGGGTTCTTGTCTTTCAATTCTATATTCCACCACTTGACAATGCCGTGGGTCTGTTTTTCTTCAAAGGTGGTCTCGTCAACCATGGAGCCTGTCTTGAAGAGGTTCTTGCCATTCTTGAAATCTCCGACAAACTCCCTGCTCCACATGCCTTCAGTCAGCAGAACATGGGCAAGGGCTGCTGCAAGGGCACCGTCTTCACCGGGCTTTATGGGCAGCCATTCATTGGCCTTGGCCGCCGAGGCAGAAAGACGTGGATCAATTGCGATGACAGCCCCATGGTCAAAGATCTCGCCGAATTTACTTATGGCGTTGGGCACCTGGCGGTTGGAACTCAGGGGGTCGCTGCCCCAGATAACCAAACACCTTGTCTTGGCAAAGTCGTAGTCGCGATACCCGAAAAAGCCTTGTGTATAACCAGAGCCCATCTTCTCGGCCTCGGCGCAGATGGCGCTGTGGGAGTAGTAGTTAGGAGTTCCGAAGATCTTGGGCAAGGTACCGTAAAGAAGATCTGTAGAGGTTGGGGAATAACGGCCCCGCATGTACATTAACTTATCGGGCTCACCTGCTTTGCGCAGTTCCATCATCTTGTCAGCAACAGTATCGAGTGCCTCGTCCCATGTAATGGGGACAAACCTGGGATCGATACCCCGCCCTTTTTCCAGATTGGTGCGTTTCATTGGAACCTTGATCCGGTCGGGATCATAGGCTTGCTGGAGCATCAGGTGACCACGGGGGCAGACGTAACCGTTGTTGGCCTTACTGAGTTGGTTGCCCCTCACCTTAACGATACGTTCCGCCTGAACAAAGAACTCCACAGGACACCAGGCAGTGCAGCCCTGGCAGGTGGACGGAATCCATTTGCCGGCGTCTGTGCTGCCACTGGCTTTTTCGCCTGAGAGTGGCTTGGGCGCCGCTGCAAATGCGTTGAGCGAGGGCCCGGCTAATGCAACAGCTGCTCCGGCGGCTACGCCGGCCTTCAGAAAATCCCTTCGTTTAATCTTCATTTCTTTTGTCTCCTTTTTATTTCAAAAAATAACACCTTGTAATTTTGAGAAGAACCTTATATACAAATTATCGCAGAATGTCCTATGGGTCAAGTGTTTTTTGACAACAGCCCGCCAATGATTTCAGACAGTTTAATGGAATCTGTGATACTTTATAATCAATAAATTTTCCATTGGGAGGATATCATGAAAAGCAGCCTGTTGCAGCCTGGACTTTTCCATGAGTTCAAGTTTACGATTCCTTATACCAAGACAGTGCCGGAGCTATATCCGGAGTCAGCTGAATTTCAGGAAATGCCTGAGGTATTTGCAACCGGATACATGGTAGGGTTTCTTGAGTGGGCCTGCATTAAGGCGATAAACCCCCATCTCGACTGGCCGGGCGAGCAGACCGTCGGCACCCATATTGATGTAAGCCATATCGCCGCAACCCCTGTGGGGTTCGAGGTGACCGCAAAGGTAAAACTCATCGAGGTGGATGGCCGGCGGCTGTTATTCGAGATAGAGGCGCATGACGGTGTGGACCTGATCTCAAAGGGAAGACACGAAAGGTTCATAATCAACAAGGAAAAATTCGATTCGAAGATGAAAGAAAAGATCGCTAAGAAGGGAGTATAGCAGTTAAGAGAAGGAGATGACCTCAGCGGCCGGATATCCTTAGATGAGTATAAAACCGTCCGCCAAGTGGAAGCTTTTTACGTTTCACCTTGCCTTAGCGATATAATAATCCATGTTTAATATTATCAGGTTTTTGGTGCTGCTGATGTTGTTCTCAGCAGCGCTGCACGCGGAATTGGATATCACCTATTCCAATCCTGTCCTCGTTGAAACATACCCGATTAACCGGCTGAAACCAGCCCGATATTTTGGCACACTCGGTATTGGCGACCCTGCTGTTATTTTCCACAAGGGGAAATACTATCTTTACCCCACTGGAGACAACTACAGCTATAGTGTCTATACATCCGGCGATCTGGTTCATTGGTCAAAGGGGCCGAAGGTGTTTCAGTCCGATGAGACAGGGGTCTGGGCACCGGATGTCTACTTCAATCAGGATGACGGCATGTTTTACCTGTATTACACAGTAAACGGCAGTATAGGCGTTGCATCATCAAGCCGTCCTGACGGCGTCTTTAAGAACCGGCAGAGCCTGATCAGTGGCGGAATAGATGCACATATGTTCCGTGATAATGATGGCTCATATTTTCTGTATTATGCCGGATATCCTGATTTTGGGATTTTTGTCCAGCCCATGGCCACACCCGTAATGAAAAAAGGTGATCCGATTGAACTCCTCTCTCCTACTGAAGAGTGGGAAATGACAAATAGGCCTGTC
>CAYOYU010000316.1:0-3901 GCA_964408265.1 uncultured Syntrophorhabdaceae bacterium
CCGGCTTGTCCCCGTGGAATAAGCCAATCACGGCCACGAAGAGTATGAGAGCCACTATTAGCTCGCGCAGCTCCTGCTTCACCCACGCCTTCAGCTGCTGGGCGTTGATGGATTCGGCCAGCATGTAGCACATCGCAAGGATGATGACTACGAGGACGGCCACGACGCCGAGCGCAGGGGCCAGGCTGTCGAGCATGGTGGCTGCGCTGGAGAGCGAGAGCGCCGCGAGGAGGAATAATGCGACTTTCGGTCCCACGCTCGGAATATCCATACTATATTTATAAAGCATCGTCAGGCGCGATGGCCCGCCCTGCACGGAAAAGTGATGGGCGTGCTCGTCGAAAGTCCGTTTTTGGCGCAAACCGCAGCATTCCGCAACTTATTTATTAAGGCCCGGGCATGATTTTTGCATGGAGGAGGACAAAATCGTCCTCGACCGCAGGAGCTTCGAGGCGCTCGCGGTCGACAGCAGGGTGAAGATACTCAAATCCCTCAAGGAGAGGAGGAAGACGCTCTCAGAGATAGCCAAGGAGCAGGGCATGTCCGTATCCGGCGTCAAGGAGCACCTCGAGACCCTGGAGAAAGTCGGCCTGATAGAGAAGAGGGACGACGGCCACAAGTGGAAATACTACGAGCTGACCAAGAAGGGGAGCGACATCGTGGTTCCGCGGGAGCTGCGCGTCTGGATACTCCTTTCGATATCCATGGTCGCCCTGGTTGCTTCCATGGTCGCGATATTCTCACCGCCCCCGCTCGCCGCGGATGCGCTGGCGGCGGAGGCTCCGGCTCCGGAAGCCCCCCTGCTTGCCATGAACGCGGAGGCGGCACCACCGGCAGAGGATGCCGCAGGCGCGGCCCCGGCACCTGAAGCGGCAGGCGCAGGCGAGGCCGCGCCCCAAGACGGGCTCAGGGCGATGGCGGCCGAGAAAACGGCGGTGGATGCCGGAGCTGGCGGTGAGGAGGCCGCTTCGGAGCCGGCAGGGCCGGACATGACGGTCCCAGTGGCGGTTTCCGCGGTGAGCGCGCTTACGCTGCTCGCATGCGCGGCCGTGCTAATCAGGAACAGGATGAAGCCCATATCGCTCTGAGGCTGATTGAAGGAAAAGGAATCATTCTTTTTTCGCTTTTCGCATAATTATCGTTGCCGTAGGCGCACCGCCAAAAAGGCCGCCGCTGACAGAATAGTGGGTACTCAATATCTCGTAACCTTCCTCGGCCAATTTGTTCAAATCCGTCTCAAGCGAGTCACGGTCGCTGTACCGGCCGGTCATATTTGGCCTTCCATACAGGATTCGATATTCGTTTTTTACCATGATACCCCCTCACCAGGATTTACGATGATGATTATTTATTAATGAGGCGCCGGAACGGCTCATGCGGCCCTCGCGAACTTCTTCTCAATCGCCTTCTCGCTCATCGTGAGGATATTCGGTCTGCTTCTGACGAAGTCCCTGGTTTTCTCAAGCAGTTCGGTTCTTTCCGCTTCTGTCAGCGTATCTGAAGCGCGGTAGCGGGTCCTGGCCAGGACCGCCATCTTCTTCAGCTTGCATTCTTTAGTTGTGTAAACGTAAGGGTATTTCTCGTGATCTACCCCAAGCAGGTGCAAAAACTGGACTGAGCTTTCGATTGTTTCCTGCGAGTTTCCGAGTAATTGTGCAAATTTCCAGATGGCCTCCTTTGGGAAGAACCTTCTGAGGAATTCGTAATTCCTCTGGATGGTTTTCGGGTCTCTGCCGAGGAGAGCTGCATTGGCAGCTATCTTTTCAGGGGTGAGGCCTAGGGCTTTGAGGCATTCTGCGTTCCTCTGGATGGTTTCGGGGTTAAAACTGAGGAGTTGTGCGAGTGTTGCAATCTTTTCAGGGGTGAGGCCGAGGTCTTTTAAGAAAGAAAAATTCCTCTGGATTGTTTCTGGGTCTCTGCCGAGGAGGTCTGCCCTGCTGGCTATCTTTTCTGGTGTTAGTCCAAGTTTCCTGAGGCAGTTTGCGTTCCTCTGGATTGTGTCGGGGTTATTGCCGAGGAGTTGTGCATTGGTTGTAATCTTTTCTGGGGTGAGACCGAGGGCTTTGAGGCAGTCTGCGTTCCTCTGGATGGTTTCCGGGTTCATGCCGAGGAGGTCTGCCCTGCTGGCTATCTTTTCAGGGGTGATGCCTAGCTCAAGCAGCTTTGTATGCGATTTTCTGATGGTCTCTGCCGGCGTTTTGAGAATAATCGCTATGGTTGTTTCGTTGAGCGTATCGAATCTTTCACCCAAAATTTCCCTGAGGGCTTGCTCTGAATCGGTTCTCATACTGTCGTTATATATGGTGGAATAAGCTTATATAATGAACTGCAACCCCGGGACGGGAAACGGGAGACCCGAAACTGGAAACCTTCCTGGCTACTTCCCCCTGAACGCTATTCCAGTCACGCTCAGGAAGAGCAGGATTACGCGGATAACAGCACCGGCCGGTAGGATGAGGTCAGAGCAGGTCTTTCACAAAATCCACCGCTTCCCGCATATTTTTACAAACGCCGTCCGCTTTGGAAAAATCCTGCCCGAGTGAAAACTCCGTAGGTATTGCGATGGTGAATATTCCTGCATCCTTCGCTGCCGTAACACCGTTCGATGTATCCTCAAAAACAAGCGCCTTGCCGGCATCGATGTTCAGGATCTTCAGGGCTTTCAGGTATAGATCCGGAGCAGGTTTGCTCCTGATGGACCCGTGAACTCCCAGAACAACGTCAAAGTAATCAGTCAGGTTTGCTTTTCTTATCTTAAATTCGGCTTCGTTCTGTGTGCTTCCTGAAATAGCGCCAAGTTTTTTTGAACGGAGGGATTCGAGAGCTTCTTTCGCATAGGGCATCGTATCTATCCGGTGCGAATCGAACAAATCAAGCACCACCTGTTTTTTCTTAATCGCGATTCCTGTGTCTAGACCGTATTTTGACCTGAGAATTTTTTCGATCGCTTCCGAGGATTTGCCGGCGTACTGCGTATATTCTTCTTTTGTGAGCTGGACACCATATGGTTTTAGAACTTCCACCCAGCCCAGAAACTGGAAACGTTCAGTATCAAGCAGGGTACCATCGACATCGAAAAAAACCGCTTTTAGCATCTCCTCTCCCCTACAATGCGATTGATTAAAAGTACCGCTTCTTCCATATTTTTAACCGTTATGAGAGAGTCCTTTCCATTATGAGGAGGATCGTAGCAAATTGGGAAGACGGCAGCCTCCGAATCGTATCCAAGCAATCCCATCAGCTTGGCCGGGCTGTCATCGATCAGGAAAACAAGGTCGCCACATGTGACCGATTGATCCGAGAGGATTTTTTTCCAGGTTCCCGGGTCTTTCTTCAGCCCCCACCCTTCGCCGCTGACATAACATGCGTTACCGGCAGCTTTTGACGCCGGGACACGGTATTTTAGTGATGGCAGACCGTACCTTTCAAACATAGTTTCAAGAGAGGGTCCGAATGCAGCCAAGAAAAGACGTGGATGATTATCGGTAACAACGCTGAGTATTGTGCCGTCCGGAAGTTTTTTCAGGGCCTGGAAAGACGGGGGTTTCATTGATTCAAGGGCGACAGGTCCGAGCGGGGCAGAAAGCTTTCGCGGGATTGTTCCGCAACCGCTCTGATCAAAGCACCCGGGTCAGCATCGCAAACAAGGGACAAGGAAAATGCCAACCTGTTTATGTCATCGTATGGATCCAGGTCGCTTCGTTTCAGCCTTTCTTTTGCCTTTTGATAAACTGAACGAAAATCATCCTCCTTTATTCCGCGGACCGAAGGGACCGATGCCGCCATATCATGGAGAACCCTTGACCGTAACGCTGCACCGAGAGAAACGTCTCTTCTTGTTCGCTCCACTTTTTTATCGCACATCAGCGGTCCGCCAAGATCAACGAAAACGTATGCTCGC
>CAYOYU010000316.1:3911-4402 GCA_964408265.1 uncultured Syntrophorhabdaceae bacterium
TTTCATCACCTTATGCGGGTAAGCAAAAGGTCCGCGATCTTTTCCGCCGCCTCTGCGCGGATTGCCGAAAATGACGGCCAGTCATTGACATCCACAAAATAGAACTCGTTTCTAGAAGTATATATGAAATCTCCGCCAAAAACATCCAAATCAAGGCACCGTGCCATGCCTCTCGCATAATCGGAGAGTTCGGCTATTTTGGTCTTAGACGCGGCATCGGCAAAAGCAAGGGGGAAAATTTCATTCCCGATACCATAAAATTTGAAGGTCCTGCCTTCGATCAACTCTTGCACGAGGTAAAAAGAATCGCCCGATGCCCTGATTAATGCCGGAAGGGCGGCGATATCCTCCTTGGAAGATATCAGCATCGTATCCTGGCTCTTTCCGTGAGTCGCCGTTCTTTTGAGAACAAACGGGGGAACCAGCCCAAGAACTTCATGTTCTTTGACGACTTGTGTCTCGGGGAATGGTATGCCTGCTTTGGCCATGGT
>CAYOYU010000317.1:0-3755 GCA_964408265.1 uncultured Syntrophorhabdaceae bacterium
GATGATGACCCGAATGCAATTACCGGTCAATCATTTTGTTACGTATAGGTAGGTGGACGAAATGCCTGACCTTCTTCCTGAAAGCGTTATCTTAGTCCTCTCTTCCTGTCACGCCACCTTTTATGTCATAATCTTTACCATACGGACTGACATACGCCCGCAACTCGCAGGATGAAAACGGACCTGTCCGGTTGCCGGAACTCATATGCTAAGGGGGAGAAGTATGACCTATGTGCTGATTATGATGGCGGTGCTGTTCATATGGGCGCCTGCCTCCGTTGACGCGCAGGAATCGATGAGGTTCGACAATGAGGGAAAGAAACTTGAATTCATTAGAGGAATGCTCTCCAAAGAGAAGTATCTCCGCCTCTCGGAGTATAGCGATCCCTCCTGCAATGCAATGATGACAGACCTCCTGGCAGGCAAGGACTTCAAGGCCATAGAACCGGACGTGCGGGCCGATTCGGCGGACGATCCGCGACTTGCCAAGTGGCATCAGTGTGACCACAAGGACTATCACGATACCGGGGTGGATTGGCAAGTTTCCTACGACGACCTGGAGTGGCTGGGCTGGCCGCCGTACAGGTACTACCGTATCGAGCTTGACGGTAACCCTGAGAACGGACCAGAGGATATGATCTACCATGAAACCAATCCGAAACATCAGGTGAATTATAACCAGACTGGCTATACCTGGGTCGACCTCGAGCGGTGCGAAGTAGAGGGGGGATTTCCTGCCACCGGAGCGGTGAGCCGACGGACGAACAAGGCCAATGCAGCATACCTGAATACCCTCGTCTACTATAAAGGCGGACTATGGGCAGTCGATTTCGTAGATGGGTCGGGGCTGGCACTGATGCGCTCGATAGATCCAGATCGCATGCAGACGTGCCAATGGCTCTTCTCGCCGCCCATGGGTAAACCAGTTTCAAAGGATAAACTCCAAAAGCTAAAAAAGTAAATCCCAAAGGAGGTTCAACTCTTGCGTGGCTTCGTACGTTGCCCGCCACTGCGAGATAACGTTTTCATCTGGTACGTCTTGCTTCGAACTATCCAGACCCGTTCAATCTTCGTAGGTGAAGCTTGGTCTTCGCTCGCATAATCCCACGCCCAAACCAATGTACCTTTCCCGTGCTAAGACGACTCGATTCTGATTGAATCAATGCTTTCTCTGAATCACTCTTAATGTGATTCTTACTTGCCGGAGGGGGAAGAGTCCACCAGGGGGCTAACCGTTTCTAAGCCTGCTGAGACAGACAGGACTATGCCGGGTCAAAGCCGGTGAGAGTATGCGTGGTTGGCTGTAATGAGGCCGGGGGAGCTCTTTTGTGAGAAGCGCCTTGTAGCACCACTGGGGGTGCCCATCACGATGAAGCCGGAGTGTGCCTGCGGCCAGGCCGCGTTCAGGCCATTTTTCTATGTCCGAAGCTCAGAGCGAGTTAGAAAAATGAACGGAGGCGAATCGATGAATGGGCCAGTGGGGCGGAACGAAGCGGCGAGTAAAAGAGCTATCCCGGCCGATTGCCGTTCTCTTTCCCCGGTTCTCGATGTGTGGTGCCCGCATTCAGCCTGCCCCCGGAGGGGGAAAGGGCGGTGGGGCGGTGAAAAGAATTCCCTCCATTTTTTCCTTGACAATGTTTTTCCTGAGGTGATTTAATTTCAGAGAAAGTACGATATAGCGTACTCAGGTTCTATTAGGCGTACCTCCATTATGGAAAACAAAAAGAAAAAAAGCGCTGAAGACCGATATGTGGTACCGGCTGTGGAGCAGGCCTCTCAGGTGCTCTTCTGTCTGGCCGGGGCAGACTCATCGCACATGAGCCTGAATGAAATCAGCTCCGAGGTGGGCATCTACAAGAGCAAGGCCTTCTCCATCCTCCATACTCTCCAGAGGATGGGGCTTGTCCAGAGGAATGTGGGGGGTAAGGGGTATTCGCTGGGCCCTGGCCTGATTACACTCTCCCGGAGGGTCCTGGACAATTTCAATGCGCCGCGCCTTGCAGAGCCGTTGCTCGAGGATCTGGCGAAGAAGACCGGCACTACCGCGGCACTGGGGCTGATCGCCGAAAAAGCGGTTTTTGTTGCGGCCAAGAGGGAGGGCAGCGGTCCGATTGTGGTGACCATGCGCGTGGGGCACCGTTTTCCCCTGACCTACGGATGCCACGGCAAAGCCATCGCCGCATTCCTTTCCGATGAAGAACGGGAGGGGCTGCTGAAGGAGAAGAAGCTTTACTTTTACGGCGATCCGGCAAAGTTCGACAGGAAGCGGCTCATGGCCGATCTGGAGCGATGCCGCAGAGACTGGTTTGCAGAGGACATTGAAGAAACGGCTGTGGGGTTGAATGCCGTAGCGGCGCCCGTGCTCGGCGCCAACGGGCTCCCCATAGGGTACCTGGTAATCCTGGGCCTCCCCTCTGCTGAGGCCACGCATGCAGCAGGGCCGCTCGTCGCAGAGGCTGCGCGGACCTTGTCGCGGCAGTTGGGCGCAGGGGTGGACTGAAGTTCCCAGCGGCTTCCCTGCCTGTTCGGCAGACAGGTGCCGCGAGAAGGGGAGGCTCACACGGCTTAGCCGGGTGAGGGGGCGACCCCCGCGTCCGAGGGCAGGCGTTAGCCCCAGCCAATCCGGTTTGGGTTTTGGAAATGGTTAAACGCAAAAGGCGACCCCCTTACGGGGGCGGGACGAGTTTGCAAACAACAGGAGGAGGGCATGACCCAGGGTCTCATACTGAAAGAACTGAGCCGTTACAGGATTGGCACCTATGGAGACATCATATACCGGAACGCACTGCTTAACCCCGAACGGGTCGCTTTCTCCTGCGGGCCGGAGAAAGTCAGGTTCGGCGAGTTCAACGGGAGGGTGAACCGTTTAATCCGGGCCCTCCAGGCAATGGGTTTGCAGAAAGGCGACGGGATAGGGATCCTGTCCTGGAACTGTCTGCAGGCGACAGATGTCTTCGGGGCCGCCATGAAAGGCGGATTCATAGTCTCTCCCTTCAGCCCGAGGCTGCAGGCGGATGAACTTGATTACATCATCGACTATTCGGAAGTGAAGGCGCTCTTCGTGGGCGATGGTCTGGTGGAGACGATAGACCGTCTTCGTACCCGTCTGCCCAGGGTTCAGCATTACATCACCTTCGGCGGGGAAGGTGCAGGGATGCCCTCATACGAAGAAGTGGCTGCCGGTTTTTCCTCAGACGAACCGGATGTGGACGTCTACGAGGATGATCCCTTCATCATCTTCTATACGAGCGGGACTACGGGCGTGCCCAAAGGGGCTGTCTACACCCACTACCGGAAGATGGAGGAGGCGAGGACAAAGGCGCTCACCGTAGGTTTGGAGCCGGACAACAAGCACGTTATGATCCTCCCCCTCTTTCATATAGGCGGCTGGTCCCATTTTTGGGCTTTCTTTTTCGTCGGGGCGAGCAACGTCATCATGCCCCAGCTCAATTTTGATCCCGCGGCGACCCTCAAGGCAATCCAGGATGAAGAGGCCACGGATATCCACATCGTCCCCACCCACCTAGTGGGCATCATGGCGTTGCCCGACCTCGACAGGTATGACCTTTCGAGCCTGAAACGGATCTGGTACGCCGCATCCCCCATGCCTGTGGAACTCCTGAGAAAAGGGATCGCCAGGTTCGGACCCGTCTTTGCGCAGGGATACGGCCAGTCCGAGTCGGGGCCGGATATCGGAATCCTTTCGAAAGAGGCCCACCGGGTGCTCGACATGTCCGTTGAAGAACAAAAGGTCC
>CAYOYU010000317.1:3765-4398 GCA_964408265.1 uncultured Syntrophorhabdaceae bacterium
AAAAGGTCCTTGCTTCCTGCGGGCAGCCCTGTATGTGGGTCCATGCGCGAATCGTAGACGACGGGAATATTGACGTGAAACCCGGCGAAATAGGAGAGATCATCGTTCAGAGCAAATCGATCATGCAGGAATACTGGCGCAAGCCGGGGGAGACGCGGGAGGCGGTTGTGGACGGTTGGCTCCACACAGGAGACATGGGCTATTACGATGAGCAGGGTTTCATGTACATCGCCGACCGGAAGAAAGATCTCATCATCACCGGTGGGGAGAATGTCTATCCCAGAGAAGTTGAAGAGGTCATCTACCGCCACCCTTCGGTGCTTGAAGCATCCGTCATCGGGATCCCCGACGAGAAGTGGGTCGAGCGTGTCCATGCGGTAGTTGTCCTGAAAAGGGGAGAGAATGCCACGGAGGCGGAACTGATTGCCTTCTGCAAAGAGCACCTTGCAAGGTTCAAAGCGCCGAGGTCAATAGAATTCGTGGAGGCCCTACCCAAGAACCCCCAGGGCAAAATCCTGAAACGGGAAATCCGGAAAAGATACTGGCAGGGCATGGAGAGAAAGGTTTAGATGGGGGGGCAGGCGCGAGCCCCGGTAACGACAGAAGGTGAGAAGGTGAGAAGGTGAGAAGGTG
>CAYOYU010000318.1:0-4381 GCA_964408265.1 uncultured Syntrophorhabdaceae bacterium
GCTTCGGGACTTTCGGTGGGTGCCTGTCACCTGAAGGATCCGAAATCAGGATGGCGACTCCCCTCGAAAGATGAGTTGTTGCAGAGAACCCAGAATTTGTCACTCTTCTTTGTGGGTGGTACCCCCAGATGCTTTTGGACTTCCACCGACCACCCCTCATATGTGGATTCCGCCTGGGTGGTCTGCTGGAGCGGAGGTTTTTTCGGAACAGTGCACAATAAATCTGTGCCCGTGGAACAGTTCTATATCTGGCCCGTCCGCAGGAAATAGCCGGTAGACGCCGGGCCGATCTTCAGTTAATCGGCCGACATGAATGGTTGATAACAACAACTGCATCCGGAGAACCCCCCGCCCCCTTGCCGACAGGGTGTCGGCAATCTCCAAAATCTCTGGAAAATAAGTAAGGACGCTGATCCGTTGGTTATCCCTCCTCAAACTTGAGGACCCGATGAAAGAGGCCTTGAGGCAGGAAACATTGCTCGTTTCCCAGGGGTACATTTTCGCCGCCCACCTGGACAATCCGAGCCGGATGAAGATCTTCGAGTCTGTGATGGCGACCCAGGTGACCAACGCAGCCGTAACGTCCCTGGTGTGGCCCCGGCAAAGGTTATTTACTTATGTATGGACGTTCCTGGTGTGGTCCCAGCCCTGGACCTCCGGCCGGACAGCGGCGCATTTCCCGTAAGACCTGTTACGATAAAGGTTCTTCGGGGGTAGTAAGCGACGGTATAGGGACGTATATTATGAAAAGACAAAAATAAACCAAGAAAGGAGAAGAGTCATGATCCCAGAAATCAAGAAAATCCTGTACGCTACCGATCTCAGTAAGAACTCTGTGTATGCTTTTCCCTTTGCCGTCGATCTCGCAAGAATTCACAACGGCAACATTGTGATCCTGCATGCAATCGAGCCGGTTCCGGCTGTTGCAAGAGGATATGTAGATCTCACAACGGACCAGAAAAGCGACGAGAGAGTGCAGGAAGGGGTTGTCGAATACATCAAGAAACGAATAGATAAGATTTGTACGGTATTGCAGGAACGTACGGGCTCTCCGTGCACTTCGTTGGTATCCAAAGTGCTGGTCCCTGTTGGCCACCCTATCGAAGAGATTCTGGTGACTGCAGACGAAGGGGACTGCGATATAATAGTAATGGGAACTCACGGAAAGGGTTTCTTGAAACATTCTTTCCTCGGGAGTGTAGCCCGGTCAGTGTTGGATAGAAGCCGAAAACCGGTCATGATTGTACCGTTACCATCTCAAAAGGTAGCGATTGACTGGTGGCAGGAGGACTAATAACCACTGTCGGCCTCAGATATAGATTCCAGGGAGCGGGGAAGTACCTTAAGTGCGCCCAGCCCTGGCCCGCGCCCTCCGATGCACGTTTCAGTAACACTTCATCGTTAAAGGCATGGTTATGATTGCGACCGGCCGCAGGTGTGTGCGTGCAACGTAGCTCATCTTGATCTTATCTTCCGGTTCTGAAGATTTCTTCGTGTAATACATAGCTTCTTCCTGAATGTTTCACTTCTCCTTCGGAGAAATCTATGTGATAGTACAAGTAGAAATGGTCGGCGAGGCCTATACAGCAAGCAATACAGTGAGTCGATGAGGAGACACATAATGTCGCGGTTAAGACTTGCTTTAGCTTTCATCGTCGTCTTTCTTTTCACGGCGTGTATGGGGAAGGATTTTGTCCGACCTCCCGTTAATTCTCTCACGTTGGGAACCACTACAATGCAACAAGTCCAGCACGAGATGGGCCACGCAGGGAGGGAAGAGCTCATTTTTTCCTATGACATGGAGGTGCGAACGATTACATACTCCTACACGGCCCTCTTAGAAAGAGTAGGAGGATTATACGGAGTGAAACCGGCGAAGATTGCAACTTTTTACTTTCACAACGACGTTCTGGTTGGATATCAATTCTTGAGTTCGTTTCCTGAGGACAGTACTGATTTTATTGATGCGCGTTGGGCCATACAGAAAGGAATCACAGATGAAAATCAGGTGCTGAAATTCTGCGGAAGACCTTCGGGGGAGTTGATATACCCGATGATCGCAGATAAACAAGGGAAGCGGCTCATGTATAGTTATTTTGAGGCCTCTGGAACACACAGGGACATGAAAACCTACACCAAAGGCTTGACGATCGATCTTGACGAAAACGGTATTGTAACGAACTTAGACTCTGTATCTTTCAGAGACCGATTCAATCCTTTGAAGTAGAGATGGGTTCTTCGGATTGCCGTTTCCCGCATCCCTTGCATCGGCTATTCTAGGTACTTGATGGGTTATCCACTTCATGGGAATCGCTCTGGTCCACCTATAATTCATCGGGTCAACTTCATATCCAGATTTCGTGCGGCAGTCGTCAAGAATCTAATGAAGCTATTTTCACTGAGTGTAGGTGGACGAAATGCGTGGCTTTCTTCCTGAACCTCGTGATCCACCTATCCCTCGATTCGTTCGGCTTTGAGGTGGCAATGATTACGGTGATCCGTTGAGAGGGAATGTATGCGGATAACAAAACCTCCGAATTAAACCCGGTAAGTTTATCCACGCTGTATCTCGTATTATACGCAATAAACACCTATCCAAGAACACTCTCCCGGCACTTTTTGTTGATTTTCTGTCATCCAGGCAGGTAAAATCGGAGAAAAGATACAATGAGTATAAAAAAAGTAGTTAGCCAATCAATAGAGATAGGATATGGCAAACATCTTACCAGAAGATAAGATCGGAATTGTGGTTCGCAGAATCCAGACAATCTATCTGGTGTTGTCGTGTCTCAGCATTTTCTGCATTTGTGGGTTGATCTTTGGACGGAGCGATAGAGCGCTAAAGGAGGAAATAGAACCGATTATCGGGGTCTTTGTCATCGGAATGATATACCTTGGCTTGAGACTCAGACAACCGTGGGTCGTTCATTTGGTTCTTATCTTTTCGCCTCTCGGGGTAGTAATGAATCTGTTGTTCGCGTTTGAACATTCGGTCAATCTTACCGCCCTCTTGTGTAAGACTTTAGGATTCTTCTATGGAGTTCTCTGCGCCTATCAAATAATATTTTTTTCTAAGAAAGAGGTTAAAGTGTTCTTTAAAGATAGAGGAGTGACTTTATTTGGCTAACCAAACGCTGAAACGGATCGCGGCCCTGTCGGACCACTCCCGCTTAGCTCAGTGTTAAGCATATGAAACATGGAACACCAAATCACATGAAGATGTCCCCGCAAAGCGGCAAGGTAAGGCTTTTCGTATTCCTGATGCTCTTTATCGGCTTGAGCATGTTATCGCCATCGTTTGCTGCGCCCAGCCAGATCCTGGAGAAGTTCAATTCACTCCATGAGGCAATCGAAAAGACCGATGATGCGGCAAGCCTTCCTTCACTGTGGGCGTTAATCGATCAGGCCGTGGTCGACCACTTGAACTCGGGAAAGGGCGTCGATTCTCTTCCGCAACTCTTTAGGCAATTGGCCGGATACAATGAATCAAGGACCTCGGCAAAGACAGTAATAGGTAACGCAGTCTTCTATGACAACCCCGACGAAGAGGCAACGTACTCGGTTAGACCACTGGAGGTGGACGGGTCCCGATATGCTGTCGGCATCTACACATTTGTCAACAAATACAAGTTCAAAATGTACCCCGGCAGGCTGAGTCTGTATGCTTTTCGCAGTGGATCATGGAACAAAACCAACAACTTTGATGGAAACAGCCCTATTCTCGTATATTCCTTTCCGGATGCTCTTTCGCGGGGTTATCTGATTACTTTGGAGCGCAACATTTACGCCGATAGGCAAGAGGGTCATATTAGGTCCTGGCTTATCAGCCAGGGCGAACTCAGAGAACAGCAGCCTTGTGTCTTCAACGGGCTGGTCGACTTTTCTACACAGGTGGCTCAGTCTTCTCTCGTCATCGCATACACGAGATTTCTCGACGGCTTGTGCGAGCCGGTTCTCGGAAAGAGGCTTTTATATGAGATCGCATTCTCCGTCAATGACAAGAAGGAGATAGTCTGCAAAGAGCGAGCCCTTACACCTTGGCTGGAAGTTCTCAACGCCTATTTCGAAGCCATTGACAGGAACCAGCCAGAAAAGGCTATTCGGTACGTGTACGACAACTCTATCCTCAAGAAGCTCCATAAAGGCTATTGCGCAACGATTGAGGCGCAGGATGGCGACCTCGCAAACGGCGTTGCCTTTGTCGACATTCGTCCAACGTATAAGGGAAATAAACCCTACCGCATCGAGTTTATGACCAGAGACAATGCATGGTTCCTGAGTAGAATTACCGAGCTGGAAGAAAAGGACAAGGAATAGCGCTTAACTCTTACAAGGCCTCCCCGTGTCAAGAGATAAATCATCCCCGTAAACGAAAATAGTG
>CAYOYU010000319.1:0-4358 GCA_964408265.1 uncultured Syntrophorhabdaceae bacterium
GACAAGAGAAGATGTGATTCAGTTTATCGAAAATATGACAGTTTTGGAACTCTCCGACTTCATAAAAGCCCTGGAGGAAAAATTCGGGGTCAGTGCAGCAATGCCGATGATGGCCGCAGCTGGCGGTCCGGCGGCTCCCGCTGCAGCAGCAGAGCCGGTCGAGGAACAGACTGAGTTCAACGTAATACTGACAGGGTACGAGGCCGACAAGAAGATTCAGGTGATTAAGGTCGTCAGGGCCATAACGAGCCTTGGTCTCAAAGAAGCAAAAGACCTGGTTGAAGGCGTACCGAAAGCCGTGAAGGAAGCGGTTTCCAAGGACGAGGCAGCAAACATCAAAAAGCAGCTCGAAGAAGTAAGTGCTCAGGTCAAAATAGAGTAATTCTGTAGTGCACAACCGAGGCTAGTGCGGAGCGACAGGGATTCAGGGTTCCTTGCGCTCCGCACTGGGCCATAGAAGTACCAAATAAGGGGTGAAAAACGATTATGCGGGAAACTTTCCATAACAAGATATTCAGAAAAGGCTACGGACAGATAAAAGAGGTTCTCGACATACCGAACCTGATCGAGATCCAGCTTGATTCTTATGCCATGTTCCTTCAGCGTGAGGCGCCTCTGGAGAAGAGACAGAATGTTGGTCTTCAGGGTGTTTTCAATAGCGTCTTTCCGATAAGGGACTCTCATGACACAACCTCGTTGGAGTTTGTGAAATATGAGATTGGTGATCCGAAGAACTCTGAAGAAGAATGCCTGTTTAGGGGGCTTACGTATGCGGCACCCATGAAGGTTACCATCAGGTTGGTAGTCTGGAATATTGACCCCGATACGAAGACTCGAGATGTAAGGGCCGTCAAGGAACAGGACGTATATTTCGGCGAAATCCCCCTTATGACGCGAAGAGGGACTTTTATCATAAATGGCACCGAACGGGTGATCGTTAGTCAGTTGCATCGGTCACCAGGCGTCTATTTCGACGTGGACCTGTCTAAAACAGCGGTGGGCGGGGGGTTTTCATATACGGCACGTATCATTCCGTACAGAGGTTCATGGCTTGACTTTGAGTTCGACCATAAGGAACTGGCTTATGTGAGGATCGACAAGAAAAAGAAGATACCCGTAACCCTGCTCTTGAAGGCCCTGGGATACAGCGAAAAGGAGATTCTCGACTATTTCTACGAGAGAGAGAAAGTGGTAATCAAGAACGGCAAGCTCTTTAAAGCAACGCCGCTGCCGCTCCTGATTGGGCAAAAAGCACCGTCCGACATCGTACGGATCGAAATGGTCGATGGCGAGGAAAGGGAAGAGGTCCTGGTAAAGAAGCACAAGAAGATCACCAAGGCAGTCATCAAGAAGATGGAACTGGCTCGGATTAATGAGATACCGGTGGAAGAAGATGATGTCCTTGAGAAAATCACCGCAAGCGATGTCCTTGACCCCCTTACGAAAGAGGTCCTGATTCCCATAAACAAGGAGCTCACCAAGGATGATCTGGCCAAGGCGGTGAGCCACAACGTAGGCGCCTTCGAAGTCCTTTTCATCGATAATCTGAATGTGAGCCCCTCTCTTCGGAATACCCTCATTGCCGACAAGGTGAGTGGCAAGGACGATGCCCTCCTGGAGATATACAGAAAGTTGAGACCGGGAGACCCGCCTACCATAGAATTCGCCGAGGCCCTGATCCACAACATGTTCTTCAGCCCAGAACGGTACGACCTGTCGAAAGTGGGGAGACTGAAGATCAATCACAGAATTGGTCTCAATGTAGACCTTGATGTAACTACGCTGAGAAAAGAAGACATTATTGAGGTCGTGAAACACTTACTCAAGCTGAAAGATGCCAGAGGCCCCGGAGATGATATAGATCATCTTGGAAACAGAAGGGTGAGAACGGTAGGGGAACTCCTGGAGAATCAGTTCAGGATGGGTCTCGTACGTATGGAAAGGGCCATCAAGGAGCGATTGACCTTTCCTGAGATGGAGACTCTCATGCCCCACGACCTTGTGAACCCGAAGCCGGTCGCCACTGCGGTAAAGGATTTTTTTGCCAGCAGTCAACTTTCTCAGTTCATGGACCAGACCAACCCTTTAAGTGAAATTACCCATAAACGGAGACTTTCCGCATTGGGTCCGGGCGGTCTGACCAGAGAACGGGCGGGCTTCGAAGTGAGGGACGTGCACTCCACCCACTACGGCAGGATATGCTCGATCGAGACACCTGAAGGTCCGAACATTGGTCTCATAGCCTCCCTCTCCACTTATGCAAAGGTAAATGAGTTCGGATTCATCGAGACACCCTATAGGGAAGTGATAAGCGGTAGAGTGACGGACAAAATCCAGTATCTCAGCGCCCTCGAGGAGGAGCAGTACTATATCGCCCAGGCGAATGCCCCTGTCGACGCCGAAGGCAGGTTCACAGGCGATCACGTGACCGCCCAGAAAGCCGGGAACTTCAGTCTCGTGGCTCCGGGGGATGTAAATTTCATGGACGTGTCACCGAAACAGCTCGTGAGCGTCTCCGCTTCCCTTATCCCTTTTCTGGAGCATGATGATGCAAACCGTGCATTGATGGGTTCTAACATGCAACGGCAGGCCGTGCCCCTGATAGTGCCTGAAGCTCCGATCATCGGAACAGGCATGGAGAGGAACGTAGGCCGCGATTCCCGTGTTATCATATCGGCGGAGCACAGCGGCATCGTGAAAAGTGTCGATGCCAACAGGATTATCGTGAGGTACGAGGAGAAGAACGGCGGTGAAGAGCCGGTTACCAAAATAGACGTGTACAACCTTCTCAAGTTCCGGCGCTCAAACCAGGACACCTGTATTAACCAGCGGGTCATCGTAAAAGAGGGTGACTACGTAAAGAAGGGGGACGTCCTTGCTGACGGGCCCTCCACAGATAGAGGCGAACTGGCTCTCGGCAAGAATGTCCTCGTGGCCTTCATGCCCTGGCGCGGATACAACTATGAAGACTCAGTCTTGATAAATGAAAGGCTTGTGAAGGATGATGTGCTCACATCGATTCATATAGAGGAATTGGAGTGCGCGGTCAGAGACACAAAGCTGGGCAAGGAAGAAGTCACCAGAGACATCCCTAATGTTGGCGACGAGGCTCTAAAAGATCTCGATGAGAGTGGAATCGTGAGGATAGGCGCAACGGTAAAGCCTGGCGATATACTCGTCGGAAAGGTGACGCCCAAAGGCGAGACGCAGCTTACCCCTGAAGAGAAGCTGCTCAGAGCGATATTCGGAGAAAAGGCCGGTGACGTGAAGGACACATCGCTTAGGGTGCCTCACGGAATAGAAGGCATAGTGACTGATGTCAAGGTGCTGTCGAGAAGAGGAGTGGACAAGGACGAACGAAGCCGCGACATAGAGGATCGGGATATATCGAATATCCTGAAGGATCAGACGGATCAGATAAAGATCATTCTGGAGAGCACGAAAGAAAAGATAGTAAACCAGTTTTCCGGCCGCACGGCCCCTCTGGATATAAAGGATGAGAGGGGAAAGACGGTCATAAAGAAGGGCGAAGCTCTGAGCAAGGAGAAGCTGAACGCCATCGACCTCGACATACTGCAGGAGGTAGATTTCGGCGATGAGGAAATGGAGGGAAGGCTTTCCAAGATTTTGGACAGCAAAGAGAACCAGATCGAACTCATCAAATTCATATACGAGGATAAGATAAACAAGATTAAGAAGGGCGATGAGCTGCCTCCCGGCGTTATCAAGACCATCAAAGTCTATGTGGCCATGAAGAGAAAGATAGCCGTGGGCGACAAAATATCGGGAAGGCATGGAAACAAGGGCATCGTTTCGGTGATTCTGCCTGAAGAGGATATGCCTTTTATGGAAGATGGGACCCCCATCGATCTCGTACTTAACCCTCTCGGTGTTCCTTCAAGGATGAATGCCGGACAGATTCTTGAAGTCCACCTGGGGTGGGCAGCCAAGGGCCTCGGCGCGCGGATCGGAGAATTGGTCGACCAGTACAACAGGCGCTGTTGTTCCCCGCAGGTTATCAAAGGATACCTGAAGAAAATCTTCGATCATGGGGAGCTGGATGCGTTTGTGGAACGACTGGGCGACGAGGAGGTTGTTGAACTGGCCGGACAGATGCGCCAGGGCGTTCACGTGGCGGTGCCTGTTTTCGACAGTGCCAAAGAAGAAGAGATCCGGGAGCTTTTCAGAACGGCGGGATTGGCGGATACGCGACAGGCCGCCCTTTTTGACGGAAGAACGGGCGACCAGTTCCATCATCGTATCACCGTAGGGTACATGTATTTTCTGAAACTTCATCACCTTGTGGATGACAAGATCCACGCAAGATCCATAGGTCCCTACTCTTTAGTGACTCAGCA
>CAYOYU010000320.1:0-2346 GCA_964408265.1 uncultured Syntrophorhabdaceae bacterium
CAACAACTTCGAGTTGGCCATCGCAGTCGCCGTGGCAGTCTTCGGAATCAACTCGGGTGCCGCTTTCGCGGCCGTTATCGGGCCCCTCGTGGAGGTGCCGGTTCTGGTCAACCTGGTTCACCTGTCTCTCTGGTTCAAGAAGAAGTATTTCCCCTATGCCGTAGAGACGCCCACAGGGGTCTGCTACATGAGCTGCAAGGAGTAGGAATGGAGTCAAAGGGCCGGCTGGATTTTTCGCGGGCCGGCTGGTATATTGATGGCGAGGCTTGCAGGGAAGGGGTCACAAAGTGGCTCGCAGGCCGATCTCGATAAGAATAATTGGAGGTGTATTGTGGAGCACAAGTTTAATCCCGGCTGAGTGGACTGAGGAGAGGATTACACGCCGCCACCAGTTAGTTGGCGCATGCTGAAGTTTCTTGATGACACCCAGTTCAGTCTGTTTGGCCTGGACGAGACACTTGCCGAAATATACGCTGAAGGCAGGAAAGCGAACGACGACACGGCCGAGGAGATCATTACACGGCTTGAAGCCATGAAGAACTATATCCCCGCGTCGGAGAGCGCCCGAAGAGAGTACCGCTACGTGCTTCTTAAGGAGTACAAGACGTACGTGAAAAGTCAAACCGAAAAGAAGAAGGAATAGGGAGCAGGACATGGCAGACAAGATCATCATCTATGCAACAAGTACCTGACCTTACGGCAAGAAGGCTCGGGAAGCCTACGGGGACAGGGCAGTCTTTTACGACGTGGCAGACCCTGAGAGATTAAAGGAGATGCTTGCTTACTCGGGAGGAAAGAGGCAGATCCCTGTCGTAGTGGAGGGGGACAAGGTTACCGTCGGCGCTTTTGGCGGGTCCTGATCGATGTAACAGGTCCCCCGTGGGGGGACCACATCCGAACATACGGGTGCGGTCCGATTCATAGGCGGTGCTTCGGGCGTCGGTCAGATATTTGCCCTGACCTGGCCGAGTACCTGCCTTGTGCCGGCATCAAGATCGCCTAACGTATCCTCCTTCTTTATTCCCAATTCGGTAACGACAAAATACTGGAAAGGCTCGATTTCGTATTTCTCCAGGACTTTTCTCCCGCATGCCATCGGGCAGCCATCGACCATAATTACCTGAGCCGACCGTGCGCTTTCGACGAAACCCGAAAGACCCGCGCCCACACCGGCAAGGCAGAAGGATTTTGCCGCACCTGCCTTATCGACCTCGACCATGACCTGGTTTGCGATCTGACCCACATTCGACCGCCCTGAACAGGCGGCAATCAGTTTTGTCGTGCTCTTGCTGCAGCATGTATTCGTTTCAGCCATGATGTTCCCTCCTTGAATTCCGGATCGCCCCTATTTCTCCAGGAGCTTCTTTATGTCTTCCGCTGAAAGCACCTTTCCTACACTTACCTCCTTGCCGTCTACGGCAAGACCCGGAGTCAGCATTACCCCCAGTTCCATGATCTTTTTCAGATCGGTGATCTTTTCCACCTCGTATCCTTCCTTGCCCTTCACGGCATCCTCTGCGTTCTGTGCCAGTTTCGTGCAGTTCCGGCAGCCTGTGCCCAGAATCTGAATCTTTTTCATCTCAACCTCCTTTTTGATTAACTTTAGGGGTGCAGCATACCTCTTGAAGGGGTATTACCTTGCCCTTGTTTGCCATAAATTCCTTCAGCCGCTCCATATCCTCCTTCAGCGTCTCCTCGGGTATCTTCTCCATGACGGACAGAATAAGGAGCCGCTTGAAGAGGTCACCGTCATCAATCCTGTAATGCATCCATTTGCCTTCCTTGCGGTCCTTCACAAGCCCTGCGGCTTTGAGAGAGGCGAGGTGAAAGGAGATCTTCGGCTGGATCGTGTCGAAGGCGGCAACGATATCGCATACACACAACTCTCCCTGTTCGAGCAGCTTGAGGATGCGCAGCCTCGTCTCATCGGACAATGCCTTGAATACTGTGACAAGTTCCTTCACCTGTTCCCTCCCGTGTGTTCTTTGATGAACTCTTCAATCTTTTCTCTTATTTTGTCCCGTACCCGCCGCGTCCTTGCGAGCTTCTCTTCCTGTGTGCCTGTAAAGGCCGACGGATCGTCGAAGGACCAGTGAAGACTCGTCGGGAGACCGGGGAAGAGAGGACAGGTTTGAGCGGCTTCGTCGCAGACGGCGATGACATACCTGAAGGGCCTGCCCTCTTTATACGCGTCATCCACACTCTTTGTTTTGTTCATGGATATATCGATCCCCGACTCCTTCATGACCTTAACGGCGAGCGGGTTCAACTGCCCCGGTTCAAGCCCGGCGCTTTCGGCTTCAAAAACATCACCGGCCAGATCGTTGAGATAGGCTTCGGCCATCT
>CAYOYU010000320.1:2452-4355 GCA_964408265.1 uncultured Syntrophorhabdaceae bacterium
AACCCTTGTCCTGTCCTTTCCATTATTCATCGATGACATACCTCCTTGGGGCAGAGCTACATGATTGCATTGAAGAGATACCCAACTCCCATAATGGTTACCGTCATGATACCGACGAAGACCGCCAGCAGCCTCGGCTTCAGGACCTTCCTGAGAATGATCATTTCCGGCAGCGACAGCGCGGTGACAGCCATCATGAAGGCAAGGGTCGTGCCCAGCGTCAACCCTTTGCTCATAAGGGCATAGACGATGGGGATAACACCGGCCGCATTGGAGTAAAGGGGAACGCCCAGGAGCACTGCCAGCGGAACGGCATACCAGTTCCCTTTGCCCGCATAGTGAACGAGAAAATCTTCCGGCACATAGCCGTGGATGAAACCCCCTATAGCGATGGCGACTATCACAAAAAGCCAGATCTTTCCCAGAATGTCTTTCGTGTTGTACTTGGCGTAGTCAATCCGTTCCCGGAAAGTCTGCATCGTCAATGGTTCACCCTCACCCAGGTGCATGTTGTAGACGTACTCTTCCACCCATTTCTCGAGCTTCATCTTTCCGATGACATAACCTCCCGCCATAGCCACCAGCAGTCCTGTACCGATGTAGATGGCCGTTATCTTCCATCCGAAGAGTCCCCAGAGGAGGACTATGGCCACCTCGTTGACCATGGGGGAGGAGATGAGGAAGGAGAAGGTAACGCCCAGCGGTACGCCGCCTTCCACGAAACCGATGAAAAGAGGCACAGCCGAGCAGGAACAGAAGGGCGTGACGACGCCGAGCAGGGCTGCCAGGATATTTCCTATAAATTCGTTTTTATGGGACAGGATTTTTCGCGTCCGTTCCGGCGGAAAGAAGCTCCTCACGAAAGATATGGCAAAAATGATTACCGTGAGCAGAACGAATATCTTCGCCGTGTCATAAAGGAAGAAATCGGCAGCCGCCGAAAGCTTTGATCCCTGAGGCAGACCAAGCAGATTATAGACGATGTAACTTGATATGTTCTGGAACATACGTGCCTCCGTTATATAAACGAATGTTGATATAAGATAATACTAATTGATTGCGGGTGTCAACATTTTATGAAAAGAATAAATCAACCATTTTTTATTACAGACGGTAGTAGGCTCTCATTCTTTCCTCGGGACACAGCCCTACTGACTGTCCCCGTTCCCGCGGGAATGGCAATTCCTGCCGACATAAGGAATGCCGGGAAGACCCTGTTCCGACCCGACGTTGAAATTCCCCGTCCCATACTTATCTTTTTATCTATGATGATGAATACGAAGCGCTTCACAGTGACAGCCGATGAATGAATACAGCCTTATCGTTTCCTGCCCCCAATGCGGGACGAAGAACCGCATACCGGAGAGGCGATGGAGGGACCATGCAACCTGCGGAAAATGCAAATCCGCACTCCCCCTCTCCCGCCTCTTTCCGGACCAGCCCCTGCACATCAACGATTTCAGCTTCCATGACGAGGTTGTCAACTTTCCCGGACCCGTTCTCGTCCAGTTCGGCGCCCCCTGGTGAGGTCACACGCGCAATCAGCAGCCCGTTCTGTATGAACTGGCCTCATTGTTTGCAGGGAGGGTCAAGTTTGCTCTCGTCAATGTGGATGAATCTCCCCGGTCTGCGGCACAGCACCAGGTGAGCGGTATACCGGTACTTGTCTTTTACGGAAACGGTTCGGTGAAAGACCAGGTCGTGGGTGAGGTTCCCAGGGAGGAGATCCTCCGGCGGCTGAGAAACCTCATCCACTGAAAGAGGGTGCCGCCGCCGGTTCTCATAAGCTTCAGCAGGCCACCCATCGATCGAGGTCACACCGCCCCCAACTTCCCGTCAATGAGGGTGCAGAGATCGCCCAATTCCTTCCGCAGGGTCTGCAAATCATCCTTCATGTATCGGT
>CAYOYU010000321.1:0-4174 GCA_964408265.1 uncultured Syntrophorhabdaceae bacterium
CGAGTGGAGCGAGAGTACGCGGCGGGAAGCGGGCGGATGGACATCGTCGTGGAGGAACTCTCCCGTCTCGAAAGGATCCTCGACGAGATGCTCGATTTTGCAAGGCCCGTGAGACTCGACCGGAGGCTCCACTCTGTGAGCGGCCTCATAGATTCCTGCCTGGATATCATAGACGTACGAATCAGGGACAGGCACATAACGGTGAAGAAGAAATATGCCGCAGAGATGCCTCAGATCCTTATGGACCCGGAGAAGATGGAACAGGCTATCATCAATATTCTCATCAACTCCGTGGAAGCTCTGCCCGAGGGTGGCCAGATCAGTGTGGCAGCCAAGCAGAAACGCGTCGACGGGAGATCGGTCCGCGTCGATATCAGTGATAACGGGGCAGGGATCAGCATTAGGGATATGCCCTACATATTCGACCCTTTCTTCAGCAACAAGAAGAAAGGCACAGGGCTCGGCCTGACAAATGTGAAGAAGATCATCGAGGCCCATGGGGGTTCAGTGAGCGTTTCCCTGAAGAAACCCCAGGGTACTCACTTCCGGCTTGAACTACCGGTGAGAGAGGTTCCGTGACCAAGAAAAGAATCCTCATCATAGACGACGAGAGTTCCCTGCTCGAGTCCCTGGAGATGTTCCTCACCGAAAAAGGATACGAAGTGGATTGCGCCCTCACAGCAGGGGAAGGTCTGGAGAAGGTCCCCTCCTTCAACCCCGACGTGGTTATCCTCGATGTCCGGCTGCCGGACATGGACGGTCTCGAGGCCTTGAAACGGATCCACCTCCGCCACAAGAAGAAGGTCATCATAATTACCGCCTTCCATGACATGGATACAACGATCCGCGCAGTAAAATCGGGTGCCTTCGAATATATTCCCAAGCCCATAGATGTAGAGGAACTGGAGAAGGCCCTCGACAGGGCCCTCGAATTCTCGGGGACTGCGCGAGGGTTCCGGGGTGTTACCCTGGACCCCGATTTCGTCTATGAAGCCGGAAAAATAGTGGGCAGAAGCAGGGAGATGAAAGAGATATTCAAGGCCGTGGGCAGGCTCTCGGAAAACAGGGTGACCGTCCTCATCGAGGGGGAGACGGGAACCGGGAAGGAGCTCATCGCTCGGGCCATCCACCACCATTCCCCGCAAAAAGAACAACCTTTCAGGGCCATTAACTGCTCGACTATCGTGAGCACCCTCCTGGAAAGCGAACTCTTCGGTCATGAAAGAGGAGCTTTTACCGGTGCTTCAGCGGCGAAGAGAGGAAAGTTCGAACTCGCCGGAGAAGGGACAATATTCCTCGACGAAGTGGGAGAGATACCGATTGAACTGCAGGCAAAGCTTCTGCGCTTCCTCCAGGAAAAGGAGTTCGAACGGATCGGCGGCGAAAAGCGGATCAAATCGAATGCCAGGGTGATAGCGGCCACCAACAAGGATCTCTGGAGCATGGTCCAGAAAGGTGCTTTTCGGGAGGATCTCTATTACAGGCTGAATGTTGCTACCATCAGGATCATCCCCCTGAGAGAGCGTAAATCCGATATCCCGGCCCTCGTAGAGTATATTCTCGGCAAGATCAATCATGACCTGAGAAAGAGCATACGGAAAGTGGAGGAGATGGCGGTTCAGAGAATGATGGAATATGATTGGCCCGGAAATGTGAGGGAGCTGGAAAACGTGCTCACCCACGCCGTCATCAATACTCAGGGAGATGTGATATTGGAAGAGCTCATCACCCCGCTCCTCGGCAGAAAGACGGTACGGGAGATGGAGGTCCCAAATGGCCACAGTCTCCAGGAAATAGAGAAAGAGTACATTATAGGAGTTCTCAACCGCACCCGGTGGCACCTGGGCAAAGCATGCGGACTGCTCGGCCTCTCCAGACCAACACTGCGGAACAAACTCCGCCTCTACGGCATTTCATCGGAACCGGTTCCGTCTGAAACAACAGACATGGGTCACTTGAAAAGAACTTTCAAAAAGTAAAAGATAAATTCATTCCTGGCTTTCATGACATGGCTCCAATAGATTCCTAATCGCTTGTTATAGAAGACATAACGAGGTGATGATATTGCTGGCACAGGAATTGCTCACGACAGAGGCAGGGCATGACATGGCACAACTCGACGGATCATCAGTGAGTATCAGAGCAGGTTAAAGGGCCTGCGCTCCTTGGGGACATGTGGGCGTAAGGCTTCTTAAACCAAAAAAAGAGGGGGGTATTATGAAGAAAATGTTTTGGCTTTCCATTTTTCTACTGGTCACTGTCTTTCTTCTTCCCGGAACATCAATCTCACAACAGGCACCCATCGTAATCGGCGCACCGCTCTCCACGGCATTCCTCTATGGCTGGGATGCGGAGAGAGGGATCAAGCTGGCGGTGGATGAGATCAACGCGGCGGGAGGCGTGAACGTGGGGGGCAAGAAGCGGCCCTTTAAGGTTGAGGTGATCGACACGAGGGACCTCGAGCCCGGGGTTCCGGTGAGCGACGCCCTGCTGTCAGTTGAAAAGCTGATCCTTGAAAAGAAGGCGGATTTTATAATCGGCGGTCCTGTCCGCTCTGAAGCCGCCCTCGCGGCAATGGATATCCTGAACAAGTACAAAAAGGTCTCCATCCTTACCACGGGTGTCCTCACACCTCTCTATACCAAAAGGGTTGAGGAGAATTACGGCAAGTACAAGTACTGCTTCCGCAATTCAAGTCACGTGGGCGTCATGATGAACGAATTTCTGGCACTCTTCGAAGACTTGAAGAAGGGGCACGGCTTCAACAAGGCCTATATCATGGTCCAGGATGTGGAGCATGCCCGGAAGGGCGGCGATGTGATGAAGAAGGCCCTCACCGACAAAGGGTGGACGGTGATCGACATGAAGATCTACCCGACAGGGACTGGCGACTACTCTGTGGGTCTCATCGATGCAGGCAAGAAGAACGCCCAGGTCCTCTTCATCTGGATGGACATGCCTGAAAGCGCCGTTCTCCTGAAACAGTGGAGCGACATGAAGCTCAAGGCCCTTCCCATAGGCTTCGTTAACGCCGCAGAGCAGCCCGGCTTCTGGAAAGCAACCGGCGGCAAAGGCGAATATCTCATCGTCAACCTCGTCAACGGCGGGAACGCCCCGGCCAAGATTACACCCTGGACCATGAAGTTCGTCGATGCCTACAAGAAGAAATGGGGTCTCGAACCTGAAGGCTACGGCACATCTTCAAGCTACATGGCTGTCTACCAGTTAAAGGATGCCATTGAGCGGGCGAAAAGCACCGATTCCGATGCCGTTATAAAAGGACTGGAAGAAGGCGACATCATGGGCGTTTACGGCAGGATGCGCTTTGACAAGAAGACACATCAGATCATCCCCTCTACGGATCCAAAGGAAGGGGCTGTTACGGGCATTATCCAGTGGCAGGCCGGGAAGCGAGTGCAGATATTCCCTCCGAAAGTGGCCGAAGGGAAGACCCTGCTTCCGCCCTGGTTCAAATAGCTCTACAAGGGGGTAAGCGTGGACATCCTGATCTACGGTATTATTAACAGTGTAATTCTCTCTCTGCTTTCTTTGGGCTTCACGCTCGTTTACAGTATCGCCAGGGTGCCCAATTTTGCCCACGGAGCCCTCTACATCACGTCCGGCTACTTAACCTGGCTCTTTATGAACAAGTTCGTGGCCTTTCCTTACCCTATGGCCATCATCCTGGCCATAGGGATTACGGCGGCAATCGGGGCGCTGATCTACCGGGGTATCCTGATCCGGATACGGGGCATGGAGATTTCGGAGATCATCGCCACCTACGCCATAGGGCTGGCAATCCTCGAAGGAATGCGGTGGGGGTGCTTGCGGGGCATGACCTTCACCCTCCCGCCGTTTATAGCCGGTTCAACGGACATACTTGGAATAAACGTTGACTATCAGAGGCTCCTGATCGTAGGTGTGAGCATTCTCACTTTCGCTTTTCTCTTCCTTTTCACCCGTTTTACAAAGCTCGGGCTTGCGCTCAGGGGAATTGCCCAGGACGAGAGGGCTGCCATGATGCTCGGCATCGATTCCGATATGACCGCCGTAGTCTCCCTCGCCATGGGCTCGGCCCTGGCCGGATTTGCAGCGGTACTGCTCCTCCCTCTGGGGAACATAGTCGTTGAGACGGGATATAACGTTCTCATCTTTGCCATAGCGGTCTGCGTCA
>CAYOYU010000322.1:0-4147 GCA_964408265.1 uncultured Syntrophorhabdaceae bacterium
AACGCGAGCGAATGGAGCCGCTGGAGCGGAATGAGCGTGTTTGCGTAGGGCGACCCGCAGTCATCAGGCTTTATGGTGTCTTTCGGGTTTCTCATCACCCCCATGCCTCCTATTCTTTCACCTTCCTACCTTCTTACTTTCTTACTTTCTGCTCTCTAAGCCGGCATAATCCGGCAGAGGGTGGCCTTTGTCTCCTGCATCTGGGTGACGCAATCGTAGCCGTATGTGGTGGCAGTGTTGCAGGCTTCGCCCCGCACGTAGGGCGCGGTGCCCTCCGGGTACCGGTCGTAGAGGTCCTTACCCTGGAACCAGCCGCCAAAGTGGAATGGCGTCCAGACGGTCCCCGGTCCGACCCGTCTCGTGACTAAAGCCCGCACCTTGATTCTGCCCCCTTCGGCACCCTCAAGCCACATGTACTGGCCATTGGTGATGCCGGCGTCGTTGGCGTCCTTGGGATTGACCTCCGCGAACATCTCGGGGCGCAATTTTGCCAGCCATCGGTTGGAACGCGTATCAGCCCCTCCCCCCTCATATTCCACGAGCCTCCCGGAGGTGAATACCAGGGGGTATTTTGCCGCGTGATTCACGGACTGTATTGACTGGTAGCGGGTTGGCAGCCGGAAAAAGGCCTTCCGGTCCTGAAAGGTGGGATACTTTTTCACGAGATCAAATCTCGGCGTGTAGAGCGGTTCGCGGTGGAGCGGAATGGGATCGGGCCACTCCCACACCTGGCAGCGGGCCTTCCCATTGCCGAAGGGAGCGCAGCCATGCTTGATGGCCACCCGCTGGATGCCGCCTGAGAGGTCGGTCTTCCAGTTCTTGCCCTCGGCTTCCTTCTTTTCCTCTGCCGTGAGATCGTTCCACCAGCCCAGTTTCTTGAGAAGATCGGAGGTGAATTCCGGATAGCCGTCCTTGATCTCCGACCCTTTCGAATAGACCCCCTCGGCGAGAAGGTTCTGGCCGTTGCGATCCGTGCCCCAGGCTGCCCTGAAGACGAGCCCCCCCTCTGCCACTGACTTGCTTGGATCATAGAGGAGGGGGGTGCCCGGGTGCTTCATTTCCGGTGTTCCCCAGCAGGGCCAGGGCAGACCGTAGTATTCTCCCTTGCAGGGGCCGCCTTCGGCCCTGAGGGTGGTGGGGTCGAAGGTGCGGCGGTGTTTGGCGTGAAGCTTGAGCCGTTCCGGACTCTGACCCGTGTAGCCGATGGTCCACGCCCCGCGGTTGATCTCGCGCAGGATATCCTCTACCAGTGGTTCGTCATTGGTCACCTTGATATGCTTGCACAGTTCATTGGCAAAACCGAGTTTCTTGGCAAGAAGGTACAGGATGGTATGGTCCGGTTTTGACTCGTACAAAGGTTCGATGATCTTTTCCCGCCACTGGAGGGACCTGTTCGATGCGGTGGCCGAGCCGCAGGTCTCAAACTGGGTGCACGTGGGCAGCAGGTAAGTGTCGTTCTTGCGCTCACTCATAACAGACATGTGGGTCGGGTAAGGATCAGAGATGACGAGCATGTCCAGCTTTTCCAGGGCCTTCTTCATCTCCACGCCGCGGGTCTGGCTGTTCGCCGCATGACCCTGGAAGAAGACGGCCCGGATGTTATCCTTTTGGGAGAGGTTCTTCTTGTCCTCCAAAACGCCGTCGATCCAGCGGGAGACGGGGATGCCGGGCATATACATGGTGTAGTCCATCTTGCCGCCGCCTGCATCGTATTGCTGGCTCATGTCAAAGCGCGCTTTGATCCACTCGTAGTCCACGTCCCAGACGCGAGCCCAGTGCTTCCAGGCGCCCTCCGCCAGACCGTAGTAGCAGGAGAGGGTGTGACAGTTGGGTCCCACGTCCGTTGCCCCCTGCACGTTGTCATGGCCCCTGAAAATGTTGGCACCGCCGCCCGACAGACCTACGTTTCCCAGGGCAAGTTGCAGTATACAGAAAAGCCTGGTGGTGCTGCTGCCGATGTGATGCTGGGTGACCCCCATGCACCAGACTATGGTGCTCGGCCGGTTCTTCGCCATGGTCATGGCTATCTCGTAAACCTTCTCTTTTGGTATGCCCGTGACGTTTTCCACCACATCCGGGGGCCAGTGCTCCGCTTCCTTGCGAACCTCATCCATCCCCCAGACACGGCGGCGGATATACTCCTTGTCTTCCCAGTTGTTTTTGAAGATATGCCAGAGCAGACCGTATATGAAGGGGATGTCGGTGCCGGAACGGAGCCGGGCATAAATATCCGCATGGGCTGCTGTTCGGGTGAATCTGGGGTCGACGACGATCATCTTGGCGCCGTTCTCTTTGCCGCGAAGAATATGCTGCATGGCTACAGGGTGCGCTTCGGCCGCATTGCTGCCAAGGAAGAGCATGGCCTTGCAGTTGTGCATGTCGTTGTAAGAATTAGTCATTGCGCCGTAACCGAAGGTGTTGGCCACGCCATAGACGGTGGTGGAGTGGCATATGCGGGCCTGGTTGTCCGTGTTGTTCGTGCCCCAAAGTGCGGCGAATTTGCCCTGGAGATAGGCCCCTTCGTTGCTCGCTTTGGATGAGCCGCACCAGAAGACTGCGTCGGGCCCCGATTCCTTCCTGATCTTCAACAGGCGGTCTCCGATCTGGTCGATTGCTTCCTGCCAGGAAAGGCGCTTCCATTTGCCGTTCTCCAGTTTCAGGGGGTACTTCACGCGCAGGTACCCGAAGCCGTGATCCCGCACAGAGGCCCCTTTGGGACAGTGGGCACCGAGATTGATGGGCGAGTCATAGTCCGGCTCCTGGCCCACCCATACGCCGTTCTGCAATTCGGCGATGACGCCGCATCCTACGGAGCAGTGGTTACAGATGGTACGGCGAGTTTCAGTGGCCACCTTCGGTCTCGGGAAATTCTTCTTTTCCTCTTCAGTGGCTCGCCGTACACAGGACAAGGGCAAAAGCCCCATGAGGGCCCCGCTGCCCAGGACGGCCCCGCTCCGTACCAGAAATGTCCGCCTGTCTATTCCCCTTGGGGAATCAGATTCAGGGGATATCCGCTGCAGCCGTTTCTTGCTGAATTGGTTCATCGATTGGTACCTCCTGCGAACATATGATGGGCATCCTAAAATCTTGCAGTTTCGTAATATCTCCGGATATGCTCCGTTAACCGGTAACCCTTATGGGGCTCTGCCTGTACGGTAGGGGGCTGGGCCTGGGATGGTTTGGCCGGGACATGTCTGCTCAAACCAAAAAGTGCCGCGAGGCTGCCTAAGATTGTGGCACTCTTTATGAATGTCCGTCTGCTGCTTTCGAGGCCTTCTTTCATCTTTCCTTCCCCCTTTTGTTTCATTCAAAAGTCTTCATGCTAGTTGTATCAAACTCTTCCGTTCCGGTACCTTCATCATCACCCCGATGAAGCCTGTCAATGGAATGCGACCTGTTATGCTCCTTCAGGAACTGTTCCTCGTACTCGAGAAAGCGTGCGCCAAACAGGCCGACAACCCGGTAGAAATCGGCATTGCGGGCAGACTGGAGGTCCTCGAAGAACCTTATCATCCAGGGTGCTATGTGCCTTTGGAAGAACTTTGCTTGCACATGGAAGGGCTCATTCCCCGGATTGTGGGAGATGAGCGCCATGATTTCACAGAGAGCAGCTGCATGATCCTCATACTCGGAACCTTCAGTCCGTCTCACTATGCCTAATGCCATGAGGTCTGTCCGCAATGAGGCGAGAGGTCTGGCCTGGATCTTCTTTTCCCGGTACCAGGATGCGCAGGGCACCGTTTCACCTGAGCCGGGGCCGACAAAGAGGCTGTTGAATTCGCTTTCCACGGCATCAAGACGATAAGTGCGGCCTGCGTGGCGCAGCGCCTCCAATGCACTCCTCAGGTCTTCAGGGAGAGCCTCACTCCAGGCAAGGGTCTGGAGTATCTTCATTACCTCTTCGGAAGGAGAACTCCTCAGGAGTGAAGCCAGTATCACGTATCCGTCCGTTCGGATGGCGCCGTGGGAATCAAACCATCCCAATACAGAAGAGTTCTTCAACGGACTGTCCATGTCTTCATATCCTCCGACATGAGGGCATCCCTGGTGCGGCAGGAGGCACACATCTGAAGGCGACGCATCTGACCTTCGCTTGAGTACATCCAGTGCCCTTTCAGTTTTTGGGTGATCCGGTCTATCAGGGCCT
>CAYOYU010000323.1:0-1549 GCA_964408265.1 uncultured Syntrophorhabdaceae bacterium
ATAGGCGATCACATCAGAAACCCTGACCACTTCAGCCTCCCGCGTGAGGGGTCTATCGCTGTCATCTCTCGGGATGATATCTCCTTTCCCCTTGGAATGCTTCAATATACCGTCCCTTACTTCGGCGGTCAGGTTGAGCCCGCGGCCGTCACGCTCAAGGACATCTACAACCCTGAGGCTTTGTTCGTAATGTCTGAACCCGCCAATATGGATTTCGTTCAACACGGCCTCGCCGGCATGGCCGAAGGGTGTATGGCCCAGATCGTGGCCCAGGGCAATGGCCTCCACAAGGTCTTCGTTGAGTCCCAGGGCTCGTGCAATTGTCCGTCCGATCTGGGCAACCTCAAGGGTATGGGTAAGTCTTGTCCGGTAGTGGTCGCCTGCCGGGGAAAGAAATACCTGTGTTTTGTGCTTCAGCCTCCTGAAGGACTTGCTATGGGTAATCCTGTCCCTGTCGTGCTGGAATGCGGGGCGTATATCGCACTCCGGTTCAGCAATGATGCGGCCCCGTGTGGCGCTGCTTTTCTGTGCCAGAGGAGAGAGAATCTGATCTTCCCGTGCTTCGAGAGTTTGCCGGATGCTCATCTTATCTAACCTGCCGACGGAGTTGGAAAAGGGACACGATTTAGCCTATCCTCAGAAAGGTAATCTATCACAAGAATCCAAGTATTTCAACGTTTTAAAGGAAAGAGGAGGCATACTTGACATCCTGCTTAGGCCAATATAAAATGGCTCCAGCCGCGGGACAAGTGCAGGAACGCGGAAGATTCGGGAGGAGACTCTCCGTTAGCGTGGAGGCTGCCGTGGAAGGGGACCTGAAGGCCTATGAACATGACACTGACAAATCGCAGCTCTACCTGAACAATTATGCCCGCCATTTCGCATGCTTTGCGGGGAAGGAGATAGGGCTCCTGGAGCTGGGGATCGACAAAGGCGGTTCCCTCCTGATGTGGAGAGACTATTTCGCCAAGGGCACTATCGCCGGACTTGACGTAAACCACGTTGAAATTAACGATCCTTCAGGGCGAATCCGCGTCTATCAGGGCGACCAGCGGGACCGGCTCCTTCTGGACGCAATAGCGGCAGAGTGCGCGCCGGAGGGCTTCGATATCATCATTGACGATGCCTCGCACATCGGTGAATTTACAAAAGCCAGCTTCTGGCATCTCTTCGACAGGCACCTGAAACCAGGAGGCCTTTACGTCATCGAAGACTGGCGAGTGGGTTACTGGGGGGCTTGGCCGGACGGAAGGTCATACAGGAAGCCCTCTTCGGGAAAAGGAATTCTACGAAGCCTTTTCATGAGGCCTGCTCTCAAGTTTCCGAGTCATTCCTGCGGCATGGTGGGGCTGATTAAACAGCTCATGGATGAACTGGGCATGGATGCCATAACCAATCCGGCCCGGAAGGGGCCTGGGCCGCAGAGATTTCCCAAATTCCAGAGAATGGAAGTCTGTCCGGGCCAGGTTTTCATCGTGAAGGCAACAGAAGCCTTTCATGACCTCGTTGCAGCCCAGTGGCGAGGTGCGCAGTAGATACCGGAATGCCA
>CAYOYU010000323.1:1559-4134 GCA_964408265.1 uncultured Syntrophorhabdaceae bacterium
AGGTAGGGCAAACAGGAGTACTCCATGACGGGTATACACAACATTGACAAGGGAAAATGTAAGGTCTGTCTTTTGTGCGGCGAAGTGTGCCCAATGAAGATCATGAAGAAAGACGCGGCGGGACAGGTCTTGTTCCGTCCGGACAGGGCACCGCTCTGTATCCGATGCGGTCAGTGCATGGCTGTATGTCCGACCAGATCCATCACGGTGGAAGGTCTTTCCTACGAGGAGGATTTCTTCGAGCTGGCCGAAGCGGGCCCCTTCGAGGCAGCCTTTTTCGGGATGATTGCCGGCCGGAGGGCCGTACGAAATTTCAAGGATAAGCCTGTACCGAGAGAGATGCTGGAAAAGGTGGTGGAAGCGATGAGGTTCGCACCTCCAGGCTTTACTCCCATCAAAACGGAAGCGGTGGTGATCCAGGACCCGGCGACTGTCAGAGAAATGCTGCCCCTCATGGTCGGGGTTTATGAGCGTCTGCTGAAGGCTATGAAGAATCCCCTGGCACGCTATTTTATCCGTCGCAAGGTGGGAAAGGCAAAATTCCATACACTGGAGAGCCACGTGGTGCCGCTTATGAAGAGCCGCCTGCCGGAACTGAAAAACAAAGAAGAAGATACCATCAGCCGGTATGCCCCGGCCATGATACTGCTACACGCCCACCGGAATTCGGATGCCTATGAAACGGATATCCACATAGCCATGACCTACGGGTTTCTGGCTGCCCATGCGTTGGGACTGGGTGCATCCCCGATAGACCTTATTCCTCCCGCCGTGGAGAACAGCCCGGAATTGAGGAAAATGCTGGCCATTCCGAAGGATAATGTGGTTGTGGGTTCTCTCATAGTCGGTTTTTCCAGGTACCACTATCAGAGAGGCATCAAGAGACAACTCAAGGGCGTTACCTGGGTCTGACCTGGTCCAAACCAATCCGGGAAGGGTTCGCCAGCTGTATTGAAGGCTGCGGCACAAGAGATTGACCAGCGCTCGCTTGAAGGGCAGCAATATTTGTTGACATCCGCCTTCAAGTCCAATATTAAGAATGTGAGAAGAAGATTCCAGCATACAATTACGGCACCAGAGACCTACGTGAAAGGGGGGGCGGGATGGCTATCATCGATGACCTGAAAAAGAAGACGGAAGAAGGGCTTAAGACACTCAAGGAGACGGCCCAGGACATCGCATTCAACGTGGAAAAGCAGGCAAAGATCTCAAAGATGAAGTATGTGGACATCACCAAGATCCAGCGAAACATTCAGAAGACCTACGCCGAGATAGGCGAGTATGTATACGACCGTTTCTCATCGGGAAAGAATGTGACCAAGGACGATCCGCTCCTCAAAGAAAAGATGGCCGCCATCTCCCGGATGAACCTCGAGATAGATGATCTCGAAGAGGAAATCGGCGAAATTCAGAGGACCCAGCCGCCAAAGCACGAAGAGTGAAAGCCAGCCAAGGCAAAACAGAGCGAACAGTGCGGAGTATGCAGTAGCGAGCAGAAAATGCTGCCAACCAATGCTCGGTCAGCATGAAATAAAGTAAGGAGTATGCAGCCGCCGTTCCCACTGCCTACTCCTTACCGTTTACTGTCTACTTTCTGCCCCTACTGCAGGTATTTCTTTATGAGAACTTCCGCTATCTGCACAGCGTTCAGGGCAGCGCCCTTCCTGATGTTATCGGCAACCACCCACAGATTGAGACCGTGGGCTATGGACTCATCCCGTCTGATCCGGCCCACAAAAGTGGCGTCCTTTCCCGCGGCTTGGGTGGCGAGAGGGTAGAGTTTCTTCGACGGGTCGTCTACGACTTTCACTCCCGGTGCCTTTTTAAGGATCTTCCGCGCCTCATCGGGGCCCAGGTCTTTTTCGAATTCCACGTTTACCGATTCCGAGTGGCCGTAGAAGACAGGGACGCGAACGGTGGTGGCCGTCACCTGGATGGTATCGTCCTCCATGATCTTCTTCGTCTCGTTGATCATCTTCATCTCTTCTTTGGTATAGGCGTTGTCGAGAAATACGTCGATCTGGGGCAGGCAATTGAAGGCTATCTGGTAAGGGTATACCTTGACCTCGATAGGTTTCTGATTGTAAATCGCGAGTATCTGCTGTTCCAGTTCGTAGATCGCCTTCTTGCCTGTGCCTGAGACAGCCTGGTAAGTGGAGACGACGATACGTTTTATCCGCGCTGCATCGTGAAGAGGCTTCAGTGCGACCACCATCTGGATGGTGGAACAGTTCGGGTTGGCGATAATCCCTTTTTTCGTGTACCCTTTGATGGCGTGTTCGTTTACTTCCGGCACCACAAGGGGAACCTCCGGGTCCATCCTGAAGGCGCTGGTGTTGTCTATGACGACGCATCCGCTCGCCGCTGCAATGGGCGCAAATTTTTCGCTCACCGATCCGCCCGCCGAAAAGAGGCCGATCTCAACTCCTTTGAAGGAGTTCTCCGTCAACTCTTCGACGACTACATCCTGCCCTTTATAAGAGAGAGAAAGACCTGCGCTCCGGCCCGAGGCGAGGAGTTTCAGGTTTTTTACGGGGAATTTCCGCTGCTCCAGGGTCGCGATCATTTCGTTTCC
>CAYOYU010000324.1:0-4128 GCA_964408265.1 uncultured Syntrophorhabdaceae bacterium
TTAAGGGGGATTTTGAAAAAAACAATTTAATCATAAAATCTCCCCTAACCCTGCTTAAGGCACCTACTGTTGGTCTTTTTCAAAGAGGGGGATTCCCGGGTCAACGACATATATGAAAAAACTCGACAGGAGAGAATTTATCAAACTCGCTTCCGTGGTGGGGGGCGGCGCCCTCTGGCCTCCTCAGTTGAAGGCGGTAGGCGATCTTATAGAGCAGGTGACCGGGTTCAACCCTACAACGCCTGAAAATGCGCCGGAGGTCATCCCCGGCGTCAAATTCGGGATGGTGATAGACCTTGGAAGGTGTATCGGCTGCAGGCGGTGCATGTATGCCTGCATGCGGGAGAACAATGTGCCGGTCACAATCTCCCCTCCTTATATAATGGTTTTTGAAACTCAATCCAGGACAGGCGTAAGCGGCCATTACGATTCCCCGGAAAACCCCGGAGAGGGCACGACAATGATGTACACAAAGCTCCGTAAAGACAAATGGTATATGCCCGTGCAGTGCAACCACTGCGACAACGCGCCGTGTGTCAAGGTCTGTCCGACCGGGGCGTCATACAAGTCTCCTGACGGCATCGTCATGATAAATTACGATAAATGTATCGGCTGCAGGTATTGCATGGCGGCATGTCCTTACCAGGCGAGGAGGTTCAACTGGTGGCACCCTGAGATACCCCCTGAGGACAGGAACCCTCTGGTAAAGATGCGCGAAGAGGGCGTTGTGGAAAAGTGCACCTTCTGCGTGCACCGTACAAGACTGGGAAAAACCACCCGGTGCGTGGAGGCATGCCCCAACAAGGCGAGGATATTCGGGAACCTCAACGACCCTGACAGCGAAGTCTCAAAACTAATTTCAACCGAACGGAATTTCCGGCTCAAAGAGGAGCTTAATACCAGGCCCCGGATCTGGTACCTGACACGGCGCAGAGAGAGAAACATGACTTGGCATACACCGCTGCCTCCTCCAAAAGGGGTCAGGGGGTTAAGATGATAAAAGATACAAGCCAGGTGTTTAAAATTGTTCTCGCATTATTGCTGTGCAATGTGGTCTGGGGCGGCTACAGTTGGGTGCGCATTATGTTTATAGACGGGGTCGGGATCACCGGCTCAAGCGACCTGGTGCCCTGGGGTGTATACATAATAGGCTTTGTCTTTTGCGTAGGCGCGAGCGCGGGCGCAAGCCTGATCGGGTTATTGATACACGGTTTCGGGCGTGAGGACTACCATCCCATCGGTACCCGCGCCATACTGGTAGGGTTCCTGGCCCTGATGTCCGCGGTGCTGTTTCTTATGTCGGACGTTGGAAATCCTCTCAGGGCAGCGCTGCTTCCCGCCGTTCTCAGGAATACGACCTCGGCGCTTGTTTATACATCGATGTCTTATGCTATTTTTGCCGCCCTGATGTTAGCGGAGTTGTACTATGCGGTAAAGATCACAAGAATGGGGGGCGTGGGGAGCCCGCTGGATGAAAAGCTGGCAAAGGCGCTGGCCATACTGGCGCTTCTCTTTGCCCTTATGGTGGTGCATGCCCCTCACGGCGCGCTGTTTGCCTTTATCTCAGCCAGGGAAATGTGGAACACCCCGCTGCTGCCGCCGCATTTTGTGGTTGTCGCGCTTGCCACGGGCATGTCCTTAATGATATTGGTCACAATAATTACTTCAAAAATAGAAAAGAGAGAAGTCCTCGGCATCAAGACCCTCGATCACATGGGCAGGCTCTTAGCGTTTTTTTTAACAGTGACATTATTCATGGACGCCTTTGACTTCCTTGTGATGAATTACAGCGCGAAGCCCGGGGGCCTGGAAATATGGCACTTCCTTACAGGCAGGTTCGCCCCCCTGTTCATCATTAATACAACCGGCATGTTTGCCGCCGTGATACTGCTGCTTTTTAAATGGGGAAGGACTATCAAAGGACTGACCATTGCTTCATCAATAACCGTGGCCGCGATAGTGGCGTATCGCATTGATCTGGTAATAGTGGCCCAGATGCCCCCATTGTTTCCGGGGATCGGAGAGATATATTACACTCCGACTGTGCCCGAGATGGCGGTAGTGGCGGGCATATTTTCGCTGGCGCTGTTTCTCTATCTGGTGCTGACAAAGGTCCTGCCGATGGAAGAGACAATCCACGTACCGGACAGGGCATTGTAACAACGTAAATATGAAAACATTAATTAATTCATACATGGAGGTCAGAAATTGAACCAGTCACCGGACAAACCTAAGAATGCCGGATTGAAGAGACCCCCGGCCAGGAGGGAAAATTTTTTTATCAGTTATTGGGGCATATGGGTCGTCCTGGTAGTTGTATTTATATTTGCAGCATCGAAAATTGCCGGTAATGCGCCCCATGGCGAAGAGGGAACAGAGGCAGCGGCAGCTATTAAGCCCCCAGCCTTCGGCGAACCCGAATACGTCGGCTCAAAGAGGTGCAAGGACTGCCACTTGAAGGAACACGATGCATGGCAGAATACATTGCATTCCAGGTTCGTGCAGCTTCCCGACGAATACACGGTCATGGGCGATTTTGAGAAGGAGAGCATTCTGTCCAGGGACAATGACCTTATTGCAAGGATGTCCAGGAAGGACGGCAGGTTTTACGTAAACACTGCCGGCCCTGATTCCAGGCTCCATGACTATGAGGTCGATTATGTCATCGGCATAGGAAAAAGGCAGAACTATATCACCACGTTCCCCGACGGAGGGATGCACGTGCTCCCGGTTGAATGGGACGTCAATAAAGGGGAATGGGTTGAGCTCAACAAGCGCAAAAATCACTATCCCGGAGACGAAAAAAACTGGAGTGACGCCGGCAATGTCTGGCAGATAAAGTGCGGGGGCTGTCACGTCACCGGCATCAAGATCAATTATGACAAGGCAAAGGATTCCTTTCAATCAACGTGGGTGGAGCTTGGCATAGGGTGTGAAGCCTGTCATGGAGCGGGCAGCAACCACGTCAAGGCCGCCAGCGTGTATTTTGATCATGAAAAAGAGCCCATTGTAAATCCCGCAAAGCTGCCGTGGCGTCTGCGCGCAATGGTTTGCGGTCAATGTCATAACTGGGGAGAGAGCACTGCAGCGGTTCCGCCGAATAAGAAAGGCTTCCCTGAGAAATACGGGTATCCCTATGGATATCAGCCAGGGAAGTCCCTGAATCACTCTTATGACGAGGCGTCCGGGGAACAGAAGAAGCACCACCAGCAATACAATGAATGGAAAGAGAGCCAGCATGCAAAGGCAGGGATCATGTGCACCAGCTGTCACAGTGTCCACGACATTAAAAAAGAAGGGACCATTAACGTATCACAGACAAAACAAACCGCGGACAACCTCTGCCTGGGCTGTCACACGACGCTGCAAAGAAGGTCGGCGCACAGGATCCACACCTTCGGAAGCTGCTCCTCGTGTCACATGCCACAGACAGTGGGACATGAACACAGTCATACATTCCAGTTTGTTTCCCCTGCGGAAAGCATAAAGGCGGGCGGTGTGGACAAAAAGCCTAACTCCTGCAGCGGCTGTCATCACCACAAGGACACTCCGCTGGAGAACCTTGTTGAATTCCTTAACGCAGCGAAAAAGGCGGACATGCCGATACCCTTTACGGTGCACGGAAGGTAACAAAGTTACAAGTTAAAAGTTAAAAGTGAAGAAGGAAGATATTTTAGAATGAAGCGATTCATCATGTTCACCAACATAGTTATGGCAGCTTTTATATCCACACCGTCATATCCTGCGGAGAGGTCTCACGAGGACGAGACGATTGATCAGAACCTGAGGTCCCAGTTTTTCTGCGGTTACTGCCATGTCATGACCTATCCGAAGGTCATGAAAAAGGCATATGAATCCTGGAAGGTTGACAAGCACAACAACATCCGCTGTGTGGAATGCCATTACCCGCCTGAAAGGCTGGATGTCAAGATACCCGCGCATGAGAGAATTCCACGAGACGAAGCTACGGTCTTAATGAAGACGGATGCTGAGTACATGAATACGGAGCTTGCAGTCCTTTCAAGATTGGTAACGATCTTGAATATGGATGAGTCCGTAGTAAGGACCAGGCCGAGACTCGACGACCGGAACTGCACGACATCTCAGTGCCATCCTACAACCGGCATA
>CAYOYU010000325.1:0-4024 GCA_964408265.1 uncultured Syntrophorhabdaceae bacterium
TTGCATGTGTTAGGCACGCCGCCAGCGTTCGTTCTGAGCCAGGATCAAACTCTCAGAAAAAACTTTAAAACTTGTTCGTTTTGAACGAGGACCTGCTATTTAATTTTTTCAAAGAACAAATGCTCAACCTTGAAGCAGTCTCTATTATACTTATTTTCGGACGATTGTCAAGCGCTTCGAAGAACTTTTTTTTCGAGCTTCTTACTCGGATGCGGACTTCGTGTGGGTACGTGCGCCATGAGGCAATCATATCAGCCTGTTATGGATAGACAGGCTCTGCCCCTGCATGGGGCCGTATTCCGCTTCTCTACAGCTCTTATAGGCAAACATTACCATGTCCCGGAGGTGGATTTCGATGTGGAACCCTCAAGAAACCCGGATCACTTACTTGGCTGCTTCTGGTAATCGTTCTCGAGGTCACCTAAAGGCCGCCTAAAAGTATAGCTCAGAGGGTCCACGACTAAAGCTTTGTAAGCAGCGGCCGTTTTGCCCGATGACATCAGTGTGAAGGGTGTGACCACCACGGCCGTGGCAATCCCGAGGCCTGAGGCTATGATGCCAAGGGGACGGAGGATAACGAAATCGAGAAGCATTGCATCTCCCGGATGTCTATCGGAAGAGTATAGGTCCTGTTTGATGTCCATGTCCTGACCAAAGACCGGATTCGTCGCTGCTCCGGCCAACATCATCAACGCCATCGCCATTACGACCGCGCAGAGGGAGACTTTCATCATAAACCTCCGTGTTTAAAGGATTGTTTCTCTAAATGAGAGTCTATTACCATCCAATACCCTTGTCAATCGTTCTTTTCCCCTCAATCTGCTGTTGCGTTCCTAATCGCATCATACGTTACGTCCACCAATTTCATAAGGGTTTCTTCATCAATAGCAAGCGGCGGCATGAGGACGATTACGTCACCCAGCGGCCTTATGACCGCCCCCGATTGCCTCGCCTTCTGAGTTACCCTTTGACCGATCTTATCTCCCGGCAGATAAGGCTTCTTGGTCTTTCTGTTCTTCACGAGTTCGATCCCCACCATAAACCCGCACTGTCTCACTTCACCTACGTGGGGAAGTTCCTTCATTCTTTCCAACGCAGCGGCAAGTTGCCCTGTTTTGACGGATAGTTTATCCAGCAGGCGGTCCTTTTTGTAGAGCCTGAGATTCTCCAAGGCCACTGTGCAGGCCAGAGGGTTCCCCGTGTACGTGTGCCCGTGGAAAAAGGTCTTGAACTCTTCAAATTTTCCGAGAAAGCCCTCAAAGACCTCCTCCGTAGTCAGCGTGGCTGCCAGAGGCAGGTAACCCCCCGTTATGCCTTTGGCAACGCACAGGAAATCGGGCGAAACCTTCTCCCTCTCACAGGCGAACATGGAACCTGTCCTTCCGAAACCGGTGGCGACCTCGTCGGCAATAAAGAGAAGTCCGTTCTCCTTCGTAATCTTCCAGATGGAGGAAAGAAAGCCCTCGGGCTGAACAATCATACCGCCCGCACCCTGAACCAAGGGTTCAATTATAACGCCGCACAGTTCCTCTCTGTGCCTCTTTACGAGCTTCTCGAAGCGGTCGACGCATTGGAGGCCGCAGTCTTCCTTGGAGAGCCTCAGAGGGCACCTGTAGCAATATGGCGAGGGGGATTTGTATGTCTTGAAGAGCAGCGGACCATACACTTTGTGGAACAGGTCTATTCCGCCGACGCTCACGGATCCGATAGTGTCACCGTGGTATCCGTTACTGAAGCATATAAAGCGTCTTCGCTTCCTTTCCCCTTTTTGCTGCCAGTACTGATAGGCCATCTTCAGGGCAATCTCCACGGACGTCGATCCATTGTCGGAATAGAATACCTTGTTCAGACCGGCTGGAGTCTGCTCGACGAGCTCCTTGGCGAGCAGGACAGCTGGGGTGTTGGAGAGACCCAGGAGCGTAGAGTGACACAACTTCTTCGCCTGTGCGGCGATGGCATCAATAAGTTCCTTCCGCCCGTGTCCGTGGACCAGAACCCACAGAGAAGAGACTCCGTCGATATATCTTCTCCCGGAAGTATCGACGAGATAGAACCCTTCTCCCCGGTCAATAATGAGGGGTTCCGCCTCAGTGTAGTCCTGCATCTGGGTGAACGGATGCCATATGTATTTCTTGTCCCACTCCGCCAATGTCTCAATTTCGTCCATGTAGCCTCCGCTATGAATCAGAAGCTGAGAAGATAAGGGCAACCAGTTAAGCGGGATGACCCTGCTCTGGGATCACCTTCTGCTTTTCCGGTATTCTGCTTCTTAACTTCCCATCTTTTCAGTTTCTCAATTTCTTATTTTCGCTGTCAGATCAGCCCCATCTTCTTTCCGGAATCGATAAGGGCCTGAAGGGCATAACTCATCTCGTCCATGGAAAAACCTCTTACCACGGTGAACCTGAGCCGTGACGTTCCTTCCGGGACGGTGGGAGGCCGGATAGCCTGGAGGAAGACCCCTTTTTCCATGAGGAGTTCCTGCATCTTTACTGTCCGGCGGTCGTCACCGATGACGATGGGAATGATGGGACCGACACTCTCTTTCAGATCGAAGCCGGCTTCTCTCAGTTCATTCCTCATGTAGTCTATGTTACTCCACAACTCATCCCTGAAGGTGGAGTTCCCATGAAGCAGCCGCAGCGCGGCCAGAGATGCCCCAAGCGCCGGCGGCGGCAGGGCAGTGGTATACATGAAGGTCCGGGCCCTATTGATGAGGTATTCTATGACGATCTCGTCGGCAACGACAAAGGCGCCGAATGAGCCCAATGATTTTCCGAAAGTTGCCATCTGCACGTCCATGGAGCCGGCCAGTCCGAAATGTTCTTCGGCTCCGGTGCCCATGACTCCGAAGACGCCTGTACCGTGGGCATCATCGAGGATCATCTGGAATCCGTATTCTCCCTTCATGGAATGAATCTCATCGATGGGCGCCACGTCGCCGTCCATGCTGAAAACCGATTCAGTTACTACAAATCTCTGCCCCCGGCACTTCTCCTTCTTCAGTCTCATCTCCAGGTCATTCACGTCCCGGTGCCGGTAGAGAACTTTTCTCGCCCTTGAAAGCCGCATGCTGTCTATAAGGCTCGAGTGATTCAGTTCATCGCTGAAAATGACATCCCCCTCTTCCGTCAGAGTCGGTATAATGCCCATATTTGCCATGTAGCCGTTCGTAAAGATGAGTCCCCTGGCATATCCCTTGTAGGCCGCTGCTTCGCGCTCCAGCACCCCGTAGAGGTCAATACTGCCTGAAACGCTTCTGGAGGAGCAGATGCCGGCGCCGTAATCGTCGGCAGCCTTTTTGGCAGCCCTTACCACATCCGGATGAATATGGAGTGAAAGGTAGCTGTTGGAACAGAGATTCAGATAATCACGAGAATTGTAGCTGATTCTGGTGGCAGAAAGAGGCTTCAGATATTTTACGGTCCGGTAATTGCCCTTCTCTCTGATTTCCTCAAGCCTATGGAACAACCGGTCCCGCATAGAATCTGTCCGTACAGTTCGTAAAAATACACTATTTGATTTTGGTAGTCAACACAATTACCCTTGAAGGTTAACGGAGTTAATGATAAAAAGGGTGGGCTTTTCGGCCCACCCTTTGGTCTGTCTTGTTCCCTTTACCCTTTGATGACCCTGCAGAGTATCATCTGGTGCTGCGGGGTAATTGAGGCCGGGTTCTGGTAGCAGCAGTTCGCAAATGCTACGAAGTACTTTCTCAGGTCTTTCATGGCAACGACTTCGTCAACAAGACCTGCCTTTGCGCAGTACGACGGCCTTGAATTGTCGTAGTATGCCTTGACCAGTTTGTTCATCTGGGCAATGACCGGTGCAAGAGGTTTCCCTGCATCCTTTTCTTTCACGGGCCTCCTGGCAAAGCTTGCCGCTGCGGCTGTTTCGCCGTGCATGACGTAGATTTCAGTCGTCGCGGTACCGAGCGTAAAGGCGTTGTTATTGTTCGCCTGCGGTCCAGCCATGATGTAGTGGGCAGCCGCAGTCCCTTTTCTTAAGACGATGCACATCATGG
>CAYOYU010000326.1:0-260 GCA_964408265.1 uncultured Syntrophorhabdaceae bacterium
CAAAGAGCCGGTCAACTACGCACTTCCGCATCTCAAAAACACCGTTGTATCCAAAAGCATTGAAAGTCATTGTACGCTCCCCTCAGCTAATCCTGAATGCCAGCCCTACCTACCTGACACCCATCTGATTTGTGTTATGCCGCTCAGCGGCCGATTCTTTTCCCGCACTTCCTCATACGCCTCCTGGTCAAACGACACGACGCCCTCCAACCGGCGATACACTGCTGCAGCCACCTCCGGGGTAACAGAGATCCCTAGTT
>CAYOYU010000326.1:270-4021 GCA_964408265.1 uncultured Syntrophorhabdaceae bacterium
TCCTCACGTCCCAAGCGGATAGGGTCGATGAAGGAAAGCTTTAGCAGACGTTCGTCCCTCTGAATCCTGTCAAGCATCTCATGAACGACGCGGTGAAGATCGTCCGGATCCTCGACCAACATCTCCAGATAGGGGACGTCCTTTACCGGGGGTAGTTGTACTTCATCCCTTCCATCGAAATCAGGATTTGCCGCGTGCACCGCCTCTACGGCACGACCAAGCAACTCCTCCCTTTCGAAGCCGTCTATCCAACGCACAGCGTAACAACGCCGGACAAGCTGAGACACTCCTTCCCCCTTTTTTCGTCTAACAGTCTTCATCGGGTACCTCCTGAGAAGTGTAGTTGTGGTAAATAGCCAGGACGTCAACTTGTCCTGAGCATACCCCAGCTCGTTGTCTCGCGGCCCTCGAGAATGTCAGGATCAAGATGCAGGGCTTTGTGAGGGCCGGCCTCCTTCTTCATATTGGTAAGCCGACACAACCGGAAACCGCGGAAAAATGGTTTGCAAGATCAAAACGCTAATGTGATTTATAGCATACTCGCCGTATATCACACTCCGTCTGGCTACTGCAAGAGAAAACTGAAAAGCAGGCCGTGGCAGACGGCCAAGAAACGCCCGGTTTGGGGAAATTGGATGCCGGGACCGAAAGTCGGCGAACAGGAGAACATGCCGAGGTTCACTTATGCAGAGAGACTGATCATATGAAGAAGATTCACGAAAGATTCTGATGTCAGCATGCTTCAGGCTGCACCTCGGTCGTGGCAGGGAACAATGGAATGAATATCCGCCGTTCCTCTTCTAGTTCAATGGCTTAGAAGCCTCTGTGCCCGGCATGTGCCCAGCATTGGGCTTGCCCTACCAGAAAGGGGGGCGACACATCCCCGGAGATGGAAGTGCGGGCACAATGGGGCCGCACGCGGTCCGAAGGCATTGAGACTATGCAAGGAAGTTCGGCCCAAGGGGTTATGTTTCCCCTTCCCTAGAAATCCAGGTATTTCTTCTCGCCACGTACCCAACCAAGAAACAGACCTATGTCACCCTGGTTATCTATCCGCAAGAGTTGATTCGGGGTACCCGTGACCCCGAAAAGGGATACGAAGCGTTCGTAGTCGTCCGCCCACTGGTCCGACTCGCTGAATGAATGGACTATCATAACCGCATACTTCGCGAAATATCGCTTCGCCTCGAGGACGGCGGATACAGTGCGGTGAAGGAGCTGATAGCGGATATGATCGGGTGGTGGAAAGCGTAGATTCAACGTAGCACAAAGAAATTCGAGCCTCTCCTGTCTCCCGGCCGAGGAGGCGTAGTCCCACTCTTGGATAGTCGGGCCGAATGGCTCTGCCACCTTTCCCTCGACCGCGATAGAGACAAGTCCGTCCGGACATCGAGCAAGAACCAAAAGATCGTTTTGAGAAGGCCTGCCTCCACCCGGCAAGACAACCTGATGCTCAGGAATGGCGATCAGCATTTCGATCTGGCGAAAAGGGGCCGCCTGCTGCAGAATCCTCTTCACCTCCTCTGGGAAACCCGTTGCCTCTTGCCAGCAGTGTGCCAGGGTCCTCGCTGAATATCCCTTCTTCCATTGTTTGTCTGGCTCGGCAAGGAATGTCTTCCATTGTTCCGCACTTGCAGCGGGAATCAGGATCCTGCTCATCGCTTTCAGTATGCCCCCATTCGATAACTCTTCTATGTGCCGGAAACTTCATCGGCAGCTTCCCACAAGGCTGACAGGACAGGCGGAGCCGCAGAAAGGCCCGCAGCATCAAGTTTGAGACTCAGGGTATAGGCGCCCCTTTCCTCGAATTGAGCGGTCCGGAGGAACTTGTCACGAATTGCCTGTCTCTGGGCATCGTCCTTTATCTCGGCCGTGTAAGCATCCAGGAAGGCCGTTGGCCGCCCATGCGCGCCTGGCGGGTAACCGTAGAGAAGAGAACACAGGGTGCCATCTTTTCGCGGAACTCGAACGCTGAATCCCTTCGTGCCCCAGTAGATTGTCAGGCCTCGATCGGTGGCGCCGTTGATCACATCCTCGAAGAGACTTCGCGCCCCCTCAGGGCAGGATGCGAGGAATTCCTCCCGTGTTGTCCGACGAACCGGCTGAGCCGGTTTTCTTTTTGCCGAACGGGCGGCCTCTGTCTGTCCAACGAGTCGCGGAACGAGTGCACGAACAGCCCCTCCAACGTACTGCGGTATTTCAATGCCAAGGACCTCCACCGATGTCATTTGTTCATTGAGAAACTCTATGATGCGCCGGAGTTCTCGAGGTAATTCGTCTCCGACGAAGAGTAATCGGATGACTCCCTGTCTCAGGTTGTTCTCGACGGTCTTCCAGTAGTCCTCCACAATCTCCGGAAGCTCGTCATCGGAGGATGGCTCCACGCCCAGCAGGTCGAGAATAGCGTGGTCGGCCACCTCTGTCCCACCGAACTGCTCAGCCGTAAGTGTACGTATCCTGTCTACAGGCCAGTAGACTTGGGCGTTTGAGGCATATTCGAGCATTTGACCCACGACCTCGCGTCGAATCCGCGTGTCGTTACTTCGTTTGACCTCAACGAGAGTGGGCCGCCCGTGCTGGTCCAACAGGAGGTGGTCTACGGACCATCGGCTGGACGAATCCTTGTCGTCAGGAATACCGGCCTCGCGTCGAATCACTAGCCATTGTATCGGGTCCTCTGAGTCGATCTGTTCACCGGCCAGGAGCTCGGGATGGTCCGCGATGAGCCGTTGAAGCAAGTCCTCATTATTGTAGGCCGCTCTCGGTACGCGCTGGAGTTCACCAGAATCACTGAGTAGGAAGATCGTGTCGTCGCTCATGAATTTCTCCCGGATACTCCATGTATACGCAGATCACCTGCCTCGGCGCCGGCGGGTTGTGGATACATTCCAATCCCAGCCGCTAGGGTTGAAATTTCCTTGAAAAGAACTATATAACACCCCGCAGAAGATACTCAAATGCACAGGACATGGAAAGAGTCTGGAGAGCGAGGCCTAAGGAGTTTCGGATTCCATTCGAGCTGTGAGCGGATCTGTCAAACTCTTCTGGTAGTATCTGGAGATCGTGTTTGTTGGAGGTGTCCGATAAAGGAAACCTAGAATGCGGGGGGGGAAGAGAGCGATGCGAGCAGAGGGAAGAACGGTCTGAGAGAGAAATCATGAAGGAGTGTGGGGACACCACCGCGGGAGGGATTGATTCCAAACTGCGTTACAAATTCTTTGTGTAGAACAGCGTCGACTACTTCGAGGCTGAAAGGACCGCAGCAGGGTAGGTGGGTTTCCGCATACTCCCCAAGTGACTGGAGTTGGACGTCGTGATGTTCGTTGAGATCGCCCCCGAGGAGGAACGCTGCAACGCCAATGCGCGATATATGACAATTTCAAGGGGGTGGGAAGTCCTGCACGAGGTTACAGTGTAATCGGTTGAGGGAATTAGGTTGAGATGGGATCTTCATGAATTGCTGGAATGTTCCATTAAACTGTTATATAAAGAGAGAAGTATGCCAAATAGGTTGACCCTAACATGGGAAGGAATACCGTTCCGGCCAAGGGAAGAAGGTATTGCTAAAACCATCGGTTAATTGAGGAGTTCTCATGCACTCTTTAAGGCAGCTCTGCACTCCGCGCCCCAGCGTCTTTGACCCACAGCGAAGGGATACGGTGCTTGACCTTGCGGATCTGATCGAAAACCGGATCGCCCCCGAGGGATTTTTCAATGAGAACTACCTGACCGAGGGTATGCAGACGCTTCT
>CAYOYU010000327.1:0-1013 GCA_964408265.1 uncultured Syntrophorhabdaceae bacterium
TCGGAAAGAAGCCAATTTTAAAGGTCGTGGATTGTCCTGGTGAGACAGTCTGCAAAGGCTGACTCAGGACTGAATAGTGATTGGCATTCGCTCCAGCAAACTGAATCATACCTTTCGGAGATTGCCGATACATGACTCTGAGTGCCCATCGTCGGATTGTCTGAGGTACCGTGTAATCCCCAATACGTTATCAGGACAGCCAACGCAAGGGCTGTTAGCCCTGAGCCCAAAAGTAACTTTGGCGGGAGTCTGAAGTGTCGATACGGACGCACATGACCTTTCTTTGAAATTTCAGGCGGAATCTGAATTACCTGCGGTGTCTCCTCTGCCTTTGCCATGATGTGAGGCATGACTTCACTGCTTATCCCCAGGTAATTGGCGTACTCCTTGAGATAGCCTCTCACATAGACCGGGTGAGGCAGTTCAGTGAGATCTCCGTTTTCCAAGGCTTCTATTATAGGTACCCGGAGACACAGTTCCCGAGATATGTCTATGGTGGTAAACCCTTTCTCCTCTCTTTTGGCTTTGAGCAGTTGTCCTGCCCTCAAGAGTTCCGACATCTGGCGTCCGCCTTGTATGAAGATGCTTATCTAATATAATGAATTACAAAAATATTCAATACTAATTTTCGGTAACTTGCCAAGTTATCTTAAATGTTTCTGACTATTTACAGTTTTGACAGATAAAGAGATCATCAATGTGAACACCTGACAGCCTGGAAATGTATTCCAACTGCTCAATGGGAGAATGATATCTATTACACTTGGGGCACTTGGCGAGGTGAAACTGTTTCTTCCATATAGTCCGGATACCGTCCCGATCCTCCACGTAGATGTGACCGGTGGGACAGACCACAACGCATGCGCCACAGCCTATGCAAACCTCCGACGGTTCATCAAAAGGAGTTGTTACCTTCTTCTGTGCTCCTTTATTGCTCATTCCTAATGCAGATACGCCAACAGTGATCTCGCAGGTTTTTACGCAAAGGTTACAGAGGATACATTTGCCCTTAT
>CAYOYU010000327.1:1023-3974 GCA_964408265.1 uncultured Syntrophorhabdaceae bacterium
CAGGTTCGTATCGTGTCTCGTTCAGCCCATACTGCCTTGCGAGATGTTGGATAACATCTGATTGAGGGCACCGGGCCAAAAGGAGTTCCAACACCGATCGCCTGACAAGCCTTATGTCCTCGGAGTCCGTAAATACTTCTATGCCATCGTCAACGGGATAGAGGCATGAGGTGACCATACGGCGTCTGGAATTCTTCTGTACTTCAACAACACAGAGGCGACATCTTCCGTCCGAACCGAGATCTTCATTGTGACAAAGACTGGGTATGATGAAACCTGCTTTTCTGGCCACTTCAAGTAGCATATCGCCCTTTGGCGCCGTCAGAGTTTTTCCGTTAATCCTCAATTCCACCATGAGTCTCGCTCCTAATTAATCTTTACAGCTCCGAAGTGGCACGCGTCAAAACAGCTGCCACATTTGAGGCATACAGATTGGTCAACCTTGTGTAAACCCTTCTTTTCACCCGTTATGCAGTGAGCCGGACATGACGATGCACACCGTGTGCAACCGGTGCACAGATCTTCTGCAATGGTGAACGTTGTAAGTTCCTTGCAGACCCCGGCAGGACATTTCTTGTCTTCAATATGCATTCTGTATTCATCTTTGAAATACCTGATAGTTGAGAGCACAGGGTTGGGAGCGCTCTGTCCTAGGCCACAAAGCGAGCCAAGACCGATCGCCTTGCCCAGTTCCTCCAAATGACTGATGTCTTGCGGGATTCCCTTCCCTTGGCAGATCCTGTCCACTATTTGATACATCCGTCGTATTCCCTCCCTGCAGGGCGTGCATTTACCGCACGATTCCTCAACGAGGAACTTGAGGAAATATCTGGCTACGTCTACCATGCAGTTTCTCTCGTCCATTACGATCATGCCGCCCGAACCCATCATCGAACCTAACCCCGTGAGGGAGTCGAAGTCCACCGGCATTTCGATAAACGCTTCGGGGATACAGCCGCCGGAGGGACCTCCTGTCTGCACCGCTTTAAACTTTCTATCGCCCTGGATGCCTCCACCCAGCCCGAATATTATCTGTCTTAAGGTGATTCCCATGGGGACTTCGATGAGTCCGGTATTTTTTACCTTGCCAACGAGGGAGAATATCTTCGTACCCTTGCTTTTGGGGGTTCCGATCGATGCAAACCATTCCCACCCTTGATTGATTATATGAGGAACAGTAGCCCAGGTTTCAACATTGTTGAGGACTGTAGGCTGGTCCCACAGACCCTTTTCCACCGTATGCACGTACTTAACCCTGGGTTCGCCCGATTTTCCCTCCAAAGATGCCATAAGAGCAGTCGATTCGCCGCAAACGAACGCTCCGCCTCCTCGAAAGATCTCAATATCAAAATCGAATCCTCTACCCAGAAGGTTGGCTCCTAAAAGTCCATGGGATTTGGCCTGGCTTATGGCCGTGGTGAGTCTGTTCACCGCGAGGGGGTATTCATCCCGGACATAGATGTATCCTCGGGTTGCACCCACGGCATAGGCCCCTATGATCATGCCTTCGAGTACCGAGTGAGGATTTCCTTCCATGAGCGACCTGTCCATGAATGCTCCGGGGTCGCCCTCATCACCGTTGGCCAGAAGAAATTTCTGGTTTCCCTCCGCGTTCTTGCAAGAAAGCCATTTTGCCCCGGTAGCGAAACCACCGCCCCCTCTGCCACGCAAGCCCGCCTTCCGGATCCACTCGATTACCAGGTCCGGTGGCATCTGCAAGGCCTTGAAGATTGACTGGTAACCACCGAGCGCTATGTACTCCCCGATGTCATCGGGATCGATTGTACCGTTCAAGTTGAGGACTACTCTGGTCTGGCCTGCATAGAAGGGTATATCGCGTGGGGAAAGATAGCGTTGATTCTTCCCTTCTCCTTTGTACAGCAGCTTATCGGAAACTTCATCGTTCGTAACGGTGGTCAGTAGCAGACTTATGTCTTCTTCAATGTTCCTCTTACCCACACTCTGGTACAGAATTTCATCGTCGCCGATGACAACGATCGGACCTCTCTCACAGAGGCCGTGGCATCCGGTCTGTTTCACCATTACTTCCTGTGCCAGTCCTTTGGAATCGATGGCGGTCCTGAGTCCACCATACACCTCTAGAGCGCCTGAAGATATGCAGCCGGTACCGCAACAGATCTTCACCATCTTTCTATAACGATCCGTTCTTTCCTTGTAGCCGGCAGCTATGAGACGGAGATCGTCGCTGGAGGTTATCATGGTTTTTGTCCATCCCTGAACCGTTCTATGATTGTCCTGATGCCCGCCAGGGTTGTCTTTCCAAAATCCTGCTCGTCAACTCTCACAAGAGGAGCCAGGGCGCATGCGCCAAGGCAGTTCACACTCTCGAGGGTAAAAGAACCGTCCCCCGTTGTTTGACCCACCTTTACCTGTAATTCTCTTTCAAAAGCCTCCGTAACTGTTGGAGCCCCGCGAAGATGACATGCTGTTCCCAACCAGACACGGACGGTATGCTTTCCCCGGGGGTTCAGCGAAAATGATCTGTAGAAAGTGGCAACTTCGTAGCCCTTTGCCAGGGGAATTTTTAGTTGCTCGCAAATGTATTTGACAGCATCCTTCGGTAAGAACCTGAAGTGCCTTTGCACGTCCTGGAACATGCTGAGGAGATGCGCTTTGTCTCCCCGGTATTTGTCGATAATAACCCGGAGTTTCTCCAACTCTGCCTCCATAAGACCCCCCAATCCAGTTTTTCTTAAACTATCTTGCTTCGCAAAGAGACTTCAATCTGTGCCAGTCCAGGTTGGTCTGCTCCTGTACTCGGGACAGTGTCCTGACGGTGAGGTGGCGATAACGTCCCTGGCCGTTCATGTAATCTACGACATGCCTCAGGGGTTCGGGATTGTAACTCAAACGGTACCGACCATTTTCGATCTCGTAAAGAGGGAACATACCTGTTTCCACTGCAAGCCGTCCGTATCGTATGGCTTGGT
>CAYOYU010000328.1:0-3974 GCA_964408265.1 uncultured Syntrophorhabdaceae bacterium
GCGAATAGTCCAATTCTACGGGCTCGACTTCACACAAATTTGCATACTCGAATTGGTCATCCAAATGATAGGGGCAGTGGACGGCTTCGGGAAGGGCAGGGTCACCTGTTGCCAAATCAACTGTTTGGTTCCAGCCATCCGAACGTGGTTGGACTCTGAATGGGGCTCCTATCCCCTCAATGAAGGTAGGTTGAGTAAGTATCTGTGGCTCAAATGTACTTGGGTATTTGATGAGAATCAATTCCTCATTCGCTTCAAGCCCCAAAAGATCTCGTACACGACTGGCGCGCCTAGCATCAGGCCCCGGTTTTGTTAAGGAAGCCAGGCCTTCTTGTTTGAGTCGTTCCCCCATATCCTCCAGCCTCGTGACCCAGCAAAATCCTCTGTCTGATGACAGTATTCCATTTGGGACGATGTCCCTCTTGCAGACCCTTTCAACATACGACTTAGCGTCTTCGTTGAATTGTCCGGACCCTATCATAGTGTATCTATGGAAGGAGGAAAGGCCTACAACCCTACAAATCCCTCCAGCTACACCATTGCGCAGAGCGTCGAGCCTCGGTTGAGCTTGCCGTCGGCAACATTCTACGTCTCTTTGAGCTTCATTGTCTCCGATATGGATTGTTCTCCCTCTCAGGCAGTTCTTGGGTCTCTTTTTCCCACTTACTGATGCGAACAATGCTCTTAGGTCGAACGAATCTGAGAACGTTTTGTCATCCAACTTATCCTCCAGATCCTTTAAAAAACCACGGAGGTATTCTTTGGGAAGACAACCAAGCTCACGTTCTCGCAAAAGATTCCAACACACGGTTTCTAATTCTACTGTATCGGCTAACTGGAGAAACAGATTTAGCAGCTTGGGGTAACTCCTTAGGATTCTCTTTAGTCTTCGCTTCAGCATAGCGACTCTGAGCGTGGGGCAACAAATAATATCATCGTGGCTAATAGTACAAGACCTTTGCACCTGTCAAGCTAACGTTCTAGACTTACTGAAAAAAGGGATAAGGGTGTCTATTCTGTCCGATAGGAACAGAAGAAGAACAAGGAGGACCCGTTTGGCGAAGAGGGTGCCACCAAGCGAGCGCACAAGCTGGCATACTCCCAAAATGCTGAAGAAAGAGGCTGAGAGCGGGGGATTTGAAGAACCTGTTTGCCGTTGTGAAATGATCGAGCCTAACCGGTTGATTTGATTGACACTTCTTCCTGCTTTGTGCTGATTTCCCGGAAGATAGGAAGCTGCTTTCAGACGGTCGGAGAATAGCAGGTGACGTAATTGCGTGTCAAGAGCCAAAACACCCAAGATGTTGTGTTACCCCGGGGAGTACGAGGGTAATATTGCGCCCAGGTGGGCACCTCAGGCGAGGGTCAGATCGAAGAGACAGGAAAGCCAGGTCGGACGACCTGAAATTGAACAGACGGGTGCGAAAGATAGGAAACTGCTTTCGGACGAAAAGAGAATAGCAGGTGGCATAATTGCGTGTTCAAGAGAGGGTCAGATCGAAAAGGCAGGGAAACCAGGTCGGGCGTCCAGAAATTGAACAGACGGGTGCGACAAGAGGAAAGACGCATCGTGCCGGCCGGAGAAATCAACAGTCCCCGTGCGCAGCGGGACCTGGGAGTAATCCTCTTCCTGGAGGGCCGGTAGCTGTGAGTAAGAATCCTCGGGTAACGGGCGCAGGCCAGGGGGCGAATGTGCCCTGGGCGTCGGCCTGGCATTGGCCAACCCTGTCTGCGTACGGGCACGCACAGGCAGGCACAGCCCGAGGTGCTCCAGAATCCTGCGGATCACCTCGGGGTTTTCGATTGCGGCTACGAAGCGCATCTCTTTTTGACATCGGGGACAGACCAAGGGCGAGACTTCGTACTGTTTGTGTGGAAAGCAACCGCAGCGGGGACCGCCTCCGGTTCCGGCACTGCGGCTTGCAGGAAGGCTTTCAGACTTTCCCAGGCGCATCGGCTCAGCTCCACCAGGAGCTTGCGATCATGGAGGAAGAAGCGGAGGAGGATCTTGGGGATCGAAAAAACCCAATGCCTGTGCGGGACGGCCCGGAGCACATGCCCGCAGAGCCACTCGCCGAACTCCACGGCGCGTTTCTGCCCACAGCTCGGGCAGAACTTTCGTTCTTTACAAGAGAACGCGAGCAGCCTTTCCGTCCCGCAGGCATCGCAGCAAATCCGGGCAAAACCTGCGTGTAAGTCGCCACAGTCCAGGTAATGGACCATGACCTCCTTCAGGTAGGGTCGCCAGAATCCGTAGCGTATGGCGAATCGTTCCGGCCAGACCTGTTCGAGGCTTTCGTAGTGATCCTGGACGCACTGGTAGAAGGGGCTCCGATGCGGCTTTCGGGGACGGTAAACCGGACAGGCTTCGGGCATCGGTTCCTGCACAGCAAAACAGATGACGAGGGAGGATCACGTTCTCAAGGGGGGCTCAAAGGGCAAGAGGCGTGCCAGGGGGTGGCGGATGGGGCAAGGAAGAGCGGGCGGACTGCCTACCAGACTTGTCCTGGTACGAAAGGGAATAGGCTCAGCGCCGATCGGAGACGGAGAGGATCTGAGAATGAAAACGTGACCGGTCGTTCACACCCGGGAGCATATGACCGCGATCAGTTAGGACATTGATCAGGTCCAACGAGGTCTGGCTGATCACGGCAGGCGGCGTGACGTTCGCAGCATTCCCCCTTTTGTGGGGCTCGGGCGCGCAGGCGGCCTGATCCCAGGCCCCTGATCCCTGACCCCTGTCCTCTATCCGTTCGCCTCGATTCATGCTGAGGCCTTCATCCTTTCCAGCCTCTCCCCCCGAACACTGAACACCACCTCTTCGACCGGAATGACCGCCCGGGATACCTTCAGGGCCTGCTTCACAATATGCGCAAGGCCGGAGCAGCAAGGCACCTCCATCATGGCGATCGTAATGCTGCGCGGGTTCGCCGTATTGAAGATGTCGGTAAACTTCTCGATGTAGGCCTCGGCATCATCGAGTTTCGGGCATCCCATCATCACCACCTTTCCCACCATCAAATCCTTGTGTAGCCCCGGATAGGCCACACCGACGCAATCGGCAAGGACCAGCAGGTCCGCACCCGTCAGAAAAGGGGCCGTGGGCGGAATCAACCGAATCTGGATCGGCCAGTGGGTCAGCGCCGACTGCCCCACTCCCGCGCCAACGGCCGGGCCCGCGTTCGCACAGACCTTGTCGGCCTTGAAGCTTCGGATTTGCGCGGAAGGGCATCCGCAGGCCATCGTTGGCTCGACCTCCCCTTCGGGCTGCCGGACGGTCTTCAGGTATTGTTCCACGGCCTCCTCGTCGAACTCATCCGCCTCTCGCTCGATCACGTGAAGGGCATCGTTCGGGCATTCCCCCAGACAGGCGCCCAGGCCGTCGCAGAACCTGTCGGCCGCAAGCTTCGCCTTGCCGTCGATCACTTGGATGGCCCCTTCCGCACAGGCAGGAACGCACTGGCCGCATCCGTCGCAGCGCTCCTCGTCTATCTCAATGATCTTTCTCATGACCTTCTTCATCGTCTGCTCCTTTTTCGTTCTCCTCACCGACAGCCGGCTCACACGGCCGTCTTCACCGTTTCCTGTTCCTCCGGCCCGAAGAGGATCCTCCCTGCCAGCTCTCGCCCGCTTCGCGTCAGGAAGGCCTTATCGATCCAGGCTGCCAACTTCTCCGGGCCTGTCGGTGAGGTCTCTTGCTTCTCCTCCATGTTCACGATCAGGTCCGCATCATACACGGACTTGAAGTTCCTCGTTTCCTCGGCTCGCGGATGGTGATGATGCCCCACGATGTCGCACACCTCATCCACGAGATCATCGTTCGCGCCCAACCTCACCAGTATCTCCCGCGCAACAGGCGTCCCCTCCGTTTCCTGATAGCGGGCCGCCGTACTGTTGTACTTCCTCACCGCGTCCTTGATCCCGATGTCGTCGAGGTATGCATCACACAACACGACCGCGAGATCCACATCCTC
>CAYOYU010000329.1:0-221 GCA_964408265.1 uncultured Syntrophorhabdaceae bacterium
AAAGCGCGAGAGAGGAAGTCTTGACAAAACCAGCCCGTAAACGAGGAGGTCATGATGGAACTCTTTCCTATTGAGGAGCTGCTTCTTTACTGGGTCTACCGGGTACAGACGGAGAACGTGGCACTGCTCTCGAGACGATTCAGGCTGGCGGGATTCGACATCACACCCGAGCAGTTCGGCGTGCTGGCCCGCCTCCTGGTTCATCCGGGTATGAGCCAGAC
>CAYOYU010000329.1:231-1222 GCA_964408265.1 uncultured Syntrophorhabdaceae bacterium
GCCAGACCCAGCTCAGCGAACGGACAGCGAAAGACCGCCACAACATGACGAGGATTCTGAATCTCCTTGAAAAGCGGGGTTACATTGAACGGAGGTCTGACACCTCCGATCGCCGCGTATATCGAATCTACATCACGGAGAACGGCAGAAAGGTACAGGAGGAGCTTGTACCCATAGCGACGCATCACCTCCATGAGGTCCTGGATGGCATTATTGACGACGACCAGCAGGCTGTCCGTGCCCTCCTCGAAAGGATTCTGCAGAATATTCAGAAATGCGGCCGGGAGTTCTGCTAAGGCTTTGTGGCCGACGAAAAGAGTTAAGAAGACCTGAAGGGTCAACGAAGGAGAGGGAAGGATGACAATGCTCGTAGTCGATGAAAGCAGATGCAGGAAGGATGGGATATGTGCGAAGGGCTGTCCCATGGCAGTCATCCGTCCCGGGGACGGTGCAGACTCCCCGGAAATGATCCCGGGCGCAGAGACCATATGCATAAGGTGCGGCCACTGCGTGGCACGGTGCCCCCACGGTGCCTTAAGCCACACCAAGATCCCCCTGCAGGACTGCCCTCCAATCGAAAAGGAGCTGGTTATCAGCCAGGAACAGGCGGTGCAATTCCTCAGGTCCCGCCGTTCCATCCGTTTCTACAAGGACAAACCGGTGGAGCCCGAAAAGATTGCGAAACTCATCGAGATAGCACACTATGCACCCACAGCCGGCAACACACAGTTGGTGGAGTGGAGGGTTCTCAGCGACAGGACGAGGCTCAGTGAAGTGGCTGGTCTCGCAGTGGAGTGGCTTCGGGAGAATTTGAAGAATGATCCTAAGATGGCTATTCGCTCACCCTACCTGCCCGGGATTGTGAAGAACTGGGACAGCGGCCGCGACCCGGTGCTCTGGAACGCACCGGTGCTTATCACGGCATCGGCCCCGAAGGTAGCGATCAACGGGATGGTCGATGCGCGCTTCGACCTCCGCGCGGCCAACGCCT
>CAYOYU010000329.1:1232-3937 GCA_964408265.1 uncultured Syntrophorhabdaceae bacterium
TGGCGCTCTGCTACCTTGGCCTTGCTGCGCAGACAATGGAACTGGGTACCTGCTGGGCGGGGATACTCCAGGGCGCGCTCCTGGCTTCGCCGTCTCTCAGGGAGACCCTGGGGATACCGGCCGGTCATCCGCACTATTACTCCATGATGCTGGGATACTCACGGGAGAAGTATTACCGCCTTGCAGGAAGAAAACCGCCGAAGATTACATTCAGATAGGGAAGAAGCCCATTTCACAGACAACAAAGTAAGTCAGAACCGGAAGATTCAAAAGCCAGGGAGGACCTCCCCGTTTTCTTCGTCGCTTCCGCTCCACGCAGAGAAAAGCAACTCTTCGGTGCGTAACGCCCCAATCCGGGGCACCCGACGTCAACAGTCGGGTCGGCCCACCCCCCATCCCCCTAGAAAGCGAGGGGGCGCTCTACCCCGGCTACACCTCAGAAGCTTTTCTTCGCTGCGCTCCGCAATGCTCCTTACAGAAAAGAGGAGGTCCTCCCTGAAGACAGAACCCATAAGACCGTGTTTCTGTCATGTAGGAAAGAGGAGGATCTTCCCTAAAGACAGACACCGATAGCCCTGGTTATGGATGTAAGGTGGCCCGGGAGGAATGTTCCTGGACCGGAGCATCGCGGAGTATCGGGGGCCACCCATACGCTGAGCAGAACGGGCCTTGGGGTACCCCGGACCACAGCTTCCTGGCCGGGGTCAAGGCCGACGCGCCTGACTGCTGCCCAAGAAGGAGGGGATAAGTATAACCTTTGCGGGCTGCCAATATCCCCTCAAGCAACCAACAATGTTCGCAATAAGCGTCGAGTGAGGCGAAGCGCCTGCCACCCGCATGGGTGGTTGTTCTATGGGTCCGATACGAAGCGTAAGCGGAAGGAAGGAATGGTCCGGACGGGCCATGCACTTTGGTCTCTGAAAGTACTTCTCTTATTTGTTGTTCCTCAGAGTTTCGCCCGTCTGTAAAAGATCTTTTTTGCTGCCCCCGCTGCAATGATGTAGAGCACCACAATGAGAAGGAGCGTCAGGAGGTACGCAAGCGGTATCGGTGCAAATCCGAAGAGCCTTCCCATGGGAGTATAGGGGAGAAGGATCGTGGCCAGCGCGACGAGGAGAGTGGCGGTGAGCAAGGCCTTGCTCGGTTTGCTTTTCAGGAATGGTCCCCTCGTGCGGATGACGAGCACGATCATCGATGCGGAGATGACCGACTCCATGAACCAACCGGTCCTGAATTCTGCAACCGATGCCTGCAGGATGAGAAGAAGAACGCCGAAGGTGAGGTAGTCGAAAACGGAACTCAGCAGGCCGAAAACCAGCATGAAATTGCGGATGAACTTGATGTTCCATTTCCGGGGCTGAGTGAGCATCTCCTTGTCAACACTGTCGGTGGCGATTGTCATTTCGGGAAAATCAGTCAACAGGTTGGTGAGGAGGACCTGTTTCGGAAGGAGCGGGAGGAAGGAAAGAAAGAGCGAGGCCCCGGCCATGCTGAACATATTGCCGAAGTTGGCGCTCGTAGCCATGAAGACATATTTCAGGGTGTTTGCGAAGGTCTTCCGGCCCTCAAGCACGCCGTTCGCCAGCACGCCGAGGTCCTTCTCGAGAAGCACGATATCGGCCACCTCTTTGGCCACATCCACCGCGGTATTTACCGAGATCCCCACATCTGCAGCGTGCAGTGCGGAGGCGTCGTTGATGCCGTCACCCATGTATCCCACCACATTTCCCGATTTCCTTAAGGCGATGATGATGCGCTCTTTCTGATTCGGTTCGATCTCAGCGAAGATATCCACGCTGTTGACCTTCTTCATGAGGGCTTCGTCGCTCATGTCGCGGATATCGGAGCCATTCAGTATCTCCCGATTGGGGAAGTTCATGCGCTCAGCTACGCTGGCGGCAACAAGCTCGCTGTCGCCGGTGATAACCTTCAACGTGACGCCCGAATCCTTCAGGGTCTTAATTACCTCGACGATATCCTCCTTGAGGGGGTCAAAGAGGACGAGGAAACCGAGGAACGTCATCCGGGCCTCATCATCTTTCTTCATTGAAGATTGAGAACCCATATCTTTGTATGCGAGACCCAGGGTCCTGAAACCCTTGCTGCTCAAATCCGTGAAAAGCCGGTTGATCTTCTCCTGAACCGGACCCAAGTCGACTACCTTGCCATCCGCCATTTCGACGAAAGAGCAGACAGAGAGCACATTTGAAAGGGCACCTTTTGTTATCAGGAGACGGGTGCCATTCTGTGAAACGAGTATGCTCAGGCGTTTACGGATAAAATCATAGGGGACCTCATCGAGCTTGCTCACACCTGAGAGGTCGATTTGCCGGTACCGGCGGATGGCTTCATCGATGGGGTTGGTGAAGCCGGACTGATAGGAGGCATTGATGTAGGCGTAAAGAAGGGTCTTTTCGCTCTCCTTGCCCTCTACATCGAGGACGGTGTGCACGCGGACCAGACCTTCCGTGAGAGTGCCCGTCTTATCGGAACAGAGGACATTCATGCTGCCGAGGTTTTCGATGGATGCAAGCCGTTTTACGATGACCTTCCGGTCGGCCATCCCTTTCGCCCCGTGGGCGAGGTTGATGCTGATAATGGCCGGCAGAAGCTGAGGTGTGAGCCCCACCGCCAGGGCAAGGGAGAAAAGGAAGGATTCCAGTACGGGCCGGTGGAAATAGACGTTGATGGCGAAGATTGCCATG
>CAYOYU010000330.1:0-3928 GCA_964408265.1 uncultured Syntrophorhabdaceae bacterium
CCTGCGGTTTTGCGCTTGCAGATGGCTGTTATTTCCGCCGGCGTAGCGGTCTGTCCCGCATGGAGGACGACGATAGCCGTGACCTGCTCACCCCATTTCTCGTGGGGTACGCCGATGACTGCAACGTCCTTGACTTTCGGGTTTCCGCCCACGCAGTTCTCAACTTCTGACGGGAAAATGTTCTCGCCGCCGGAGATGATCATGTTGGCCTTTCTGTCTACGAGGTAGATGTAGCCGTCTTCGTCGCGGTATCCCATGTCACCGGCGCTGAAGTACTCGCCCTTCATGGCATTCTTCGTCTTCTCGGGCTCTTTCCAGTATTCCTCGAAGAGCATGGGGCTTCTTGAGTAGAGCTCGCCCACTTCATTCGGCTTGGTGATCTCGTTGTCTTCCTCATCGTAGAATTTGCACACATCCGTGCCGATGACCTCACGGCCGCAGGAGCCCAGTTTCGTGAGCTGCTCGTTGGGTTTCAGGACGGTGACGATACCGGCTTCCGTTGAGCCGTATGCTTCGTTGAGCTCTGAATTGGGGAACATCTTGAGGACGCCGAGTTTCGTGTCTCTTCTTGCAGGTGCCGAGGAGATAAGGAGCTTCTTTACCGTGCTAAGGTTGTATTTTGCCTTTACCTCGTCCGGAAGTGCGAGCATCATGATGTAGTGCGTCGGCACGAGGGAGGTGAAGGTGACGCCATGGTCGGAGAAAGTCTTGAGGAGCATTTCAGGGTTGAAACTGATCATGTTGTAGCACATGACAGTGCCGCCGACCCAGGTGGCAACGTATGAGTAAAAGAGCGAGTTGACGTGGCAGCACGGCATGACGAGAAGGTTCACGTCGTCATAGTTGAACTGATGGTCAAATATCATGATGAAATACTGGGCGAAGAGGTTAAGATGGCTCTTCACGACGCCCTTCGGCCTTCCCGTTGTTCCACCGGTGTACATAATGACCCAGGGATCCTCTGCGTCGACTGCTGTGGCCGGCTCAGCCGGGCTTGCCTTTGCCAGTGCATCTTCGTAAGGAGTCCAGCCTTCATAGGTCTCGGTTCCCACTGCGAAGGAAACGTATTTGGTTACGGTGGGGAGGTTCTTCTTCATCTCATTGACCTGATTGATCCAGGGGAATTCCTTGCCGTCTGCCGGATCCTTTCCGCCCTGGACAATAAAAACCTTCGCTTCGCAGTGGTTGATGATATATTCCATGTCCACCGCAGCGAGTCTGAACATAAGAGGTACACAGATGAACCCGCCTTTCGCCGCTGCAGTGTAGATCTCCATCCACTCTACGCAGTTGTAGGCCAGCACTGCAAACCTGTCACCCTTCTTCATGCCCATATCGGCAAGGGCATTGGCAAGTCTGCATGACCTTTCGTCCCACTGTTTGAAGGTGTACTGTTTGTAAAGGTCTTTGATGCCAATCTTATTTGGAAACTTGAAGCCGTTAACTCTCACTACGTCTTTTGCTGTCATCCAGTGCCCGTTTTTCATAAGTGAATCCCCCTAGAAAATAGTTTAGTTTTTGGTACCCTGTTTCAACTACTATTACCGTTTACTCGACAAGCTCCAACAGGTGGTGGACTTTCTGCGGCATCTTATGCTGAAGCGTGTTGTCGATCAAGTTAATCATACAGCCCGGACAGGCAGTTACAACGATGTCGGCGCCTGTCGCTTTGATACCGTCCATCTTCTTTGATGCGATTTTCTTGGTAATATCGTAGTGATACACGCTGAATGAACCGCCCATACCGCAGCACAGGTCTGCGTTGGGCATCTCCACGTATTTGAGTCCCTTCAGGGCTTTGAGGATAGCCCTAGGCTGATCTTTAATGTTTTGATACCTCACGAGGTGACAGGGATCATGCCACGTGGCTGTCTTACCCTCGAACTCCTTCTTGAGCTTGAACTCTTCCGGTGGTATCTTGAGGACATCTATGATGAACTCGGTGCTGTCCTTCACCTTCTTTTCGAACTCCTCGTACCTCTTCTTCTGATCTTCTGTATCAGGAAGGTACTTCTGATAATCCTTCAGCGTGGAACTGCATGTTCCGCAGCCGGTCACAATGATGTCCACGTCTTTGAAAGCTTTGATGTTCTCCTCGGCAAGCATCCTTCCTGTTTCAAAATCGCCGCTGAAGTAGATGGCAGCCCCACAGCACGTCTGATTCTCGGGAAAAACCACCTCGACCCCGTGTTTGGTGAGAAAATCGATAATCTTCAGACCAAGTTCCGGATAGACAAAATCCATGGCACAACCAGAGAAGAAACCAACCTTCATCTTCGGCGCCTTCCCATCCTGGGTTTTGTACAGGGGTTTTACCTGGTCCCGGAGAAATGTCGGGGCGATCTCGGGGATATTCCTTCCCTGGCCGAGGGCTTTCAAGAAGTCGGGCAGATGTCTGATCTTGCCTTCCGTCTTCGGGAGCATCCACTGGAACGTTTTTGCAAGCCTCACATACCTTCCGAAAGCCTTCCTGTTTGACATTACCTTCTTAAAGGCGAAGTCCTTGATGAATCCGAGACCTTTCTTCTTTACCAGTTCCGCTCTTGCCGCAACAACGACCCTGTCGATCTGAGTCTTGGCAGGACACATTGCGACGCAGCGTTTGCAGAGCAGACACTTGCCGATGATCTTTGCCATCTCCGGCGTAAATTGCTGCTCACCCTTTATTATCTGTTTGATAAGATAGTTCTTGCCCCTTGCGACACCGGTTTCAACGTGTTCTTCCTGATAAACGGGGCAGAAGAAGCTGCAGAACCCGCACTTCATACACTGATCGGCATATTGTTCTACTTTTTTGAGTTCTTTCAAATCTTCCAAAGGTTATCCCCCTTAATAGGCTATTCCCAGATCTTACCCGGGTTCATGATGTTGTTCGGATCAAAGAGCGCCTTTACCTTTTTCATCATGTCGATAACGGCGGGCTCGAGCTGTCTCTTGAGGAACTTCTGTTTCTCAAGACCTATGCCGTGTTCCCCGGAAAGGACGCCACCAAGTTCTACGGCGCCCTCGATGATCGCGTCCATGGCCTTTACGGCTCTGTCATAATGCTCTTTGTTGTTAATGTCGGTGAGAATCGCAGGATGGAGGTTTCCATCACCGGCGTGACCGAGCACCACGATCTCCACGTTGTATTTCTTGGCCAGTTCTTTACACTTATTGATAAGTGCCGGGATACTGCCCCTAGGAACCGTTACGTCTTCGGCGAAAACTGTTTTGGCTTTTCCGAAGACCGCTGCAAAGCCTGCCTTCCTTGCCATCCAGTATTTGTCTGCCTCAGCCTGGTCTTTGGCCACTCTCACATCCGTAGCGCCGTATTTCTTCGCCACCTCGACAATCTTCTCCGTCTCCTTCTCAACAGCCTCCGGGATGCCGTCTACCTCAAAAAGCAGGACTGCATCCGCATCTTTGGGGAGTCCCATGGGCATCATTTCTTCGATCCTGTTGATAACCCAGTTGTCAAGAAGCTCTATCTTGGCGGGAATCACGCCGTTTTCGAGGACCCTGAAGACATTCTCGCCGGCTACTGCCACATCGGCATAGACTCCCATGATGGTTTTCTTGGCAAGAGGAAGAGGGTTCAATTTCAATTCGGCCTTTGTCACCACACCAAGGGTCCCCTCGGAACTTATAAAGATATGAAGGAGGTCATAGCCCACAACATTCTTCAAGGTCCTGCCGCCCAGATGGATGACCTCGCCATTGGCCAGTACCACTTCGACGCCAAGGATGTACTGTTTTGTGACACCGTACTTGACACATGCCGGACCGCCTGCATTTTCCGCGATGATGCCGCCCAGGGTTGCTCCCAGGAAGCTCTGCGGGTCGGGCGGGAAGAAGAGACCTTCTTTCATGAGTCGCATGGTGAGTTCCTGAAGCACCACGCCCGGTTCTACGGTGGCGGTGAGGTTCTCCTTGTCAACTTTCAGAA
>CAYOYU010000331.1:0-3927 GCA_964408265.1 uncultured Syntrophorhabdaceae bacterium
GGTAGATAATTCTGAGCGGTTTATGTATCGGAATAACGGTCAGATCTCACAAGTCCATGATCAGGCATGGAATATCTTGTCTTTTCAGTATAATAAAGCCGGCGATCAGATTGGCCGTTCAGGCGGCGCCGGCGCCGTCACTTTTGATTATGACAGGCTCGGCAGGGCAAGAAGTGCGGCCAGGACGGGCGGTGTTTCCGAAACATACGGTTGGGATATATATGGCAGCCTGATGACAAATGCCATAGTCGGCAATGGTGTTGTTTCGTGTTACCGACCGTTTTGACACCGTACGCTGTTCCCGAATTATTTCTGTATAAACCGTCCTGTTTTCCCGTGATCTGATCATATATTGCGCCCATTGCCGTCATAAGTATTTCCTTTCAGGGCCGAAGCTGTCGTACGATTTTCTACGACAGCAGCAGTTCCATTGCCTTTGAGAAGGACATTCCCCGTATTTTTACGAGAAGATCTATGCTGTTACCGGCTGAATCGTTTTCAGTGCATACCCAGTAATGGTCCTTGATTACGATCCCGCCGGGCAGGTCACGAACGACATAGTTGCCGTTTTTCACAGCTTCAAGCCGGTATCCGAGTTTTTCGAGCACCGGTTTGAGCGGGATATGACGTGCGCGGCGGATTTCCGCCTTCGTCCAGGCGCTACGCCGTGACACGTCAGAGCGCGGCCATGTCATTGTCTTTTCTCCAGTGCGGCTGCATAAGAACGTGATTTACCTGGTCGAGTCCGATGACCTGTTTGCGGTCCCTGACGGCTTCGAGCATGGCTGAGATGCACAGATTGCGAGTGCGGCGTAGGATACCCTCGGAGGATCGGACGATGAGGTCAATGGCATCGTCGCTGAATGTGTTGTGTCCCAGCTTGATGATATCGAGCTGGCTGTAGATGAAGTTTTTCATATCATCCGGATTCATTCTGGACACTTTGACGGAGTAGGTGATACGGCTTTTGATGTCCTCGTTGACAATGAGATGCAGTTTTTGCATGAGCTGGGGCTGTGCGAAGAGAACAAGATTGTGATTTTTGGGAAAATCCTCGAAAAGAAGTCTGAGCTTGCGCAGGCATTCCACGTCCATGAGGTGAGCATCGTCGATGATGGGGACGAGCATTTTGCCTTCATGGTTGACCTTCCATCCTGCCTCGATGAGGAGTTTTTCGCACTTGGCATCCCGTCCGTCGGTTTCGATCTTGAAAGCCGCGCAGAGGATGTGGAGCGTGTTGGTGTAGGTGTGCAGTGTGCGGGCGATGGCTGGAGTGATCATGCGTTTCGGGTCGTGATTGATGATGGCGTGTTTGATGACGCTTTTGCCTGTGCCGGGTTCGCCCATAATGATGCAAAGGCCGCCCTGCTGGGCATGAACTTTGATGGTCTCGAAGATTTCCTGCTGATGCGGCAACAGAGCCGGTTTCTGCTGGTCGAATGGATTTTGCTCGATTCCGAAGTGTGAACGTATCATTGCTGTATTCTCCTGTGATGTTAGTTAGTTCTGAGAGTTTTGATTTTGCATGTCGGTAACATCTGGTTTCCGCAGCCTGGTTCTATCGTTGGCCAGGAAGTCAAGCGGCGTGGCTTCGCCCATGCGCTCATTCTTGTAGAAAACGACGATGCGGTCGGGCTTGGCGCGGTTGAATCGCACCTGGATTTCCCGGCTTGAAAGATCACGAGGACATTCATAACGCACATTATTGAGCGGGAATGTGTTGTCCTTGCGGACCGTACGGTCTTGCTCAACGTAAAACAACTCGTCGTTGGCCAGCATTGGGTCAAGGAATCGGATACGCTCCAGATCCATGCCGAAGCGGTCAATGGGCTTCATCAGGATCGTGCTGTGCTCCCTGGCGTTGTATTCACCTTCAACCCAGTCATGGAACTGCCGGTTGAGGGCTTCAAGCGAGCTGATATCGAGTTGCCTGAGCAGGAACTGATCGCGGACTGTGCGGAAGAATCTCTCAATCTTTCCTTTTGCCGCGCCATCCCGCACCGGGGTATGGCAGAGTATCGTGCCGATTCTGGCGCAGATCTGGTTGATTTCCAGGCAAGTATAGATTGCGCCGTTGTCGACATACAGGGTTTGAGGAATACCCCGTTTGTACAGAGCGCTTTTCAGGGCGACGATCAGGTTGTCGGTGTTTTCCGAAAAGAAGAACTCACCGTGCGTAATGACGCGGGAAGCGTCGTCAATGAAAGCGATGAGCTTGGTCTGTGTCGAGGTCTTGCCGTTGGTTATGTATGGCCCGAACATGGTGTCGAGTTGCCACATTTCGTTGGCGTACTGCTTCGAAAAGGCCAGGCGCCGCTTGTTGTCGGTTTGCGTGGCTGGCGTGAGCAGGTCATATTCTCTGACAAGCCTGAAGAAACTGGTCTGAGAACAGTTTGATTGAGCGAGAACACCGCGCTCTATGCAGCGCCGGTAGATCATCATCTTGTTGTAACGTGTGTCTCGGAATTCAGGCAGCACGTTCTCGATGGCCTCAAGCAGGTCCTCCCTGCTGACCTTGCGGTGTTTGCCCTTGTCCGAGCGGGGACGGGCAACAATGGCCGAAACACCGTATTGTTTGTAAATGGACAGCCAGGTTTGGATTGTGCGCCATGTGAAGACATGAGGAACTCCATCCTCATCGTTGAAGGTCAACTTGCTGACTTCCTTGATGCGGCTCTTAATGCTCGTTCCCGGCATCGAATCTATTGCGCCTATCACCCTGAGCTTCAAATAAACACTTACACGCTTCATTTTATCCTCCTTTTGGTTTTTTCGAACCGTACCGGAGTTGGCTCGACAGGAGGAATGTGATTCTCGTGTTGCCGGTCAAAATCAATGCTTGGCGGCCAATATCACACGGTGATAAATTGACAATGCGGTGTGTGCTTATGAGGTGGCCAGGAAACTCTTCTGAAAGTGCTCCTGGAAGTGGCGTATCGGATCGATATCACCAAAAACCTTTTCAAGGTGGGCTAACATCTGGAAAAGGGGCACACCCGCATTTTTCATTTCAGGCGGTGGCGCCCGGCAACATAAACGGGTGCGGATGACGCTCTGACATTTGTGCAGCCGCTGAAAAATCCGATAGAAATTATCCAGCTTGAGGCCATTACGGCAATGTTCCCATGCGGCTTTGACCGATCTGGATTCACACAGCGCCCGAATAAATACCCATAGTTGCTTTGTACTGAAACAGCGGCAGGGTATTGTATGGCCAAGGCGAATGCTCGGCGCCCTGCCGCATCCGTCGCGTTCAGGACTCTTTTTGCAACGATATCGCCATCCGCGAATTACTTCCTCCCCAGCGCCAACATAACCGCGAATGAATCCATGCCGCACCATTGTTTCTGTTGCATGGCAAAATGGACAGCGGATCAGTTTCAGCTGCGACAGAAATAACTCTATCTCTTTTTCAGTCCTGAAGAATAATTGCACTCGGGAAAAGTAGTGAGAATGTAACCCAAAGCAAGGCGTAACGCCCGGCTTTGGCACACTTCATCGGCATAAGATAAACCAATCTTACGGCGCTACGGCACAGGCGCCGGGGATCTTCCCAGATTAACGCAGTATGCCGTGCCCCCTCAATTCGCTTCCAAATCACACGGCACTACGGTACAACAAGGGAAACTTACAAGAAAGCGCCGCCGTTTTAATTTTCTCGAGACTCTTTCCCGATCGGCAAACAAGTATTTCATATTTTCGAAAGTCTATTTCTTTTTCAGCGCCGTCAACTCCGTGATGATGTTGCCAGCCCAGCGATAAACATTGTTTGTTTTTACCATATTACGCATGTTTGCCATCCGGTTCTTCCGCTCCTCCTCTGGCATCTCAACGGCAATCTTTATGCTGTCGGCAAACTCTTCTATTGAGTATGGATTTATCTGGATGGCCTGGGTCAATTCCTTGGCAGCGCCGGTAAAACGACTC
>CAYOYU010000332.1:0-3920 GCA_964408265.1 uncultured Syntrophorhabdaceae bacterium
GTAGCCATTCGGCATCTTTCCCGTTGTCATCTCGGTGTTGTCCTGCACCTTCGCGAAAGCGATTTATCGCTAACATGATCCGTGCATCAACCGACCCTTTATCTGCCGCATCAATATACATCTGTGTCAGGGTCTGCGGGTCTTTGATTGTGTTTTCGATCATACCGTCTTCGTTCGCCTTGACCCATAGGTAGTCTCCCATTGGATCACCCTTGGCTTGTAGTTCCTTCACCCATTTAAGGTGCTCCACCACTAGATTGTTGAGTCGGCCCCGATCCCGAATTTGGTCGATTTTGTTTGTTACATTGATTGTCGTTCCGACCACTGCGCCACATCCGGAAAACATTGAAATGAACAACAGGAACAAGAGTAGGAAAGGCTTGGTTTTTTGAAGTGCTGTTTCTTGGAGAAAGTCGATGAATGGTATTTTTGTTTTCATTTTGCTTTCTCCCGTTGCCAGTCATTCGCATCCAGATTCACCGTGCTGTGGGTGGCATTTCCCACGCGGGTGATTGTTTGTTCATGGCCGGTCAATTCACCCATACCAAGGAGGCCAGAGACATTTCTCTTATTAAGGACCAAAGGGGTCAGTGTGAATTTAGTTTCCCGCATACATTTTTCCTTCCAATGCAATTCATCAAAATCCGAGCCCTGTTTGCTCACCATGAACTGGCTCAATACCTGTCATCTTTGTCGGTCGCCCTCGTCGCGCCTGGGTTCGTCTTACCCATGTCATTACACACAACTTCAACACGCGCCCGTAACGTGCTGACTTTTCTGGAGAAGTTGGGCGAAAGTGATGAGTTGGGCAGTGGAGGAGTTCAAGGACATCGACCTGGGCGATCGTCGCCTGGACAAGAGGACGGTGCTGTTGGCCGAGCGCATGGCGGCCAATCCGATGGCGAGCATTCCACAAGATGCTGGGGCAGTTTGGGAAGTTTGATTCGGGGGCGGCGCGGCATGGTTATTGGTTCAGTTCAGGAATTTATTGCGACACTGACCCCTTTGATCCTTCGTCGTTGGTATAGGCAGGCACGGGGGTGACGGTCATGGTGTTCTCCTGATGTTGGGTTTTATTGAGCGGCAACCAGACGGGTAAGGTCCGGCCATTCCAGGGGGACAACGAGTTGGGTGGGGATGTCGATGAGAGCGAGGGCGGGAGCGTCTTGTCCGCCCGCCCGTGGGCGAATGCTGTATGCGCCGACTGCGTTGTGCTGCCCGTTCCTGAACAGGGTGGTGCCGGTGACCGCTACGGCAGTGCTGCCTTGAGGATTGAGATCGGCATCGGCGCGGTTGATGTGGCCCGTGTTTAGCAGCACCTTCTGAATCTGCCCAGTTGACACATTTTTGAGTTTTAGTAGTGGTCCGGTCAGTAACCCGAGCTGTTGATGATGGACGTATGGCATCCCAAGATCTTTCTCCATCTTCACCCCCATCCGATCTGTACTCACGAGCGAGTAGCTTTTTTTCTCCACATCCAGCATCAAGCAATTCGCCCCCAATCCAGGTATGGGATGGGGCAAGACATGCCAAGTGGTCTTGTCTTGCTGGTAGGGCGTGGTATCCCCATTGAGGGCGCAGAAAAACAAGGAGCGGCCATCTACCGTGTAACGGGGTGCGGTGAGGTCGGCGATGAAGTAGAAGGCGCCCCTTCCCGTTTCCATGGGCTCGCTCAGGTGCGATTCCTTTCCGGAAGCCAGATTGAATTCGTACACGCCGACACTGCCCACAGCCCGACCACTGGCCAGCCTGCCGCTCCCTTTGACCCGCCAATAGGTGATGCGTTGATCATCCGCCGTGAAATGGGCGCGCCGGGTGCGGTGCATAGGTAGCAGTGTGGTCGGTCCACCTTCGATGGGCATGAGGGTGTGATCTCCGTAGCCGTCGCATTCCTGGTGTGTCGTCCCGCAGACATCCTGACTGAAGACCAGGGTCTTGCCGTCATTGGAAAAACTGGGGCGGTAATAGCTAACCCCTTCCTGCTGCTGAGGAACGAGATGCCAATCCTTGCGCGTGATGTTGTAGTACGCCATACGGCAAAAATAGGGGGCATCCACGTGGCAGAAGTTGACGACCATTCGACTGCCGTCAGGGTGAAATCTGGCTTGGACAGGGAACCAGTCCGTGGCGCGGAAAGAAAAGCCGCTGGGGTTTGAAGGCGGTTTGGAGGGGATGGGAATCTCCGCAGCCGGGCCGCCAAAGTTGCCGAAGCGGGGCGGGGTGGGTGTGCAACCCAGCAGCCAGAATGCGCCAAAGAGATATGACAGCGTAGATAAAACATAGGGAATCAGTGTTGACCTAATCTTCACAACCACTCTCCATCAATAATTCAAATCCCATATTCCACATTCCCCCTCACCCCTGCTGCATCCGCCACAACCGGCTATACGTCCCTTCCGGATTCGCCAGCAGCGTTTCATGAGGCCCCATTTCCACGATCTGCCCGTGGTCCATAACCAGGATGCGGTTTGCGTGGCGCACGGCGCTGAGGCGGTGGGCGATGATCAGCACCGTCCGGCCTCGGCAGATGTCGGCCATGTTGTCCTGGATGATGCGTTCCGATTCGTAGTCCAGGGCGCTGGTGGCTTCGTCCAGGATGAGGATGCGGGGCTGGGTGAGCAGGGCGCGGGCGATGGCGATGCGCTGGCGTTTCCGGCGTGACCAGCAGATGAACGTGGTTGGTCATGAGCACATAGGAATGGATGGCGCAGGGGTAATCGGCAGCCGATTTCTGCAGCCAATGGAGGTAGCAGTGATAGTCCTCCTCGGTGAAGAAACACGGCTCCCGATTAACGCCGCGTTGCACAAGATGCTGGGGCAGGTTGGGAAGTTTGATTCGGGGGCGGCGCGGCATGGTTATTGGTTCAGTTCAGGAATTTATTGCGACACTGACCCCTTTGATCCTGGGGTGTACTCCTTAGGTTGTTTGAATTCAGAAAAGGGTTCAGGGTTGTTGGAAGGTACGAATGAAGTCGCTCCACGTACCGGCCTGGTCTACGCTTGCCTTGATCCGAGATACGTAGTTATTGGGCAGGTAGATGACATGCTCGAAATCGTTGGGCACGAGTGCGCAATCCGACCACGGGCATTTCCTGGGTTTACGGCTGTCATCCAGCACGATGGCATAGCGACCAACTCCAGCCGCAACGCCTCTAGGGTTAATGTCGAGGGTGCCAGCCATTCCTCGATTCTCCAGAATCACCAAATCGATGCTTGGTGCCCACTCGGCACGAAACCCGACCTCCCATAGGCTAGCCAGTCCCCATTCCTTGCCGCTGCGTTGTATCCCAATTAGTCCGAATTGGTACCCACGATCCGGGTGGGCGCAATAATTCCCGAATCGGCTGGTGGTGCCAGGAGGGAACTGGTATTTGCCTTTGCGATAGAGCTGACAAGTGGCGGCTCTTGATTCGACGGCGATATGCCAACCGCTGAAATTTTTCTCCCCATCGAAGAATTTCACTTCTGGATGCGCCGCCGGCAAGTTGAGATTGCTCTTGAGATACACCTCGAAACGCCCCACCCCATCGTCCACACAATGGGGTTTGCCATCCCGCACCGAGCAGCGGTCATCGCCATCCTCCGACGCCACTCGCTTGAAGGCGATGGCCTCCGCACCCTTGAGCTCCGGGTCAATCATCTCGTCGGGCATGCAGAACCGTTTGGCAAATTCTGGAGTAACCACCCACAGGTATTTGTCATTCGAGTAGTTGCGTCGCCCTGGGCGCGGGCCGCTGTAATAGCCATCCGGGCAGGACTGCCAGCGTTTCTCCTGTTCCCGATAGTCCTTGGCATCCAGTGGCGGTTGGGCGCATGCAGTCAGCGTGCTCAGCAACAGGGTCATCCCAAAAATCCATGCGTCAGGCTGCATTGAGTGCTCCTTTCAAGTGCTTTCTAGCGTGTTATCAGTTGACGAAATT
>CAYOYU010000333.1:0-3895 GCA_964408265.1 uncultured Syntrophorhabdaceae bacterium
CACAGGTATCGACGAGTTTAAAGACGCTCTTGATGCCCTGGGCCAACCGTGACGCCCTGACTTCCGCTTCGGTGGTGCCCAGGATCTGGCTTATCTGCCTGTCCGAAAAACCATATTTCTTCGCCTTCTCCATCAGTTCCGGGGGAAGGCCATTCGGGTTCTGGGAGAATATGGGGAGGTCTTTCCTGTAGATCTCCAGCTCCTTCTCGAAGTCGATGATCTCAGCCATGTTCTTCAGGAACCAGGTATCGATGGCGGACCACTGGTGTATTTCCTCGATCTCGATGCCGAGGCGCAGCGCGTGGCGGATGTAGAAAACACGTTCATTGTTGGGGGTGATGATTTTCTTCTTAAGAAAATCGGGGTCGTCAATGCCGGGAAGCCGGTCGTCGGTGATCCCGTGCACACCGACTTCCAGTGACCTGAAACCCTTCTGGAGGGCCTCCTTGAAGGTCCGCCCGATGGCCATGGCCTCACCCACCGACTTCATGGAGACCGTGAGGGTCTCGTCGGCGCCCTTGAACTTCTCGAAGGCGAACCTGGGCACCTTGACGACGCAGTAATCGATGGTCGGCTCGAATGAGGCCGGGGTCTTCTTTGTAATATCGTTGGGGATCTCGTCCAGGGTGTAGCCTATGGCAAGCTTTGCAGCTATCTTCGCGATGGGGAATCCCGTGGCCTTGGACGCAAGGGCCGAGCTTCGCGAGACCCTGGGGTTCATTTCGATGACTACCATCCTTCCTGTACCGGGATGGACGCCGAACTGGATATTCGACCCGCCGGTCTCGACTCCGATCTCCCGGATGATCCTGATGGAGGCATCCCTCATGACCTGGTACTCCTTGTCGGTGAGAGTCTGAGCCGGAGCCACGGTTATGCTGTCGCCGGTATGTATGCCCATGGGGTCGAAGTTCTCGATGGAACAGATGATGACCACATTGTCCATCTTGTCCCGCATAACTTCGAGTTCATACTCTTTCCATCCGATGACAGATTCCTCGATGAGGATCTCGCTGATCATGCTGCTCTCGAGCCCGCGCTGGGCGAGAAGCTCGAACTCTTCCACGTTGTAGGCTACCGATGCTCCCGTGCCGCCCAGGGTATAGCTCGGTCTGATGATAAGGGGGAAGCCTATCTCGCGCCCCACTTTCCTGGCGTCCTCCATGTTGTGGGCGAGGCCGCTCCGGGGTATGTCGAGGCCTATACGCTCCATGGCGGCCTTGAACTCTTCCCTGTCCTCCGCTTTCTTGATGGCCTCATAATTGGCGCCGATAAGCTCGACGCCGTATTTTTTGAGGACGCCCCTTTCAGAGAGGATCGTGGCAAGGTTGAGCCCCGTCTGTCCGCCGATGGTGGGCAGGATGGTGTCCGGTCTTTCCACCCTTATGATTTCCTCCAGAACCTCGGGTATGAGGGGTTCAACGTAGACACGGTCTGCCATGTCAGGGTCGGTCATGATGGTGGCAGGGTTGCTGTTTACCAGGATAACCCTGTAACCTTCCTCCCTCAGTGCCTTGCAGGCCTGACTTCCTGAATAGTCGAATTCGCAGGCCTGGCCGATCACTATCGGTCCCGACCCGATTATCAGAACGCTCTTTATATCTGTTCTCTTAGGCATAGGTCTCCTTGTTAAATGCGGAAGGTGAGAAGGTATGAAGGTGAGAAGTTGAGAAGGGGGACACTATGGGACCTGCATACAATGCTGTAGACCAGTAGATCTGCCTTTCTCTCACCTTCTTAACCTCTCACCATCTCAACTTCTACGCTTTATATGTCTCCATCATCCCCTTGAACTTGGCAAAGAGCCCGTAGGAGTCGTGCGGCCCGGGAGAGGCCTCGGGGTGGTACTGGACTGAAAAAACGGGGAATTCCCTGTGTTCGATACCTTCCACCGTGTTGTCGTTCAGGTTGATATGGGTGGCCTGTACCGGATGCTCTTTCACCGACTCCAGGTCTACGGCGAATCCGTGGTTTTCCGAGGTGATGTAGACTTTTCCCGTGGCCAGTTCCTTGATGGGTTGATTTGCGCCCCTGTGGCCGAACTTCAGTTTGTACGTCTTGCCGCCGTAGGCGAGGCCGAGGAGCTGCTGACCGAGGCAGATGCCGAATATGGGAATCTTGCCCAGAAGCTTCCGGATCTCCAGGACCGCGTAGTCGACCGCTTCGGGGTCCCCGGGACCGTTGGAGAGGAGGATCCCATCAGGATTCAACGCCAGGACATCAGCTGCCGGGGTTTGCGCCGGGACCACCGTGACCCGGCAGCCCATCTTTCGTAATAATCTCAGTATGTTGATCTTTACGCCGAAATCCATGACTACGCAGTGCAGCTGCCCCTGGGAATCAGGAAATGAACTCGCCTGGCCGTCCCCTGTGAACTCATAGGGTGCGCCACAGGTCACCTCTTTGACAAGGTCTATGCCCACTATGCTCGTCGAGGTCTTTGCTTTCGCCACGACGCTGCCGGCGTCCAGGTCGATTGTGGAGATGATGCCCTTCATTGCGCCTTTCACGCGGATATGGCGGGCCAGCGCCCGCGTATCCACCCCTTCCACGGCCATGATGTTATGCGTTCTGAGATACTTTGACAGATCGCCTGTGGACCTGAAGTTGCTTGTAATCTTGCTGAACTCTCTGGCGATGAACCCCTCCACTTTGGGGCCGCCTGACTCCACATCTTCATCGTTTACGCCGTAGTTCCCGATGAGGGGGTACGTCATGGTAACAATCTGCCCCTTATACGAAGGATCTGTCATGATCTCCTGGTAACCGGTCATGCTGGTGTTGAAGACTATTTCGCCTGCCTTTTCGCCTTCCACACCGTAACTTTTTCCTGTGAAGACTGTTCAGTCTTCGAGAGCGATGAGCGCTTTCATATGTTCCCCCTGCACGCTGCTATACATATCCCGCAGATATGGTGGCCGAGATTTCTCTCGTTCCTGAATTTCTTGAGCATATCGTAACAACCCTGATGGTCGAACATCGATGGGTCCTCCTTTATTGCCTGCGCCGGACATCGGCCGATGCAGGTCGTGCAGTCTTCACAGCCCCTTTGAATCGGGGTATCGGGGACAAGGGGCATGTCGGTGAGAAGAGTGTTGTAGCGAAGACGGGAACCGAAAACCGGGTGAACGAGGAGGTTGTTTCTCCCGATCCATCCCAGGCCTGCGATCTCACCCACCTTCTTGTGTGAGATGTGAGCCCTCTGGTTTCGCCAGTCTACAAGCTGGGACGCTGCGAAGGGAAGCGCCCGGTGACCCCTTTTCTCGATCTCTTTGCCGAGAAGGTAGGCAACCATGTCGAGCCGGTAGTTTAATTGCCTGTAGTGATGAAGGTAGAGCGGGTTGGGCCCCTCCAAAAGGGTGTCTACGATCCCCTGCGACAGGAGGAGTCCGAAGGAGATGGCGTATGTGTAACGCTTCCTGATGGTTTCATCGAGTCCCACCAACTCCTGGTCGTAGGCGGCAAGGTGCCCGACGCCTGATGCATCGAAGCCTTCGGCCTCCAGGTACGCCGATATCCAGGTTTTATTCTCTACTTCATTCATCCTGATAATCCTCAAAATCCTAAATCCTAATCCCTAAATCCTAAACTTGATACTCTGCTGTCCCAGTGTCACCTTTAGAATTTAGATATTAGTGCTTCTCTCTCGAAATCCTAAATCCTAATCCCTAAATCCCAAACTTTAATGACCTTCTGTCCCGGGTTCACCTTTAGGATTTAGATATTAGATATTAGTGCTTCTCTCTATCTCCCTATCCGCTACAATACCCCTTTCTTCTTGAAGTGAATGAGCAGCGCCGTAATGGAGGCGGGAGTGATGCCAGGGATCCTCGAAGCCTGTCCCAGGGAAAGAGGCTTCACTCTGGAGCATTTTTCGATCCCCTCCATGGTGAGG
>CAYOYU010000334.1:0-3864 GCA_964408265.1 uncultured Syntrophorhabdaceae bacterium
AGGGGTAATGGCGGGTCAATCGTGGTGGGCTTAAGCGCCGCCCATGTGGTTCGCCCCTTGAAAGTGACCTTCTCCACGTCCCTGGGGAAAAAAGATGAGATCCAGAGCATCATCGTCACGATCCGCCTCTCCTGCGGCGCACAAGGCATTGGAGAGTGTCCCACCAGTTTCACCCTGAAACAGGAGACCATACCTGCCATGAAAGCTCTCATCAGGGAGGCTTCGAACCTCATCAAGGGCCTGCCTATCTCCTCCCTCGAAGAGATAGTGGGGCAGCTCAGGCGGCAATTCAGCAACTTCCCCATGACCGTTTCCGGACTGGAAACGGCGCTCTTTCGGGCTGCCCTGGCAAAGGAGGGAATCCGGGAAGACCTATACTGGGGCGCCAGGATGAAGAGCCTGGAAACGGATATCACCATCCCCTTCCTGCCCGATTCGGGGGACTTGGACCGATGGCTGGGCCACGTTCTCAAGCAGGGATTCAGGACTTTCAAGGTCAAGGTGGGCGGGAATCCGGCCCGTGATCTCCCCTTTGTGGCAAAGCTTCAGGAGAGGCTGAAGGAGTCGGTACCCGGCTTCAGGCTCCGCCTCGACGGCAACCAGGGCTACGGGATCAGAGACTTCCTCAAGATGGTCGATGGACTCTTGCCTTTCGCCGGTGATATCGATCTCTTCGAGCAGCCTTTGCCAAAGGCTGACCTGAAAGGCCTCGCGGAGGCAACGAGACGCTCCCCCGTACCCATTATACTGGACGAAACAGTCTTTACCGCCGTTGATGCCCAAAGGGCCGTCGATTCGGGCGTCGGTCACGGCTTCAACATCAAGATCGCCAAGAGCGGAATCGCAGAATCGAACCGGATCCTCGCAGTCGCGAAGAAGCACGGTCTCAAGCTCATGATAGGCTGCATGATGGAGACCATGACGGGCCTCTCCGCCGCCATAGGGCTGGCCGCAGGCACCGGGGCCTTCGATTATGTCGATCTGGACTCAATCTTTTTCCTCCACCACCGGAAACAATATCAAAACATAACAATCCAGGCTCCGAACTTTCTCATCGGCAGCAGACCAAACCCCTGAACAGACCACGCCGCGTTGTTATCTGTACTCGGGATGCCTATGATTTGCATATGATGGCTGCGGGCGAAGAGTCTTGAAGACACCGGAGCAGATGTCTTCAAAAGCCTTCTGAAAACCAGGTGTAAAATTGGGCAAAGGCAAGCGCGTACAGACAGAAACAGAGGAGAGAAGGAAAGGGGCAATTAGAGCGGATGGCTTCGGGTCGTCCTACGCAAACACGCTCGTTCCGCTCCAGCGGCTCCACTCGCTCGCGTCCGGCTTCGGAACTTTTGCTTACGCAAAAGACCGAGCTTCCTCGCCTCCCGACGGTTTGCTCAAGGACAACCCTCCGCCATCTCAAACCAAATTCGAAGGTCTATTCGATGCAGGCGACCAAAGACAAAACCTGGAAACGAGAGATCATTAACAGAACCAATTTAGGAACGAAAGGAGGAGACCATGGACGGGAACAGCACGCGCAGCATTAAGAAGGTAATCAAGAGCAAACCCACCATCGAAGGGGCGGGCGTGCACCTGAGGCGGGCCTTCGGCAACAGCGAGGTCCCTGAATTCGACCCCTTCCTGCTCCTTGACGACTTCCGTTCCCGTGATCCCTACCTCTACATCAAGGGCTTTCCCTGGCATCCCCACAGGGGAATCGAAACGATCACCTACATGCTTCGCGGAACCGTGGAGCACGGGGACAGCATGGGAAACTCGGGCGTCATAGCCGAGGGGGATGTCCAGTGGATGACAGCGGGGAGCGGCATCATCCATCAGGAGATGCCCAAGGGGGATGACGCGGGCGTAATGGGCGGTTTCCAGCTCTGGGCCAACCTGCCTGCCTCCCGCAAGATGATGGCCCCCCGTTACCGGGGGCTTACGAAGATGGAGATCCCCAAGGTCACCACGGGCACGGGAGCAACCATCAGGGTCATATGCGGTGAAGTTGAAGGCACCCGGGGGCCCGTGACTGACGTCGTCATCGATCCGGAATACCTTGACGTCACCATAAAAGCCCATTCCGAGTTCATCCATCCTACCAGGGCCGGCCATACCGTCTTCGCCTATGTCATTGAAGGGGAAGGCTATTTCTGCCGGACAAAAGACCCCTTTACCTATGAAGTTGAAGGGGCCAACTACTTCGACATGGAACGAAAAGCCCTCATCGGAAACCACAGTCTCCTGCTCTTTAACGACGGGGAACAGGTTGTGGTCTCAACGGAAGGCGAAAAGATACGCTTCCTCCTTGTTTCGGGGAAGCCCATCGGAGAGCCTGTTGCCTGGTACGGGCCCATCGTGATGAACACGCGGGAGGAGCTGCAGACAGCCTTCGATGAGTACCGCAGGGGCACGTTCATCAAGTAGGCCGGGGGTGGAACGGGTCGCCCGCGGCAAGTTGGGGGAAGATGTCGTATAATATAGAGGAAACTGTCAGCGATCAGCTGTTAGTTTTACTATTCAAGGAGGCGCAGTACCCAGCATGAAACCAATAATCGTAGAGGTGGTAACGAATCTCCTCTCCTCCTACGGCCACTGCACGCGGTGCGATTTACTCTTCCGGGAATCGGGCGTGGTGTTCGATGTAAACAAAGAGGATTTCGGTGAATACCCGGAGGACCTGCGGGAGGAATCTTTACGCCTATCCCGGTGGATCCGCCGCTTAGGCGAGCTTTACCGCCACAGAATCAGCGTCAGGCTCATAGACGCCAAGTCTCTGCCGGGGCTTTACCGGTCCCTGATTCATCGCATCCGCACGTACCCCACCTTCATCGTTGAGAAGAAAGACCTTCTCAGCGGATGGGATTCAGAGGGACTCGAGGCGCTCATCGACGCCCACATCGCCCAGCAGAAATCAGCCTGACCGGATTCTTCCCGTTCCCCCGCTCTATCCTGTCTGTCTATCGATCCTTCTTCTCCAGAACCCCGATGAGAAGGTCGCTCTCCTCCGAATAAGCGGTGCCGTCAAAGGAGCCAAGCCATTCCAGGGGCTCAAAGGATGATTTCTCCAGGATGGTCTTCAATTCTCCCATCCGAAGCGGGTAGAGGGGGATGGAGTTCTCGATCACCACACCCGACTGCTTCACCTTAAGGCGGGTCATGAAGTCCAGGCGGCCGTCCGCTCTCGGGGCGTATCGCCTCTCAAAGGCGATCCTTTCGTTGTCTATGAGGGGAAGTTCCCTGATGTTGCGGGAGATGATCCGTTCGTAATTGAGGATCTGGAAGATGAACTGGCCTCCCGGCGCAAGCACTTCCGCCAATGACCGCAGAAAATCGGCCACCCTGGCAGGCGTATTCAGATGCACAAGGGTGTTGCCGAGGCAGAAGGCATATTGGAACCTCCCTGCCGGGAAATAATCCTTAACCTGCACCATATCGGCCACAAAGAGAAGCACGTTCTCTATCCCTAAAGCATCTACCTTCGCTTTCGCGATGGCGATCAGTTCCGGGTCGAGGTCGATTGCGCAGACCTCCCGCGCCTTGTCCGAAAGGTACAGCGCCAGTTCCCCCGTGGCGCAGCCGACATCGAGGACGCTGTGGGCGGGCCGGTTTATGGAGCAGGATTCGACGAGCTTCTTCTGCCCCTGGCTCAGGGGAAAAATGTCATCATAGTAAGGTGCAATACTCGTGTAGAATGCCATCATATCTCCTTTTCAGGGTTCCAGGGGTCAAGGGGTCCAGGGGTCAAGGGTTCCAGGGGTCAAGGGTTCCAGGGGTCAAGGGTTCCAGGGGTCACTAGTTGTGACTCGCCTCTTCTCACCTTCTCACCTTCTCACCTTCTCACCTTCTCACCTTCTCACCTTCTCA
>CAYOYU010000335.1:0-3856 GCA_964408265.1 uncultured Syntrophorhabdaceae bacterium
TCCCCACAAAATATTCGAGCGCCGGACCGGTGTAGCCGATGTTATCCATATCACGGACGATGAGCAGCCGCTTTTGGGGCAGTTTTCCGATATACTCTGCAATTCCGGCCTGTTCGTACCGGACGTCCTGAATGTTACGGAATATGTAATCGTCTTTGCCGGAAAGAAGGTTCGTGGTGGCACCGGTAACGAAGGTGAGGATGTGGTCTCTGTTGATATCTTCGCTGATTGCTATTGCACAGGTAGAAACATGGGAGGTGATGAGGATCCTGATGCCTCTTTTCTTCACTTCCTCATAGGCCAGTTTTGTCTTCTTTGGCTCCCAGCCGTCATCGATAGGGAATATATCGATGTTCTTGACGTTATGTTCCTCCAGGAAGAGGCGTGCCGCGTTGATTTCGCTCGATCCGACGATAGAGCCCGACTCCAGTTTGGTCATGATGGCAACCGTCGTCTTGTCCGACTTTCCGCAGGAAACCGGACCGAAGAGGACAACCAACAGGAGAAGACGGATGAAATGTTTCACGGGGAGTCCCACTTTTTCCCTTTATCCTCCGCTACTATTGTTATCGTCGGCCAAGGTTCTTTTATTTAGTCATATAACTGATTGTAGCATCGAGCCACCTCAAGTCAAGGCAGAAGGAGCCATCCCGCCCCGGTGCCCTGAAGGTGCGCGCTCCCCCAAGCCCTTGCGCTCTGTCACAAGCGGCCCTATAATCAGAATTGACCCTGCAATGTGCTGAAAGAGCACCAGAAGGGCAGAAGACTGCATCGGAAGGAGGTGTTAAATGAGGCTATCCCGGGAAGGAAATTCAGCTAAACCGTACACTATGGACCGGCGGCGTTTCCTGTCGACCGGTGTATGCTTCACAGCCGCCGCGGCGTCGACACTCCTGCTTCCGGAGAGCTCTTTTGCCCGGAACGGGGTTCAGGGGGCGGGGGGAGGGCCATCGAATGGTGGCACCGATCCCTATCCGATTCCCTGGCTCGACAAGAATGGCAGCCACAACCAGTCGCCGGGACCCGGCTCCGAACCTTCCAGCATCTACCATTTCAAGGGGCAGGCAGGGCGGGCAAACGATTTCAAAGGCATGGGGACTGATAATAAGGGCAACAGGATATCCTTCGGCGCTCCGAGTACCGACTTTTCCTTCCTTCAAGGCGAGTACTTTGCTGCCCGGGCCCCCCAATCGGGGGTTTTTGCCCACATCTGACTCACCCTCTTCGAGGGGCCGGCGGTCGCCGGCGGAAACAAAGTCCACGATTTCCATCCCCCCATCGCTCCCTCGGGCCTCTACTGGGTTGCACCGGTGCCCCGGGGCGGTCTTTCGGTCAGCGCCGACGGAAGGCAAGCCACACTTGAGATAAGGAACCTTTCCGTCATCGATCAACCAAGGTGGCCGGCCCTCGATGCACCCTCCACGGAGGCTTCCATGAGTTTTCGAGTGGTCTGGAAGGCGTTGGACGAGAAGGTTGTCTTTTTCGACAAGATGAAGCACTTCAGATTTGACGGCTATCGCGCCACGGTTCAGGCCGAGGCTGAAGTGGAGGTGCCGTCCATAGGCTTCTCCTGGAAATCGGACCCTCTCGCTACCTCGACCGCTTCATACGGCATTATGGGCAACGAGGTCAACGGAAGGTATTACGATCAGTGAGAAGGCCCACAACCGGATTTGACTTTTCTTCACTTCCTGATTTATACCTACCCACCGGCATGACCGGAAAAAGTCGATCGAGAAGGGAGCGAACTGTCATGGACGAAGCCAAAGGCATTGCAGAGCGGTACAACGAAGCCCGTATTCTACATAAGTCGCTGCATGAGAAACTGGAGATGCTTCAGGCCAAGCCTTACCTCACAGAGGATGAGGAACTGGAGGTGAAGCTCCTGAAGAAGAAGAAGCTCTACTTCAAGGATCTCATGGAGAAGTTGAGGGAAGCAGGAGGACTGCCCCGCGATTAGGAAGAGAAGGCATTGCTTGGCCTTAAGGAATAACATGAGCATCGCGATAATCGCTCAAGAGGCCAGGTATGTTACCTCTGCCGATGAGAACGGGTGCGGAGATGGAGCAGCAAAGAAAGGTTCATAGTATCTTCGAAAACCGGGTCAAGGGCATAAAAGCCTATCTTCCCGCCATGTCCGATGCAATGGCCCGGATGATGGGGCTGCTCTCCCAGGATGACTCCGATCTCAGGACATGCGCAGCGGTGATAGAGAAGGATCCCGCCATGGCCGTCAACATCCTCCGCGTTGCAAATTCAGCTTTCTACGGGCTTCCCAACCGGGTGCTCACCGTCGGGCACGCCCTGACCATGCTGGGGAAAGATGAGGTTCTGTCCCTCTGTATTGCCTGGATGGCGAGCAAGGCCCTTCAAGCCCCGCCGGGCCAAAAGATGGTCAACCTGACTATTCTCTGGCGTCATTCCGTGGCGACGGGAGTTTTTGCACGGATCCTTGCCAGGGAATTACGCCTTACCTCCACAGCCAGCTTCTATCTTGCAGGGCTCATGCATGACGTGGGCAAGATGATTCTGGACCGTTTCTTTCACAACCAGTTTGAGCGCATCCGTCAAATGACTTCCGGGGAGAACATTTCTCCAAGGGAAGCGGAACTCGAGGTTTTCGGCGAATCCCACGACACGGTGGGCAGGTGGCTCCTCGATACCTGGGCTTTGCCGGGAGTCTATGGGGAGGTGGCGGGGTGCCACCATGAGGTCTTGTCGGGATCCGACGAAAACAGGACCATAGTCTGCCTTGTATCGCTGGCAGACCAGATGGCGGGAAACATGGGGTTCGGCTTCGGCGGTTACGAGGCCCGGGCTGCCCTGGAGGAGACGGAGGCATTTTCCGTTGTGGCGGCGCAGGCCCCGGGCGTGATACCGGCTGACCTGTCGGGATGCCTCACCGACCTCGACCAGATCACCAGAGACATCGAGGAGATTCACGCCGTTATGTGCCAGAGATGAGCCTGCCGTCAAGCGGTCCTGCCGCAGAGACACTTGCGCCGGGTTTTTGTCCCTCAACTTTGAACCGCCGAATCCGATCTTCTGGAAATTAATCCCAATGGTTGATATACTCCCATGAATCACTTCGCAAGGAGGTTAGGCGTGTATAAAAAACTCTTCCTGATCCTGGTTATCGGCATGACTCTGGCAGCGTGCAATGGTCTATCCGGGACGACTCAGCGGCCTGTGACTTTCGAAGATTTGCCCAACCTTACCCCTGCAGATAAACTGCCGGTCTTCGCGAAAGCGGAGAATGAGGTCGAGGTGGGAGACAACATGAATGACATGGACCCAACCTGGCTCTTAGGCGCACTTGTCAACGCCAAGACAGGCAAAGTCCACGGGCTGGACAGCTACCTTGAGCCGAAGGCAAAACCAATAGTCACGCGCCAGGCGGAGGTCGTTTTCAGGGATTTTGTGTTGAATTCGGTCTTCACCAAACCCCGTTGGCTCGATTTCCTGAAGGGCCGGGTGAATGATACCATCAGGGCCGAGGTCCTGGTCACGAAAGGCAGGAAGGTGACGGTGATGAGCGATGGACTCAACAAGACCCGGCTCATGAACGAGGGCAAATCCATTCCGGCGCAGGAGATCAATAGTTACGGCGTCATCATCGGATACATCGAGTTTGTTGTCACAGGAACGCTCTTCAAGGAACTCGGCACGGACGCACCGGCTTCGGCCTACGGAGCGAAGATCGGCGGGAAATGGTACGGCAGACTTAACGACTCAGCCCTTTCCCGCAGGGTGGTCGTGATATTCTCGCCCCTTTCCTTTGTACTTGAGAAGATCGAGAATTCAAAAACCGGGGCCGTCGACCTCGATGCCGTTACCCGGGATGCATTGCAGCAGG
>CAYOYU010000336.1:0-712 GCA_964408265.1 uncultured Syntrophorhabdaceae bacterium
CAGACCATCGCCACGTGGATCCAGGTGAGCGGGTTTCACTCCTCCTTCCTGTTGCACCTTGATTCTTTGTCGCTCGTCATGGTCCTGGTAATTGTCTGGGTGAGCTTCCTGATCCATCTCTACTCCACGGATTTCATGTCAGGAGATGAGGGATACCGCAGGTTCTTCGCCTATATGAACCTCTTCGTGGGCTCAATGCTGATCCTTGTCCTCGCCGGTGATCTTCTTGAGCGCCTCGCCGGTGATCTGGCCGATGCGCACGGTATCGCCTGCCTTCACATTGATCTCGGAAAGATGACCATAGCGCGTTGCGAGACCGTTGCCGTGATCGATCTCGATCATCCGTCCGTAGCCGCCTGACCATCCGGCGGTCGCGACGCGGCCGCCGGCGGTTGCGCGAACCGGATCGCCGGCGCTGGCGCGGAAGTCGAGCCCCGAATGCATCGCCGGGCGTCCGTTGAAGGGATCGGTGCGAACGCCGAATCCGGAGGATGTTTCGATCGTGCCCAGCACGGGCTTGCGGTAGGGGATCAGCGCAAGCGTGCGAGAGAGCCGATCGACCTGCGCGCGGCTGAGGTGAATGCGGTAAAGCTGCCGTTCAAAGGCGATTGCGTCGGCCGTGGGCTTCACCGGCACAAACGGACCACCGACCCCGGAACGTGGCGTTGCGGCTTCCATTTCGGCCATGTCGAGACCGAGATCGCCGAATATG
>CAYOYU010000336.1:722-3855 GCA_964408265.1 uncultured Syntrophorhabdaceae bacterium
TCTTCTCTTTCTCTATCTCGGTTGGGAAGGTGTCGGGTTGTGCAGTTATCTTCTCATCGGTTTCTGGTTCAGGGAGGAAAAGAACCGGAGGGCAGCCGTAAAGGCTTTCCTGGTGACCCGCGTGGGCGACACTGCCCTGGCAATAGGTTTCTTTCTGCTCTTTTGGAACCTGGGGACCCTCAACATAGCGGAGGTTGCTGCCAAAGCCTGGATGCAGTGGCCCGAAGGATCAGCCCCCGTGGTGGCGGTGACCCTACTCATCCTGGCGGGGGCTGCGGCGAAGTCCGCACAGGTGCCCTTCCAGACCTGGCTGCCCGATGCCATGGCCGGGCCTACTCCGGTGAGTGCCCTGATCCACGCGGCCACCATGGTTACGGCAGGGGTCTATATCATTGCCAGGATGAACTTCCTATTCACTATTGCCCCGGAAGTCCTGTCAATATTGGCTGCAATAGGCGCCATCACCCTGCTTCTGGGGGGCGGCTGCGCCCTGGTCCAGCGGGATCTTAAGCGTGCGCTGGCGTATTCTACCATGAGCCAGGTGGGATATATGTTCCTTGCTCTCGGCGTGTCTGCCTGGGGCGCTGCCATCTTCCATTTCATGACCCATGCCTTTTTCAAGGCCCTCCTCTTCCTCTGTTCAGGAGTGGTCATACAGGCCCTCAACGAGGAACATGATATTTTCAAAATGGGAGGGCTCAGGCGGCAGATGCCGCTGATCTTCTGGGCCTTCCTGGCTGGCGCGGCATCCCTGTCCGCTGTGCCCCTGGTGACTGCCGGGTTCTACAGCAAAGACCTCATAGCCGTCCGTTCCTTCATGGGTGCCGGAGGAGGCCCTTGGCTCTTTACCGCGGTATCGGCAGGAGGCTTTCTCACCTCCCTCTACGCCTTTCGCCTCGTCTTTCTGGTCTTTTGCGGGCAGACCAGAGCGGCTGTTTCAGGGCAGAGCGCCTGGCCCATTGCGATACCCCTTGTCATACTCTCTATCCTTTCCATTCTGGGAGGATTCATAGAGATGCCCGGTGTCATGGGTGGATCAGGCCTTTTTACGCGCTTTGTTTCGACAGTGCTGCCTGCGGCCAACCCGGTCATTTTGGAGGGCAGCAAAGAAATCTGGCTTCTTGGACTCTCCTCATTTTTCGCACTGGCGGGGATCTATGCGGCCTATCTCCTTTACGTTCGAAAACCCTTTCATCTCCGGATCATGACGGAGTCGCTGCAGTTGGGGCTCATTGCGGCTGTCCTCAAGGAAGGATGGGGCTTTGATGCACTTTACAACAGGGTCTTTGTCCGGACATACCATGAAATTGCCGTGCTCAACCGTAGGGACTTCATAGATTATTTCTACAGGGGAGCAGCTTCTCTCGGTATCCTGGCATCCAGAGTTCTGGCCGGTTCACAGACGGGCAATCTCCACTGGTACGCTGCTGTCATTGCCCTTGGTGCAGTTGTATTTATGGGGATTATGGTGCTCTGGTGATACTCCTGTGGCTCATACTCATACCGTTTCTTGGAGGTATCCTCGCATTCGCGGTTCAGAAGGTCCATGATGAGGGGGCACGCTGGACAGCCCTCGTCTCACTTGGCGTGGATCTGCTTCTGGCCCTTTGGTTGCTTTCGACCTGCTCTGACACTATCAACACAGGAAAGTGGCTTGCCGAAATCAAGTTCTCCTGGTTCCCTGAACTGGGAATTACCTTCCATATAGCCGCCGACGGGCTCAGCCTGCTCCTCGTAGCTCTTACTGCTTTCCTCGGGATTGTAGCCGTTCTGTCAGGGGGAAGGGAGATAAGCGAGCGCCCGGGCCTGTTCCATTTTATGCTCCTTCTTGCTTTAACCGGCATAACGGGGGTCTTCCTTGCAATGGATCTTTTTCTCTTCTATTCCTTTTGGGAGTTGATGCTGCTGCCCATGTTTCTCCTCATTGCCCTCTGGGGGCATGAGAACAGAAGGTACGCCTCCCTAAGGTTCTTCATATTCACCCAGTTCGGCGGGCTGCTCATGCTTGCCGCCATGGTCGGTCTCTTTCTGGCCCACGGCCAGGCAACAGGATACTACACCTTTGATTACAACGAACTCATCGGTACGTCCATGCCGGTGGGCTTAGCCATGGTCCTCTGTTGCGGTTTTCTCGCTGCCTTCCTGGTAAAACTGCCGGCCATACCCTTTCATGTCTGGCTGGCAGACGCTCATACCGAGGCTCCCACTGCAGCGAGCGTTATTCTTGCGGGGCTCCTCATCAAGACGGCTGGATACGGCCTTATGAGGTTTCTAATCCCCCTTTTCCCGGAGGCCGCAGCCCGGCTCAGCCCCGTAATGATGGGCCTTGCCGCAGCCGGGATCCTCTATGGCGCCGCTTTGGCCTATGCTCAGACCGATATGAAGCGCCTCGTGGCCTGTACGAGCATCAGCCACATGGGATTTGTCCTGCTCGGGGTCTTCGCCTGGAACAACACGGCCCTTCAGGGGGTGGTGATCCAGATGATCTGTCATGGAATCAGTACCGGTGCACTCTTCATCCTCGCCGGAGTAATCAGGGAACAGACCGGTACGCAGGATTTCCAAAAGCTGGGAGGCCTCTGGAACCATGCGCCGAGGATGAGCGGATTCCTCCTCTTTTTTGCCCTGGCATCCATGGGCCTGCCCGGCATGGGCAACTTCGTCGGCGAGTTTCTTGTCCTCATGGGTGTCTACTACGTCAGTCCCTTCTTTGCAGCAGTTGCCTCGGGTGGGTTTATTCTCGCAACAGTCTACTCCACGGCCCTCATAAGGAGGGCGCTCTTCGATGATTCTGAAGGTCATGACGCTGTTGCCTATGTGGTGGATCTGCGGCGGAAGGAACTGGTCGTCATGACGCTCCTGGCTGCGGCTATTATCTGGATAGGCTTCTTCCCGCGCCCTATCACGGCAGCCGTAGAGCAGGGGCTGGCAAATATGGAAGAATACGGCGGAATGGAGATTCCTTCCGGTGCCGCCGGGTTCCTGGTGGAAAGACCTCTTCATGACGGTGAATTGCAAGGGGGGAGGGGAGCCTCCATGGTGAGAGCAATAAGTCCTGAGAGCCCTGGTACTGTTCAGGGAGTCCGGGAGCACCGGAAGGCCGCAGGATACCCCGGATTGACGCAGGGCGGGT
>CAYOYU010000337.1:0-3848 GCA_964408265.1 uncultured Syntrophorhabdaceae bacterium
GCTGCTGCTTCCACTCCATGGGCACCTTCACCGAGATATATAAGATTCAGATACATATTGAGGATCTCATCTTTTGTGTACGTCCGTTCTATCTGAATTGCCAGAAGTGCTTCTTCAACCTTCCGTTTGAAGGTCTTCTGCGGGGATAGAAAGAGATTTCGGGCAAGCTGTTGCGTAATGGTCGAGGCTCCTTCGGTTATTCCTTTTCTGGCGATGTTCTTGTAGATCGCCCTGCCTATACCTCTCACATCAACGCCGAAGTGATGGTAAAACCGCACGTCTTCTATGGCGATGAAGGCATATTTGAGGTGCTGGGGCATCTGGGTGATCGGTATCGGTACCCGCTTTTCCACTAAGAGCTCAGCAAAAAGTGAGTCGTCGTCCGAGTAGACCCTGGTTGCCGACTTCGGTTTATACCCTTCAAGTTCCTTAACGTCTGGAATTTCGAGGTAGTTCACCAGGGCATACCCGAGCCCGGTTCCGCATATTGCGGGTATGAGCAGCAGAATCAGGACCAGTTTGATAATTCTTGCGCGCATGAGGAGATATATTATACTGTATTGATGTCGTGTTATCAAAAGCTAACAGGATCATCGCCGTTGTAGGACCAACATGCACGGGAAAATCGGACCTCGCTCTCACGCTCGCTTCAGAATTCGGCGGAGAGATAGTGAATGCCGACTCCATGCAGGTCTATCAGCACTTCGACATCGGCACTGCCAAACCGGGCGATCTCGCCCGTTCCTTAGTCCCCCACCACCTCATTGACGTGGTGCCCCCCACTGAAGAGTTTAACGCCGCTCTCTTCAAGGAACTTGCCGACAAAGCCCTCTCCGACATATATTCCCGGGGCAGGCTGCCTGTAGTCGTGGGCGGAACGGGACTTTACGTGAAAGCCCTCATCTACAACCTCTTCAAAGTCCCCAGGGACAATAGCCTGAGAGAGCGACTTCAGGAAGAATACAACCGTGACCCGCTCGCATCTTACGAGCGACTCAGGGCCGTCGACCCCGAATACTCCCTCAAGATAAGTTACCGGGACAGGATCCGTGTGGTACGGGCCCTTGAGGTCTTCATTCTGACTGGTACAGGGATGTCGGGCTGGGAAAAAGTGCACGGCTTCCGCGAAGCACGGTACAATACGCTCAAGGTCGGGCTTGTCCGGGACCGCGAGGAACTCTATTCCCGCATCAACAATCGCGTCGACACCATGCTGGAGAAGGGATGGGTAGACGAGGTAAAGACTCTTCTTTCTTCGGGCTACGGGCAGGGGTTGAAGCCCTTTTCGAGTATCGGCTACAGGGAAATCGTCCGCTATCTAAACGGTTCCATTGCCTATGAAGATATGGTAAAAGAAATAAAGATGCACACAAGAAACTATGCCAAACGGCAGCTCACATGGTTTTCGAAAGAACAGGATGCCATCTGGTTCTCCTATCCCGAAGAAGTTGAAGAGATTAGAAAAAGGGTGAGAGGATTCCTCGCAGAATGAACTTGGAGAGGATCGTGGAAGCCGTTTTATTCTCGTCATCAAGACCTCTTTCAGTGAAGAACCTGGCAAAAAGAATGGAGAACTTCTCTATTGACGAAATTCACAACGCCATCAACCGGCTCATTCAAGAGTACAACACAAACGACAGCTCTCTTGAAATCCTCGAGGTAGCCGGCGGTTTTCAAATGAGAACCAGACCGGCCTACAGGGAGTGGGTCCGGAGATTCGCGCGGGAAAAGGATGCGGGCCTTACGAGGGCCATGCTTGAGGCTCTTGCTGTAATAGCCTACAAGCAACCCGTAACAAAAAGGGATATAGACACCATGAGGGGCGTTGACTCGGCACGCGTGCTCAAGCAACTCCTGGAGAGAAAACTGATTGAGATCGGCGGCAGGGAGGAGGAGCTGGGGCAAAAGATCCTCTTTAGAACAACGGGGCGGTTCCTGGAACTCTACGGTCTAAAGGATATACGCCACATGCCAACGTTCCGCGAGTTGGAATCCCTCGCATCAGGTTAGCAGACGGCTCCGCTTCGCACGGAGCCCGAGAACCGCAAAACAGCAGTTAAGGAGGATGACATGGATATATCTGAACTACTAATCTTCATGGTTGAAAACAAGGGGTCGGACCTTCACATGAGTTCAGGCGAGCCGCCGGTGGTCAGAATTCACGGCGAAATGAGGAAGATTGAGGTGCCACCACTCGACAAAGATGAAGTCCATAATATGATATATGAGATCCTGAACGATCAGCAGCGGAGAGTTTTCGAAGAACATCTGGAACTTGACTTCTCTTTCGCCCTTGGGGATATAGCCAGGTTCAGGGTTAACGTCTTTAAACAGAATCGCGGTGATGCGGCAGTCTTCAGAACTATTCCCACGAAAATCCCGACCTTTGAGGAACTCAACCTCCCGAAAGTCTTTATGGACATATCCCGGCTCGAAAAAGGCCTGGTTCTCGTCACAGGACCGACAGGGAGCGGCAAGTCCACCACCCTGGCGGCCATGGTCGACCTCATAAACCAGGAGGAAAAGGGCCACATACTGACCGTGGAGGATCCTATCGAGTTCGTCCACCCCTCCAAGAACTGCCTCGTGAACCAGAGAGAACTTGGGCCTCACACCCTCAGCTTCGCCAATGCACTCCGGAGCGCCCTCCGTGAAGACCCCGATGTCATTCTGGTCGGCGAAATGAGGGACCTGGAAACAATATCCCTGGCCCTCACCGCTGCCGAGACAGGCCACTTGGTTTTCGGTACCCTTCACACAAGCGGTGCCCCGAAGACGGTGGACAGGGTCATAGACGTCTTCCCCGCGGCGCAGCAGGCCCAGGTAAGATCCATGTTCTCGGAATCGATCCAGGCTATCATTACGCAGGCCCTTTTCAAAAGAAAGGACGGCAAAGGGCGTATCGCCTCATTTGAAATCCTCATCGCAAACCCGGCAGTCCGCAACCTTATCCGGGAGGGTAAGATTTCTCAAATACCGTCAATTATGCAGACAAACAAGGCGCTCGGTATGCAGACCATGGACGCGGCAGTCAACGACCTGCTTGCGAAAAATCTCGTCACCAGAGAGGAAGTGGCTTTCTGGCTGCCGCAAAACCAGCAAGGGAGGTAAGTGATGGGCCCGCTGTATGAATATTTGCAGTACATGGTAGAGAAAGATGCTTCCGATATTTACATAACCGCCGGCCTGCCGCCGATGTTCAGAATTCAGGGAACCGTTGAACCCCGGGGCGAGACACCTCTCACGCCGGAAGATACGGAGGCAATAGCCAACAGCACAATGAACGATAAACAGGCTAAGATCTTCGGCGAAGAACTGGAAATGAACCTCGCCCTCTACTATCCGGAACTGGGCAGGTTCAGGGTCAATATCTTCAGGCAGCGCGGCTACGCGGGGCTGGTTATCAGGCAGATTAAGACGGAAATAAAGACCATAGATGAGATGGGACTACCGCCGGTATTGAAGGATATCATCATGAGCAAGCGCGGGCTCGTCCTGATGGTCGGGGCAACCGGCAGCGGCAAGTCTACAAGTCTCGCCTCCATGGTGCATCACAGGAACCTGAGCCAACGGGGTCATATCATCACCATCGAGGACCCCATCGAATATGTACACCAGCACAGGCTGAGCGTTATAACACAAAGGGAGGTGGGCTTCGATACACTTTCCTTCTATAATGCCCTCAAGAATACCCTGAGACAAGCGCCTGACGTGATCCTCATCGGTGAGATCAGGGACACGGAGACCATGGAAGATGCCATCACATTCGCAGAGACCGGTCACCTTGCCCTCGGCACCCTGCACGCAAACAATGCGAACCAGGCCATAGAGAGGATTCTCAACTTCTT
>CAYOYU010000338.1:0-2431 GCA_964408265.1 uncultured Syntrophorhabdaceae bacterium
ACGCGAATCAGCTACGGCGCGGATCTCCGACGCCTATGTCAGGAGGTCTGGACTCCTACGTACACCGGTTTCCCTAGATGCTCAATTGCATTGATGGTGTATAGTATTTCTTCGGCTTCGTAAGCATCCATCTCTTGGCTAAAGGACCACCATTCCGATGAAATGGTCTTATTTGCTGATATCTCGCAAGTAAGCAACTCAGAATGTGTTGTAAGAAAAATGATTGCGTCTGCTTCCCATCTGTCGCCACAGCTTTCCTCGGAAAGCTCGACGAAATATACATGATCGTGATCTACAGTAACTTTAACGTTCACAATTTCTTCCATTCCATTCAACCACGTACCCGGAACTACGCGTTCGTCCTCCCAAGACAACAACGCTTCACCTACATCGCCAGGAGCCTCCTCGGTATTGAAAACCGTTGATTTGACTGGGAAACAGTAATCGGTATACGCAGATCGGTGAATATGGTGGTCATCACAAGCTGAGGCCCAAACGGATAAAAGGCTCAATGCCAGGAGCGTTTCTCGTATTTTCATTTCTTCCTCACCGAGTGTGGTTATCGAAATTCTCCTGTCAACGTCCTTCAAGGCTACTATTAGAATAGTCTCACGGCATAATAGTGTATGCGAAGTCACGGAACTGTCTTGCCGTTGGTCCACCTGTGTAATCGTTATCGGTAGTTCCATTATTATCGACTACTTGAGCCGCAGCTACACCAATCAGGTAATGGGACTGTCCATTGTATGTTGTCGCATTATCACTGTAGTAAAACACCCCAGAACCTGATTGGCCACCTCCCACCTCTATCTTACTTGTTAAAACACGTGAGGTTGTTTTTCGAAAAACTTCACCGGAGGTGGAATACTGATGACTATTCATGAAACACCAATCTTGGTCATCGATGTTGTAATAACAGTACACACCTCCATTCAGTGCAAGTGAGGGATGATATGTGGGATAACCATGTGAGATGGCTGTTTTTTGTTGAAGCTTCCGTGCTGAATCGATACTGGAAATTGCCATCCACGCGCCGTATCCTATGCCATTTGGATGATTCACAGTTTGCAATCTAAGAACTGCATAATCAACAACTACTTCGTCCATTGAAAGAGGTGTCGATGATTGAAATCCTGGTGCAACCCAACGGGCTTCGACGAATTCACAATAATCTTCAAAAGCTTCAGGATTTACTATTGCGCCACTTTGACAAACATATCCGCGTCCATAGTCGATTCCAAAATTCGTTTCTACCGCTGATGGTCTTTCTTCGGGCGTAATATCTGCGTATATCCAATGACTTTCAATGTTATCATATACGCAATGGGCTACTGTCAGCACGTGGGTTTCATCTAAAAAAACACCGGAGCATCCAAAATTACCCATAACATTTTCAGAGGGTCTTCCAAGGTGGTAATAAACGTGCTTGTTATTCGGGTATTCAAGCGGGTTATCGACGAGTATCCTGGAATCACTTCCGAAAATTAATTTACAGCCAAACCAACCACCATCTTGCGTTGAATCGTTTGTCGAACCATCTGGCATCGTGCAGAGCATTCGTGAAATAGTATAATTTTCAACTTGCTCCAACTCCATACTTTCATCGCTTTGTTCCTCAAGATACCAAGACTGTTCTTGGAGAGTTTCTTGAAGCGTCATTTCCGCCCCAAACGCTGTCCTGACGCGACTTTCGTATCTCCTGGCACGACCTGTCAGCCATCCATCGTATCCAGAACCTTTGACAAGCAATATCTCTTCATTAGGGCCGTCTTCCAACGCAATGGGCTCGACTGGTGCACTAGTAGATAGGAGCCTTCCACTAGGTACTAACTTGACGAGTTGCTCCGTTCTCTGCAATGGTCGCCGCACCCCAACCACGAACACTGGCCCCTGCTCGACGCCGTCACTGAACCCGACGAGAGCAAAAATGTTTCCGTCCGCGCTCATGGCTCCTTCGAAGGAACAGGGATCCTCCAAGCCATCGACCCACAGCCCTCCATCCCGCGAGACGTCGTAGGTACCTGTAAGCATCGTCCGTAACAACGTCTCATGGAGCACGGCGTACGAGACGGACGTGGAAAGGCCAAGCTTGACTGGGGGCTCGATGGTCCCGTCCAAGTTGAGAAGGAAGCGCTCAGCCACCGCTTCATCAAACGTGCCTCCCTCTCCATCGAACTCGACGCTTCCGGACGCGAGCCAAGTGGAGACCTCGCTCGTTTCCGGCGTGATCGCGTTCCCGATGGCCATGTAGTTATACGTTCCATTCAAGTCGCGTACTTGCATGCCAGCGCTGGCTTTCAAACCGAGAATTAAGCCATGCGTCGACTTCGGCCGTGGGGTTTGGATGATCAGGGTTGTGGTCTCTTCTTCGGAGACGATGAAGCCTTCCGCTATATCCCAAATAAGTTCGACCAGCAGCATACCATCCGCG
>CAYOYU010000338.1:2441-3845 GCA_964408265.1 uncultured Syntrophorhabdaceae bacterium
AACATCGTACGCTCCACCGTCAAGTTTCGCTCCCGAGATACCAATATATGATGTCAGGGGCTCCTGGAACCAAACTGAAACTCCGGTTGAGAAAAGATCCCCACTGGATATCACACCCGTTCCGTCGAGTTCCAAGGTACCAAGATAGGATCCGAAGTTCATTCCGGGTATGGGTAATAAGTCGAGGAAAACGCTGCCGATTCCTACAAGGTGGTAGCGGCCGCGAACCGAGGACGAATCAACGCCTTCGGAGGGGCGCCCACCGAAGAAGAGCGCAGTTTGGTTCGTTCCCCCGAGTACAGCACCAAGGACGAGTTCTCCTCCGCCCGCCGATACGTGTCCATAAAGCTCGGACGTCGTGATCTCGCCGTCAACGGTCACGCAATAGGCTACTGGTTCGGTCGAGTCGAAGACTCCGTCGTAGGTAATGAGCCTTGGGTAGGCTCCATTCGGGCGCAGCTCGGCGGTCAAGGTTGAGAGGTAACGCGATGTGATTGTTCCAGCGCCGTCGAAGTCGTATGCACCCAAGCCGGAAATCGCCCCGATGTCCGGGAGATCTCCCAGGAAGAGCTGGTACGTCGCCAGACGGTAGGGTCCAGAGAGCATCTCAGGGAAGGAGGACTCGTTGCCGCTCACTTCAGAGAGGGGGGGGGGCAGATACGTTTCCAACGGGACCAGCCTGGGTGTCGCCGCAAAGGAGGAGCGCGAACGTGAGGAGGGAACGGGCGAGTACGGAGAACGTGTCACGGGAGTACTGGAACATCAGCCTTCTCCAGCTTGGAAGCAACGTGTTCTGGTGAACCAAGATGGACGTATGCTACCTTGAGAAGCCTGTGAGATCAAGAGATTTACAATGACCTGCTCGTGATAGTTCCACATGCCGCCCGCGGGTCAGCTCCACGGACCATGAAACAGCAGGATTTTTCGACATCGTAGCCCATCAGCGCGGACGACAAGGACGGGCGGGAAAGGTTGGCGCGCTACGTCGCGAGGCCACCGCTCTCCCTGAAGCGTCTCTCCGAGCTCGAGGACGGCACGCTGTGCCTCCGCCTGAAGAAGGCATGGGAGGACGGAACCTCGTACTTCCTGTTCACGCCCATCCAGCTCCTCAGGCGAATTTGTGCGATAATTCCTCACCCCAACTGCCATATGATTCACTATTTTGGAATTCTCGCCCCTCACGCTTCATTGCGTTACCGGGTCGTTCCTGGTGGAGAGCCTGCTGGAGAGCCTGCCGAGTCGAAGCCGAACGAGTTGCCGTCGCAACCAGACGGGCGTTCGAGGTGGATTCCTTGGTCGATATTGATGAAAAGGGTATTTGGGGTTAGTGTTTTACTCTGTGCTAGCTGGACCCTCGCCGAAAAGTCAAAGCCAGCGTAGCGCCTGAACTTCGCAGAATGCGAC
>CAYOYU010000339.1:0-3811 GCA_964408265.1 uncultured Syntrophorhabdaceae bacterium
TATCAAAATCATGGAGGATGCCCAACATGCCTGACGATCTCACAAGAAGAGCACCAGAGGACAGGACAAAGATCAACATCAACCAAGATTGGGAAGTAGCTTGGTGGTGCAAAGAGCTTGGTGTCACTGAGGATAGGCTTCGGGCGGCTGTGGCCGCCGTTGGTCCTTCTGTCGCCAAGGTAAGTGAGTACCTACGCCAGCACTGACTGGTGCGTAGAGTCTGGCGGCGTTGCTTTACTCTATCGTGTGAGACCGGCTTCGAGTGGAACAGGAGACTGTACGATGCCGAGTATTGAATTACAGTCAATTCTGAACAGCGTTTCTAAAATTAAACTATCTGGCGGTATGGTTGGGAAAGTCTGTGTTGTCTTGGTCATCGTAGCTATTTGCCTAGCGGCTATCTCATGGTCCGTCAGAATAGTGTGGGTATCAATCCTAGCTGTTGTTCTCCTCTTTCTACTCTGTTTCGTAATGTTATGGCGTGTCATCAGCTTCGCGGATAGAAATCCTCAGGCCGCACTTCTGGAGGGAGCTGAATTTCTTATGCATGAAAAGCTTATGCTTGGAACTAAGGCCAACCCTCAACTCAAGACTGAAACAGATGATCATATTGAAGCACACGCTGTTACCTTAGCCCCGGATAAGGAGATAGAAGTTCTTCAACCAGACTCACCTGTTCTGCAAATACCGGGTGACACCTCCAAGGGGAAGGAGGGGCCCAATGGCTGATTTCTATCATGTTTTCATCCAGTCTAAAGTTGGGGTGTCACCTGATCAAGTTGAAGAAAAGATGAACCTTGCTGTTGACTGGTTCAGATGCACACCAAACGTGTGGGTTCTCTATTCCACTTCAGATGAGGATAAATGGCAGTCTAGACTAAAACCGCTAGTTGTACCTCGGGGCAGCCTTTTTATCTGCCGCCTCGATATCGCAAATCGCAACGGGTGGATGTCAAAGCAGTTCTGGAAGTGGATTAGAGATAAAACGTAAAGGATGCACTCACACTCCTAAGACGTTGCCTCCGTGAACTGCGCTAACCTGGAATTAGGCGGCGTGCAGGCCCTACCGACTGACTCGTTTCCAGCCCACGCTTATTTGATCTGGGCGCCGACTTCTCCACGCGCGGAAGACTCGACGGCTGAATAGCACTCAAGGATTCTGAGATACGGTTGAAGCGTACCCCAGATTCGTTGGTCGCAGTATAAAACCTACTCTCATGTGCAAGGAGAACTGTGCCATGTCCCCTTTCCATCAGTCTGCAGTCCGCCTCCGCGGCCACGCTAGGTGATAGGTGTGGCTGCAAGCACGTCGTGATCGGCCTCATCTTCCTGAATACACCGCAGATCTCCGACTTACAGCCTGTTGGAGATCGACTATTATCAGCAATTCGTCACGGGAAATCTATTTGAAGAACGACATGTTTCTGGACCATCGCAATATACAGTACAGGACTTGCACAGATGATCAAGGTTGACTAGTATTGACCATCATGCCCTCTCGGAAGCCAATTCCTGCCGGAGGCCCTGATGTGCTCACGATCAGCGGGGCCGCCCAAGCTCTCGGTGTGAGCGAGGTCACTCTTCGTTGATGGGGAAAGGCAATAAAGGTGGTCTGCCATCGTCATCAAATCACGGGATGGCGCCTTTTCAAGACGACCGATGTGCTGAAGCTGCGGAAGCTGATTGAAAGCGGCAGGGCAACTTAATGGATACTATCACCCGAGCCCACTTCGAGTTAACGTTCGAGCTTGCCTTTCTCAAGAAGAGGGCCGACGAGTTTCAGGACTTCTTCTCTTCGATTATGGAAAAGCGCTATCCTGGGGACTTCACTCGGGTCAGGCCGTGGGGCAGCGTCGGCGACATGAAAAACGACGGCTACTTGAGATCCGCGCGGATACTCTTCCAGGTCTACGCTCCCAACGACATGGAGGGGGCCAAGACCATCTCCAAGATCGAAGAGGACTTCACCGGGGCGCTTCCCCACTGGAAGCGCTACTTCGATACCTGGGTGTTCGTTCACAACTCACGATCCGGTCTTGGCCCCGGTGTGCTGAAGAAGCTGTTGGACATCGGTCTAGCAAACCCGGGTCTCAAGGTAACCAACTGGGGATACGAGGAGCTTCGCCAGGAGACCTTCGGCCTAGGGGTAGAGGACCTGTCCTCGCTATTGGGTCCTGCTCCAAGCCAGCGGGGGATGGTTAACCTTGGACTTGCTGACCTTGCCCCGGTGCTTGACCATCTCGCCATGTTGCCTGCCAACGACGATCCTGACTTGCGTCCGGTTCCTGCGGACAAGCTCCAGAAGAACCTTCTGTCCCCTCATGTTGCGGACTTGCTCAAGGCGGGCATGAGTCGAGCAGGCCTGGTGGCAAAGTATTTTGGCGCCCATCCCATGAGGCAGGACCGAATTGCAGAGAGCTTTCGAGCGAAGTACGGGGAACTACGGGAGCAGGGACTGGCACCTGATGAGGTCTTCGTTGCCCTTCAGCACTTCGCAGGTGGCATAAGGGTTCCATCCGCAGGCCATCAGAATGCCGTTCTTGCAGTGCTGGCCTACTTCTTCGAGGCTTGCGAAATCTTCGAACGCCCCGTTGCTGAAGGAGCCAGTTCATGATCCTTCCCACCAAGGGCCTCGCTCTGGATCGGGCACTCATTTCAGTGGGGGCTCGGGTGCTTCAATTGCTCTCGGAGCCCAAGACAGTCTCTCGGGTCTGGGATGAGTTCCGGAAAGCAGGGCCCCCAGTATCGGGTATCACCCTTGATTGGTTTGTATTGAGCCTGGACCTCCTGTTTGCTGTGGGTGCCATCGACCTGGTGCGTGGCCGAATCTACCGAACGACCGCCATGGAGGGGGGTGGGGTATGATCCGGATGGTCTACAGCGATCTCCCTAAGTTTAAGACTGTGACGTTCGGAAAAGGCTTGAACGTGGTGCTGGCGGACAAGAGCCCGGGTGCAACGGATAGGCAGACCCGGAATCGAGCTGGTAAGTCGAGCCTCCTGGAGGTTATTCACTTTCTGCTGGGTGGCAGCTGCAAGAAGGATAAAAACAAGGCGAAGGAGTCTATCTTCAAGAACCCAGCACTGGAACAAAGTATTTTCGGGATGGAGTTTGACCTGGGAGGGTCTATCACGCGAGTCGAGCGCAGCGGGAACAAGCCATCGCCAATCGTTGTAGCGGGGGACTTCAACAACTGGCCCATCAAGCCTTCAGCCAAAGGTGACCATTTCGAGATCAGCAGCGCCAACTGGAGGGTAGTGCTTGGGAAGCTCATGTTTGGTCTCGACGAGTTCACTGAGCCCTACGGCCCGAGTTTCCGCTCGTTGATTTCGTACTTCGTTAGACGGGACGCTTCTGGAGGAATGGCAAAGGCGGTTTCTCAAGCGGCCCAACAGCAACTCGTTGATCAGCAGGTCAACCTCTCATTTCTTATCGGTCTTGATTGGACGATCCCCCACTCGTGGCACGCAATTCGTGAGAGGGAGAAGCAGCTCGAACAGTTTCAGAAGAGTATGGGAGAGGGAGTTCTGGGAGCCGTCATCGGCTCAGCTTCTTCCCTCAAGAGCGAACTGGTTGTGGCTCAAGAACGAGTCCGAAGGCTGAGAGAGTCGGTAACATCCTTCAGGGTGGAAGAACGTTACCATGAACTTGAGCGAGAAGCTTCCAATTTAACCCGGAGGCTTGGCGTTTTAGCGGATGACAACACCCTAGACCAACGCTACCTATCCGAGTTGGAGATGGCCTCTGCAGAGGAAGCCGCACCCCCACCGAATGACTTAGAGGATCTCTACCGGCAGGCAGGGGTACTTCT
>CAYOYU010000340.1:0-3790 GCA_964408265.1 uncultured Syntrophorhabdaceae bacterium
CTCGATGTCGGTACGATCATAGTGGCCACAGGTTACGATCTCTTCGATCCCGCCGAAAACCCCGAGTATGGGTACGGCAAATCAAATAAGGTTATTATGGGGCTGGAATTCGAGAGAATTGTCTCGGCATCCGGTCCCACGGGTGGGCACATCGAGATAAATGGTAAAGAGCCCAGAAGGGTTGTGTTCATTCAATGTGTGGGTTCGAGAGATAGAAAGGGCAATGAGTACTGCTCGCGCGTGTGCTGCATGTACACTGCCAAGCACGCGCACCTGATACGAGAAAAGATACCAGATGCCGATGTCACAATATACTACACCGATGTGCGTGCGTTTGGCAAGGGCTTCGAGGAGTTCTACAACAGGGTTAAGGGCGAGGGCGTTACATACCACCGGAGGGAGATAGAGGATCCGATCGAGGTCGTGGAGAATGATGGTAAGACCATTGTCAAGTCCCAGAGTCACGAAGACATCGAGGCAGACCTCGTGGTACTGGCGACGGCGATAATTCAAAGAAAGGATATCGGGGAGCTCGCTAGGGTGTTGAAGATCTCCCGTGGTGCAGACGGATTCTTCATGGAGATACATCCAAAATTGCGACCCATGGACACTGCTACAACTGGAATATTCCTGGCAGGATGCTGCCAGGGACCAAAGGATATCCCAGACACGGTTGCGCAGGCAAGCGGTGCAGCAGCCAAGGCTGCAATACCGCTCTCGCAAGGAAAGATCGACCTGGACCCGCAGAGATCCGAGGTCATCGATGAGAACTGCGACGGCTGCGCGTACTGCATAGAGCCGTGTCCATTCGGGGCACTGACATTAATCGAATACATGAGAGAGGGGGCAATCAAGAAGACAGTTGAAGCAAATGAGGCTTTGTGCCAAGGTTGCGGGGTCTGTCAAGCGACGTGTCCAAAACAGGGCATAATCGTAAGAGGGTTCACAACTAAGCAAATCTCTGCAATGGTCGATGCCCTCCTTGGGGCGGTGTAGATGACGAACGATTTCGAGCCTTTGATTGTGACCTTTTGCTGCAACTGGTGCTCCTACGCGGGCGCCGATTTGGCAGGAACATCGAGAGTACAATATCCGCCCAACATCAGAATTATTAGGGTCATGTGCTCAGGCATGGTACATCCTAACCTTGTCATAGATGCGCTTATGAAAGGCGCGGATGGCGTTCTGATATGCGGTTGCCATCCGGGCGATTGTCACTACATCGAAGGGAACCTCAAGGCGGAAAAACGCGCAGAAGCCATTCGTCTCATGCTCGATGACCTCGGAATCGAACCTGAGCGTTTCAGACTGGAATGGGTCTCCGCGTCTGAGGGACAGAAGTTCGGCAAGGTCGTGAAGGATATGGTCGAACAGATAAAAACGGTGGGTCCAAGCCCATACCGCACGCAGAGGGAGACACAATGAGCGACGAAGGCGTGAAGGTTGGTGTCTACGTCTGTGAGTGCGGGATCAACATCTCAGCAACCGTTGATGTAGAAAAGGTCGTAGAATATGTGAAATCGCTACCGAATGTAAAGATCGCCAGGCACTACAAGTACATGTGTTCGGACCCCGGACAGCAGCTAATAAAGAACGACATCAAAGAATCAAATATCGATAAGGTGGTCGTTGCTTCCTGCTCTCCCAGGATGCATGAAAACACCTTCAGAAACGCGGTCGAGGAGGCAGGATTGAACCCCTATTGTTTTGAAATGACCAACATAAGAGAACAATGCTCATGGGTTCATAAAGACAGAGAAAAGGCTACTACGAAGGCTATCGATCTTGTGTCGGCCGCTGTCGCACGTGCCTCGCTTTTAGAGCCGTTGGAAATGAGGAAGATAAATGTCACCCCAACTGCACTCGTGATTGGTGCAGGCATAGCTGGAATCCAGGCTGCCCTGGACATAGCGGACAGCGGGTACAAGACCTATCTGGTGGAGCGCACTCCAAGCGTCGGTGGGAGGATGGCACAACTCGACAAGACCTTCCCCACGCTGGATTGTTCTGCCTGCATATTGACCCCGAAGATGGTCGATGTCGCCAGACACCCCAACATTGAACTGCTCACATACTCCGAGGTGACAGACATCGATGGCTATGTGGGGAATTTCAAGGTCAAAGTGAAGAAGAAAGCGAGGTCGATAGACGAATCGAAATGTACCGGCTGTGGGGTGTGCACAGAGAACTGCCCCGTAATGCTTCAGCCCCAGATTCAGGAAACGCGGAAAGAAGCGCCGCCTGTAAGAGATCAGGAATTTATTGAAAGGTTGATCGCCAAGCATTCTTATCGTCCGGCACCGCTGATCCAAATAATGTTGGATGTCAATAAGAAGTATAGGTATCTTCCACAAGATGTGTTGGAATACCTCTCTTTTAGACTTGGCATCCCATTCAGCACCGTATATCGGGTGGCCACCTTCTACAAGGCCTTCAGTCTTGTACCGAGGGGCAGGCACCATATAAAGGCCTGTCTGGGGACAGCGTGCCATGTAAAAAAAAAAAAAAAAATCGTTGATGCAATTAGAGATAGAATTGCTGGCGCAGATGAGGGGCTCTTCTCGCTGGAAATAGTTAACTGCCTTGGTGCCTGTGCAATCGGCCCCACGATGGTGGTGAACGACGACTACCACGGGCACATGACCATCAGCATTGTGGAAGGACTCCTCTCATCTCTGGAGAATGACCATAGCTCGTCTCAGGAGGTGGAGGAATGAACAGCATAACGAGCCCTGAAGAGATGGAGAAGTTGAGAAAGACCATCCAAGATATAAAATCTCAAGAGAAACTAGTAATCACGGTTTGCGGCGGTACAGGATGCAAAGCTGCAAGGTCTCAAGATATTATTAATACTCTCAAAGAAGAAATTGTAAAGCAAAATATTCAGCACGAGGTCAGTGTTCGTTCTACAGGTTGTCATGGGTTCTGTGAGCAAGGGCCAATTGTTGTCCTATACCCAAGTAAAATCTGTTACCCGATCGTGAGAACAGGGGACGTTCCTAGAATCATCTCGGAAACAGTGATAAAAAACAAGGTCATTGAAGGAAATAGAAGACTGTGTGCATACAGGAGACTACATAAAAAATAAAAAAAAAAAAAAAGATGGCAATCCATCAAAGCGAGAATTTTGCAGGAGGATGTTACTGATGAAGAAATCTCCTATATCCTTATAACCTTTCATATTAAGGGTAAGACACCCTGGGACGCGTATGAAAAGGCAGCGTATGTACATAGGATGATCAAGAAGCTTAATAAAACTCCTGATGAAATCAGCAAGCATCTAGGAATGCACAAGAAGACCATCGAAGCCATGTTGAAAGCCTATGAAGCTATGTCGGTAAAATATTTACGTAATTCATATGAAACCAGACTCGATAGCGGAACAAAAGACGAGGTCAAGAAGTTTAGCTATTTTGACGCTTTTTACAGACAGAAGGACCTTGTTGAGAAAGTACAGGAAACTCCGGCCTTCCTTGATGAATTCGTTGAATGGGTGAAGGAAGATAGGTTTAAGAAGGCACAAGACGTGAGAGACCTTCCAAAGATCCTTGGAAATAGAAAGGCTTGCAAGACCTTCTACGAAAATGGTCCCGAGGATGCCTTCGATGATGCTATGCACATACTGTATGAGCATAAACCTGAAAAGGTGGATAGATTCTACAAGAAGGTAAGAGAATTCAGAGACCTCATTAATGACGCCGAGGCATTGAAAATAAAAGTGGAGATTGAGGAGAACAAGAATAAAAAAGCTGAACTGCAGCAGTGTTATAAGGAATTGAAGAGATTTTGT
>CAYOYU010000341.1:0-1848 GCA_964408265.1 uncultured Syntrophorhabdaceae bacterium
TTACAAGTTTATTGAGTCTGTGAAAAAGAAGAAGCTCAACTGGTCTCTCCATACGGTGGATATCTTCCATGCGGTCAAAGACGGCCTGGTTGACAAGATCCTGAAGCGGCCTGCCACCGACCAGGAGAAACAGCAATGGCTCAAGGAGCAGCACGATAACTGCTTCGATGAAAACACCTGGCTCCAGGAGTATTGCTGCGTGGCCGTGGATGAGGCGTCGGCATTCCTCACCTATGAGATGCTCGACAAGATTGAGCGGGAGAATATTCTTACACCGCTGGATCAGATAACCGGCGACCTCTATGTGGGTGTGGATATCGGGAGGAAGAAAAACCTCACCGTCATATGGGGAGACGAAAAGCTGGGCCTTGCCCTCTACACGCGGATCTACATATGCCTGCCGAAAACGCGGTTCAAGGTACAGAAGGAGGTCCTGTGGCCCATCCTTGGCCATCGCACCATGCGGCGTGCCTGCATCGACGAAACGGGCCTCGGCATGCAGCTTGCCGAAGAAGCCCAGGAGTCCTTCGGGAAGTTCAGGGTGGAGCCGATAACGTTCACCAATTCAGCTAAATCGGACATTGCCCACACCCTCTACACGTATGTCGAGGATGTGCGGCTCTACATCCCCGCGGACCCTGAGGTGCGGGAGGATCTCCACTCGGTGAAGAAGATTGTCACCGCGGCCGGGAATATCCGCTTCGACGCCGCGAATACGGATGATTCCCACGCAGACCGATTCTGGGCCTGCGGCCTGGCTGCCCATGCGGCGTACGAGGCGCCATCGGGATCGGTAACGGACAGCGTTACGTCCAGGGGGAGGAGGGAGACCGCGGCAATGATGGAGGGATATTACGGTTGAAAGAAATATCATGCTGGAACTGCGGGGGTACGATGAAACTGATCGGGCGGGACACCTTCTATTTCTATTATGAGTGCACGTCATGCGGTAAGGAGCAGGCCGAGCTTCGAGACGACAGACCACGGCTGACCCTGGAGGATTTATGAAGAGGCTCTGGTTGAACGAAGGCGAATATGTCGATCTGGCGGAGAGATCTGTCTCCCTGTCTGCGGAGATCGCTACGAGGCAGAGATCGATTGATTTCTATGGGCTGGGCATGTACCTGCCGAACCCTGACCTTGTGCTCAAGAAGATGGGCAAGGATATCACAGTCTACACCGAGCTGCTCTCCGACGGCCACCTGGGAGGATGTGTGTCGAGCCGTAAGGCTGGCGTCACCTCCCTCGAATGGGGAATTGACAGGGGGAAAGCGAAATCGCGTCAGGCCAAGCTGATCGAAGACCTATTCAACCGGTTGAAGCTGAGGAACATCATCGAGGAGATCCTCGACGCGCCGCTCTTTGGCTACCAGGCGCTGGAGGTGATGTGGACGAAGCAGGGGGAATACGTTCTGCCCGCGGCGGTCGTGGGCAAGCCCGCGGAGTGGTTTGTCTTCGACGAGGAGAACACGCTGCGCTTCCGGACGAAGGAAGATGCGATGAACGGCGAACTGCTGCCGGAGCGGAAATTTCTCCTGGCAAGGCATGGGGCGACCTACAAGAACCCCTACGGGATGGCGGAGCTTTCCCGATGCTTCTGGCCTGTGACGTTCAAGCGAGGGGGGATGAAGTTCTGGGTGATCTTCACGGAAAAGTACGGGATGCCCTTTCTTGTGGGGAAGACTCCACGCGGTACGGACCCGAAGGAGACTGACGCCCTGGCTGATAAGCTGGAGCGTATGATTCAGGACGCCATAGCTGTGGTGCCTGATGATTCATCCGTTGAGGTGATGGAGGCTGCAGGCAAGAGCGCCTCGGCGGACATTTACAAGAGCCTCATCGAAGAGT
>CAYOYU010000341.1:1858-3783 GCA_964408265.1 uncultured Syntrophorhabdaceae bacterium
CGATCCTGGGCCAGAACCTGACCACGGAGGTGAAAGGCGGTTCATTTGCAGCGGCGCAGTCTCACATGGCCGTGAGAAAAGATATTGTGGACTCCGACAAGGCCATCGTTGAGGAGGTATTTAATCAGCTTATAGACTGGGTTTATGAGATCAACTTCGGGGCCGCGGAGCGTCCTGTCTTCTCCATGTGGGAAGAGGAGGAGGTAGATCTCGACCAGGCGACACGGGACAAGACGCTGAGCGACGCCGGGGTGAAGTTCACCAAGAAGTATTATATGAAAGCCTACGGCCTGGAGGAGGAAGATCTGGAAATAGTTCCTACGGGACCACAGGGACCTACGGGACTTAAGGGACTTAAGGGGTCTGTAGACGGCAACCAGACCCAGTTTGTGGAACCGGGCAACATCGGCCGCTGGCCCTTGACTGCCTTCCCTGACCAGGATGCCATCGATGCGGCGATTGTGAGGTTAAACCCTGAAGAGATACAGAAACAGGCTGAAGGGATATTGCGGCCGATTATCGAGCTGATCGAGGGTGGGCATGATTATCAGGAGATCCTGGGGGAGCTGGCCGGAACGTATCCGAGCCTCGATGACGGGGCGCTTCAGGAGATGCTGGGCCGGGCCATATTCGTAAGCGAGGTGTGGGGACGGATAACAGCAGAAGGTGAGAAGTTGAGAGGTTGAGAAGTTATGGGTAGACCTCACCTTCTTAACTTCTCCCGTTCTCAGCTTCCAGATCTTAGCTATGCCTTCGGTCTTGCGCCGGAAAAGGCCATCGAGTATTTCAAAAACAAAGGCTATGCCTTTTCCTGGGACTGGCACGATACATGGCAGGAAGCCCACACGAAAGCCTTCACCGTGGCGAAGGCCATACGCCTTGATGTGCTCCAGGATATCCGGGATGAGTTACAGAAAGCCCTCGACGAGGGGATCACCCTTCAGCAATTCAAGAAAGACCTGAAACCAAAACTCCGGGCGAAAGGCTGGTGGGGCAGGAAGATGGTAGGCGACGCCCAAGGCGGACAGATCGTACAACTCGGGAGTCCGCGACGCCTCCAGACGATCTATCAAACAAACATGCAGACCGGGTACATGGCAGGCCGGTACGCAGAGATGGCGGAGGACGTGGGGAACCGGCCTTACTGGCAGTATGTGGCCGTCCTCGACGCACGGACCCGCCCTGCGCACCGGAGACTCAACGGTAAGGTCTTCAGGTATGATGATCCCTTCTGGAAATCCTTCTATCCGCCAAACGGGTGGAGCTGCCGCTGCAGGGTGAGGGCGCTGTCCGCTGAGGAGGTCAAGGCACGGGGCCTGGAGGTATCCGAGGGAAAGGATTTTCTCGACGAGGAGGAGGTGCTCATATCGGAGAAGACGGGCCGGAAAGAGAAGGTCACGGTCTACACCGACCCAAAGACGGGCCTTACGTCTCACCCTGATGCGGGATGGAGCTACAATCCGGGTGAGGCGTGGCAGCCCGATCTGACAAAATATGACAGGGACCTGCAAAAGCTCTTTCCGAAGACCGGTTTTGATGCGTCCGGTCTTAAGGCCATACCGGGAACACAGAAAGGAAGCAATCCTGGCGGTCTCTACGAGGATCTGCAGAAGAAGAGGTACTACGTCAAATTTTACAAGAACGGCGACCAGGCACGGAGTGAATGGGCTGCAGCAAGGCTTTACAAAGAGATGGGGCTTGAAGCGCCGAACCTGTATCTTGCCGATATGCCCAATCCTCAGGGGAAGAAGCAGCTCGCCCTTATCAGCGATTGGCGGGATGATCTGAGGCGCCTGAGTCCCTCGGAAATGCTTGTGTATAAGAAAGACTTGGCCCAGGCGTAACATGCCGCGGTCATAGTGAAGAACTGAGATGTGGTGGGGCTTGAATACGATAACCTGGTGCTGACGGGCGAGAAGAGGCTG
>CAYOYU010000342.1:0-3756 GCA_964408265.1 uncultured Syntrophorhabdaceae bacterium
GGCGCGAAAATAGTCTCTTCTTAAAAAGATTACCTGGTCGCCGAAGGGAACTCTCGTGATACGCGACCGGAGCGAGGCCGTGCGCTCTATGAGCCTGAAAACTCTGCGGGGGGAATCGATGCCGAGGTCAAATGCCCCGCCAACGGCCGCCGAACCCCGTAAGGCGGCCCGGACAAGAGAAAGGCCTTCAGGGGGAAGCCTGGTGTCTGCGTGGAGGAAGAGCAGTATGTTTCCCCGTGCACGGGCGGCGCCGGTGTTCATCTGTGTCGCCCGGCCTCTCACTGCCTTCCGCCTGACAACATCCTTATCCGTGATGACGGCGATGGTGCTTCCCTCGGTGTCACCGTCGACCACGATGATCTCCGGTCCATTGGCAGGGTCCAGTGCCTTTACATGGTCGATGAGACCGTTGATCCCTTCTGCCTCATTGAGAACGGGAATAATGATGGAAATATCGGGATCGTTCACGGGGTCTGCTCCCTGAGGATAGCGGGGACTGGAGAGATCTGGGCCGGGAGGGGAGGTTGGAGAGATGGGCACAAAGCCCATGGGTTGCCGCTGGAATTGACCGGGAAATCAGATGATAATTTCGTGGTTCTCTTCGACGGTATACTCGAACCGTGCCTTGAACTCCTCGGGAGCAAGGTTGGTTATCTTCGCGAGATGTGCCAGACGCTCCTTCGAAAAGTCTTCCTTCTCCAGGCGGATCATGTATTTTTTTGCCACCTCGAAAGTCTCCGACCTGATATCTACCTTCCGGACCTTGGCAAAGCCGGTAGTGTAGTCGATCATCTCGGTGAAAGGAATGGGTCTGAGGCGCCCCTCAGACTAGATGATCATTGACCCCGTACCGCCCCTGATGAGGTACTGGACGGCACCGTAACCTAAGTTTCTCGCGTATTCCACATCAAAAGGTATGGGGCTGGCAGCACGCAGTTCATAGCCGATATTCTTGTCCACGATGGTAACCTTGAGACCCATGGATTCGAGGGTCTTCTGGACAAAAGACTTGAGGATCCTTCCGAGCTGGATTTCCGAAAGACGTACGCGGCCGGCCTCATCCTTTTCCACGTCTTCGTAATTTGCCAGTTCCTCGAGGTCGAATTTCTGTGCTATGCCTTCCGCCAGGACGGCAACACCGTGGTCCCGCCCCATGGCGAGCCGCTTGATGATGGACCCTGCGAGTATGTCTGCAACCCGTTTGAAGGAAAGCTTCTTTTCCTTGAATTCCTCGGGTATGAGGCTGATCGTTGCTCCTGCGGCGTTGCCTATCCCTAAGGCAAGGTGGCCCGTGTGCCTGCCCATGGCGGTGATGAAATACCATCTGCCCATGGTCCTGGCATCCTCCATGATGTTGTTCACCAGGTAGACGCCTACGTGCCTCGCTGTCTGGAAACCGAAGGTGGAGAAGCCGCCGGGCAGAGGGATATCGTTGTCGATTGTTTTCGGCGTATGAACCACGTTGACGGAACCCCGTGCTTCCCGTTCAATCCAGTTGGCCATGAAGAGCGTGCCGTCGCCGCCGATGGTGATGGGGTGCTTTATACCGTTCTGCTTCAGCCCGGCCATGAGCACCTTGAACTTCTCTTTGGCGTTGCTCGGCGTGTCGCGCGACGTCCTCAGGATAGAGCCGCCCGTGGTGTGGATCCTGGAGACAAGGTCGATGGAGAGGGGCATGATGTTGTCCTTCTGCCCTTCGTAGAGGCTGTGAAATCCGCCCACGATGCCCAGGACCGTTTTGCCCTGGTTGATGGCTTCGATGGTGGCGGAACTGATGACGCCGTTAATTCCCGGAGCGGGGCCTCCCCCTACAACGATGCCGACAATGTCTTTTCCCATATGGGCTATTTTGCCATCGATGCAGGGCTCTTTGCAAGACTTTTGTACGCAGGGGCGGGAAGATTGATTTGAGAGGCTGTGGTGAAGTATAGTGGTGCTGGTACTATGAAGATAGGATTTCACATGTCCGTGGCAAAGGGCTTTGACTGGATGTACAGCGAGGCCAAGAGACTGGGCTGCGAGGCCATCCAGCTATTCGTGAAGAACCCCAGGTCCTGGTCTGTGAAAGAGTGGAAGGATGAGGAACTTGAGGCCTTCAGCCGCCTGTCAGCCGAGTTCGAAATCTTCTCCCATCTCTCCTACCTGCCCAATCTCGCCAAGGTTGATCTCGACGAGCGGAACCTGGCGGGTCTTGTCCATGAAGCGGAGCTTTCGGTGCAACTCGGGATCAAGGCCATGGTGGTCCACTGCGGATCAAGAGACGAGGCGGATGTGGGCCTTGAGACTGCAGCGTCGGCTATCAACCGGGTCCTGGAGAAGCGGGACATTACCATACTCCTTGAGAATTCCTCGGGTCAGGGGAACAGCGTAGGCAGGGCCATAAGCGAGCTGGGCAGGCTCTTCGACGGCGTTGCGCGGAAGGAGAGGGTCGGCCTCTGCATCGATACGGCCCATCTCTTCGAATCGGGCTGTGACATGCGGCGGAAGATAGTGGCTGAGCGGGTCTTCAAAGAAGTGGAGGAGCGGTTCGGCCCTGGGAAGATAGGGCTTTTTCACCTCAACGATTCGAAGACCGATCTGGGCAGCATGGTAGACCGCCACTGGCACATAGGAAAGGGGAAGATTGGTCTTCCCCTGTTCAGGCGGCTTCTTAACGACGTCAGATTTGTGGATGTTTGCGGTGTGATGGAGACGCCGAAGGCGGACTCCATGGATGAAGAAAATATGAAGACTATGAAGTCTTTACTTTCTCCTCTGGTGCCTCGTCCGTTTTCTTAATTTTCTGTATTTATGCTTCCGAATCTTTTTCTTTCTCCACTTCATTACACTGCCCATTAACTCACCTCATCTATTAATAAAGAACTCGTCTCGTCTATTTCCGTCCAGGTCGTAAACCGTAACAACATAACCTTCATTGCGCCTTTTTGCAACAATATAATGATAAAATCCGCCATCTTCCCCGCGAAAAGCAATGAGTCTGGAACCCCCTCCGCCTGTTATGGCGTATGTGACACCATCCTTCTCGCTGCGGTTGTACAGGTGCTCATGCCCCGTGAATACCAGACGCACCCCGGCTTTCACGAAAAGGCTGTGGAGGGCATCCCTTTCCTGGGGGTGCCTGTCGAGCCCGTAGCCTGTACCCACAGGCGTTGGAAAGAGCGGCCTGTGGAGAAATACGATACGAAAAGGGAAGGGCTTCTCAAACTCTCCCTTAAGCCAGGCAAGCTGCTTCCCCGTGATTTTGCCCATGGCGTCTGGCAGTTCGGTGCAGAGGATGACAAACTGGGTGTCGCCGGCGGAGAAGCTGTAGTAGGGTTGTCTTCCCGTGTACTCTTTGTACGCTTTGAGAGACTTGTAATTGTTGATATCGTGGTTGCCGGGCGCGATGTGGATTGTCCGTGCCGTACCGGTGAGTTCGAAGAACCTCTGCCACTCAGAGACCGTGCCCGGTCTGTCGATGACATCTCCCGTTAAGAAGATCAGGTTTATTCCTTCCGCCTCCGTCTTTTTGAGGAATTTCATAAAGACGGACTCCGTCGTACCTATCTTTGTGTCGCCGATCACGGCAAACTGGGAGGGTTCTCCCGCGGCAAGGGAGACCGTTGCCGCCAGAAGAAGCAGTAACGACAGCAGTAAGGCAACGAATCGCGGGATGGGTTTCATGGGCCCTGTTGGATTGTCGTTTCTTGATTTGAATGCGCGCCCGCCGTGACTCGAACACGGGGCCTACGGTTTAGGAAACCGCCGCTCTATCCG